>CADCTL010000110.1 GCA_902805625.1 uncultured Acetobacteraceae bacterium
GGACAGCGACCGGCCATCCTGCACCGCGTCGATCCAGAAGTTGAGGCCGCCTTGGTCGGGCAGGCGGTCGAGCGCCGCCTCGTACAGCCGCACGACCCGCGCCGCCGCGTCCTCCGCGTCCATCACCAAACGGCCGTCGGCGAAGAACGCCACCTCGACGTTGGTCAGCGTGTCGGTGCCGAGGGAGGTGGTGACGGTGACGCCGCCGTTGCCGGACGCGCGCGGGCCGGCGCCGCGGAAGCCGCCCATGGACGCCACGTCGTACCCCGCGCCGCCGTCGAGCACGTCGTCGCCCGCGCCGCCGATCAGCGTGTCGTTGCCGCCGAGGCCGTTCACGGTGTCGTTGCCGGCGAGCGCGTCGATGAAATCATTGCCGGCGGTGCCGGTCAGCGAGTCGGAGCCCGGGTTGTTGGGCTCTTCCGGCGGCGGCGGTGGCGGGGCGATCACGGAGGGATCCAGCACATCCGCCGCGGAAACGGTGCCGTTGGCGAAGCGGAAAAGCTCCACCTCGGTCACCGTGTCGGTGCCCTCGTTCACCGCGCTGCCCCATTCCACGAAGGTGCTGTTGTGCGTGACGGTGAAGCCGCCGTTGATGGCGGTGACGGTGTAGTCGGCGCGGTTGCCGCCGAAGTAGGCCGTGTCGTTGCCGCCACCGCCGTTGATGCGGTCGTTGCCCGAGTACCCGTTGAGGGCGTCGTCGCCGTCCTGGCCCTCGAGCGTGTCGTTCCCGCCGAGACCTGCGAGGAGGTCGCCCCAGTTGCTGCCGAGGATCACGTCGCCGTGGGCGGAGCCGAAGACGCCGTGTATGTTGATCAGCGTGTCGGTGGCGCCGAAACCGTCCATCGAAGTGAACCCGCGGCCGAGCTGCACGCCGACCGGGTTGGGCGAGCTCCAATAGGCCACCACGTTCCAGCCGCCGCCGCCGTTCAGCACGTCGCTGCCGGCGTTGCCGATCAGGGTGTCGTTGCCGGTCCCGCCCGTGATCTGATCCGGCTGGTCGGTGCCGTTCACCGTCCCGTTGCCCGTGATATCCGCCATGTCTGCCGTTTCCTTACCAAAACCTTCCGGGTGCAGAACGCAGAGCGGGCATTTGGATCGTTTCACATTCCGTTGGGTGCGGGCCGCGGTGTGCGGCGCCGCGGCATGGCGGGCGGGCGCGGGCGGGACTAAGCTCCTGAAGGCATGGCGATCGAGCACCGGACCGTCGCGGAGGACGAGGCGGAGACGCGGTTGGACCGCTGGTTCCGCCGGCATTTCCCGCGCCTGACCCAGGGCGCGCTCCAGAGGATGCTCCGCACCGGTCAAGTTCGCGTAAACGGCAAACGTGCCGAAGCGAACACGCGCCTGGAGCCAGGCCAGGAGGTGCGGATTCCGCCCTTGCCCGACGGGCCCGCCCCGGGCGGCGAGGGGCGTCGGCCGCTTTCGATGGCGGACGAAAGGGCGGCCCGTGACCTCGCGGCGCGGGTCATCCACCAGGACGACAGCATGCTGGTGCTGGACAAGCCGCACGGCCTCCCCGTGCAAGGCGGGCCAGGCATCGCCCAGAGCGTGGACTCGTTGCTGGATGGGCTGCGCTTCGGGGCCGAGGAGCGGCCGAGGCTGGTGCACCGACTGGACCGCGACACCTCCGGCCTGTTGGTGCTGGCCCGGGGCGCCGCGGCCGCGTCCCGCCTCGCCGCCGCCTTCCGCGGGCGCGACGTGGAGAAGGTCTACTGGGCGCTCGTGGTCGGGCGGCCCGAAGCGCCCGAGGGCCGGATAGACTTGGCGCTGGCCAAGCTCGGCGGGCCCCGGGGCGAGCGCACCCGCGCGGTGGACGACCCGGGGGAGGGCGCGCGCGCGATCACCGATTTCCGCACGCTGGACGCCGCCAAGCGGCGCGTGTCCTGGCTGGAACTCCGGCCGCTGACCGGGCGCACCCACCAGCTCCGCGTCCACTGCGCCGAGGCGCTGGGCTGCCCGGTGTTGGGCGACGGCAAGTACGGCGGGGCGGAAGCGCACATGGAAGGGCTGCCGAACAAGCTCCACCTGCACGCCCGCGCGCTGCGGCTGCCCCACCCGGACGGCGGGATCCTGGAAGTCGCCGCGCCGCCGCCGCCCCACATGCGCGAGAGCTTCGCCTTTTTCGGCTTCGAGGCGCCGCGCACGCCCAAGCCGCGGCACCTGTCGCCGGTGTCGCGGCGCTGACGCCACCCCCGCCCGCCCGGGAGAACCGCATGGCCGCCGCCGCTGCCGCCGCGCCGCCCCGCCGGAAGCGCTGGCTCCGTTGGGTCCTCCTCGTGCCCGCCGCGCTGTTCACGCTGGCGGCGGCTGCGCTCGGTGTGGCGGTCGCGCGGTTCGACCCTGAAGCGCAAAAGCCGCGCATCGCGGCGGCGGTGGAGGCGAGGACAGGGCGGCAATTGACCCTGGCCGGGCCGGTCGGCCTCAAGTTTTCCCTGTTCCCCACCGTGACGCTGGAAGACGTGGCGCTGGCCAACATGCCCGGCGGCTCGCGGCCGGAGATGGCGCGGGTGGGCCGCGTGGAAGCGGAATTCGCGCTGCTGCCGCTGCTGTCCCGCCGGTTGGAGCTGCGCCGGCTGGTGCTCCGGGCGCCCGATATCCTGCTGGAAACGGACGCCGACGGGCGCCCCAACTGGGCCTTCGCCCCGATGGGCGCCGCCCCGCCGCCCGGTGGTGCCACGCCCACGGATGCTCCGCCCGCGCCGACCCCCTCCGCCCCGGCGCCGGAAACAGCGGTCGTCGCCACCCCGCGCCCGCCGCCGCTCTCGGTGGAGCGCGTGGTCGTCTCCGACGGCCGCTTCACCTACCGCAACGGCCAAACCGGCCGGACCCGCACCCTCGCCGTCGAGCGGTTCCGCACCGAGCCGGTGGCGGGCGCGGACGGCTTGCTGCGGTTCGACGGCGCCGCGGTCCTGGACGACCTGCCCGTCACCGCGCAGGGCGAAGCGGGAGGCCCCGCGCGCTTGTTCGGCGCCAGCGAAGCCTCGCCTTGGCCGGTGCGGCTGACCGTGGCCGCGGGGGGCGCCGAGGCGCGGGTGGAGGGCAGCGCGTCGCAGCCTTTGCGGGGGCGTGGTTGGCGCGTTGCGGTGGCCGCGAAGGTATCCGACCTCGCGCGCTTCGCCGCGACCACGCCGAACCTGCCGACGCCGCCGCTGCGCGACCTCGACTTCGCCGCCACCCTTTCCGACCCCGGACCCGAAGCCGGCAGGAGATTTCCGCGCTTCTCAGACCTCCGCGTGTCCGTCGGGGCCAACGACCTGTCCTGGCTGTGGCCGGGGTTGAGGCTGTCGGGGTTCCGCGCGGACGTGCCCCGGGACGACGCGCCCTTCGCCGTGGAGGCCCAAGCCTCCGCCGGGGACATCCCGCTGCGGCTCTCCGGCAGCCTGGGCGCGCCGCGGCGGTTGCTGTTCGGCGCCGCCGCGCCGGAACCCTGGCCGATCGACCTCGGCTTCGGCGCCGGAGCGGCGACCGCCGCCATCAAGGGGCGCATCGCCGACATCACCAGGGGAGCGCTCGGCTTCGACCTGGAACTGGCGCTGCGCGTGCCGGATTTGGCGGCCTTGTCGCCGCTGGCCGGGCGGCCGTTGCCGGCGGTGCGCGACCTGTCGCTCGACTCCCGCGTCGCGGAACGGGGGCGCGGCTTCGGGGCGGGCGCGTTCTTCCGCGGGCTGCGCGTTTCCTCCTCGGCCGGGGACGCGGCGGGCGACCTCACCTACGTCATCGGGCAACGTCAGGGGCTGCTCGGCGAACTGGCCTCGCGCCGCCTCGACCTGGACGCGCTGCTCCCGCCACCCGCCGCCGCGGCGGCGCCGGAGCCCGGGGCCGCCGCCCCGCCGAAGGCGCCGAAGGACGGCCGCTTGGTCCCGGACCTCCCCCTGCCCTGGGCGGCGCTGCGGGTCGCGGAAGGCAACCTGCGCTGGACGCTGGAGGAACTCGTGGCGGGCGGCGTGCCGATGCGGCAGGTGCTCGTCGCCGTGGCGGTGGAGGACGGCCGCGCGCGGCTCGATCCCTTCCTCGCCACCTTGCCGGGCGGGCAAGCGATGGTGCGCGGCTCCGCCGATGGGACGGCGGACCCGCCGGCCTTGCAGGTTTCGGCGCAGGCGGCGAATTTCGACCTCGCGCCGACGCTGGCGGCCTTCAAGGTGCCTCCGCGAGTCGCCGGGCGGCTTGATCTCGACGCCGACTTGCGCGGCGCCGGGCGGGATCTGCGGACCGTGGTCGGCGGCCTGTCCGGCCATCTCGGCCTCGCCTTGGTGGACGGCGCGTTCGACGCCGCGCTGCTGGAAGGCTTGCCGCCCGAGTTGCGCCGCGCCGTGATGCCGCAAGGCGCTGGCGCGGGCGGCGCGATCCCGTTCCCGTGCGGCGCGTTGCGGGTGCAAGCGGAGACCGGCACCGCGCGCTTGCGGGCGCTGTTGGCGGAAACCGGCATCGGCCGCGTGAGCGGGGAAGGGGGCGTGAACCTGCGCGACGAAACCCTGGCGATCCGGCTGCTGCCCGACGTGCGCGTGGGCAACGTCGCGCTGCGCGCGCCGGT
Source organism: uncultured Acetobacteraceae bacterium (assembly GCA_902805625.1). Classification (GTDB taxonomy): domain Bacteria; phylum Pseudomonadota; class Alphaproteobacteria; order Acetobacterales; family Acetobacteraceae; genus Craurococcus. The sequence continues at coordinate 4,532 of CADCTL010000110.1, forward strand.
GAACGTGGCCGGCACGCTGGCCGCGCCGCGCGTCGGCGTTTCGCGCGAAGCGGCGGTGGCGGCCGGCCTCGGCGCCCTGCTGTCCTTGCAGCGGACGCCGGACCGGGATCTGCAAGCCTTGGCCGGCGCCTTCGGCGGCGGGAGCGGCCCGCCTTTGCCCGACTGCGCTTCCCAACTCGCCGCCGCGCGCGGCGGCCGCGCCGGCGCCCTGCCGTCGTCCAGCCCGCCGTCCGCCGCGCAGTCAGCGCCCGTGGCCGCACCGCCCGCGCCCGCGCCGTCCGGCGGCGGGCCGGGAGGCGCGCAGCGCGATCTGCCCAGGCAAGCGGAAGAGGTGCTGCGCGGTTTGTTCGGTCGTGGCAGGTAGGCGGGCATGAAGCGTTTCTGGGATCGGGCGACCGTGGACAGGAGCCCGGACGGCTTCGGCGTGCTGCTGGACGGCAAGCCGGTGCGGCTGCCGGGCGGGACGCCGTTGGCGGTGGTGAGCGAGCGGCTGGCGGAGGCCGTGGCCGCCGAATGGGACGCGGCGGGCGGCGGCGCCAAGGGCGGCGACATGTCGCCGGCCGAGGTGCCGCTCACCCGGCTCGCAGGCACGGCGCAGGAGCGGGTGGCCCCCGACCCGGCGCCGGTGGCGGAGGGCTTGGCGAGGTACGCCGAAACCGACCTGCTCTGCTACCGCGCCGACGACCCGCGCTTGGCCGCGCTCCAGGCCGAGGGGTGGCAGCCGTTGCTGGACTGGGCGGCGCGCCGCCACGACGCCCTGCTGCGCGTCACCGCCGGGTTGATGCCGGTGGCGCAGCCCCCCGAAGCCTTGGCGGCGCTGCGCCGCGCCGTCCTCGCGCTGCCGCCGCTCGACCTGGTCGCGCTCGGCGTGTTCGTGCCGGCCTTCGGCAGCTTGGTGCTCGGCTTGGCGGTCGTGGAAGGGCGGCTCGACGCGGCCGAGGCGTTGCGTTTGGCCACCGTCGACGAAACCTTCCAGGAGCGGTTCTGGGGCGAGGACGCGGAAGCCGCCGCGCGCCGGGCGCGCATCGCCGCCGAGGTGGAGCAGGCGGCGCGGTTGCTGGCGCTGGCGCGGGGCGGCGCCGGCGGCGGATGAACGCGCGCCACCTGCGGATCGAAGGGCGGGTCCACGGCGTCGGCTACCGCGATTGGCTGGTGCGCGAAGCGTCGCGCCTCGGCCTCTACGGCTGGGTCCGCAACCGGCGGGACGGCAGCGTGGAAGCGGTGGTGGCGGGCGACGGGGCGGCGGTGCAGGCGCTGCTCACCTCGTGCCGCCGCGGCCCGTCCTTGGCACGCGTCGATCGCATCACGGAAAGCTTCGCGGAACCGCCGGCGGAGCCCGGCTTCCGCCGCTTGCCGAGCATGTAGGCCACGCGGCAGGCGCGATCCGGCGGTTGCCCGGCACCAAGCGGTTGACTATGGTCCGCCGCCTCGCGGGATGGGTGGCCGAGCGGTCTAAGGCGCGCGCCTGGAAAGTGCGTATACGTCAAAAGCGTATCGTGGGTTCGAATCCCACCCCATCCGCCACGCCTCGACAGGGCTGAGAGCACCGACGCCGCAGGGAAGCGAATCCGTTGCGGCTGTCTGCTCGCCATTGACCAAAGCTTCATCCGCTCCTTGGATCGCCCGTGCTCCCGGGAACGTCGCGGTCGGCACCCGGGACGCGGCAGGTCGCCAATCAATGAACAGGGTCGGAACCGATGTCCGAGGCAGCAACACTCGCCGAAACCGAACCGCGGACGGTTGAGCACTTCGACGTCGTGGTCGTGGGCGCAGGCATCTCCGGCGTCGGCGGGGCGTACCACCTGACGAAGCAATGCCCCGGGACGAGCTTCGTCGTGCTCGAATCGCAGGAGAGCTTCGGCGGCACTTGGCTGACCCACCGCTATCCCGGCATCCGCTCCGACAGCGACCTCTACACCTTCGGCTACCGCTTCAAGCCGTGGACCGGCGCGCCGATCGCGACCGCCGCCGAGATCCTGAAGTACATGGGCGAGGTCATCGAGGAGAACGGCCTAGCCTCGCGCATCCGCTACCGGCACCGGATCGACGCCGCGAGCTGGTCGAGCGAGCGGAAGCTCTGGACGGTCGAAGCCACCCGCACGGACACCGGCGAGGCGGTCCGCTTCACCGCGAACTTCCTGTGGATGTGCCAGGGCTACTACCGGCATTCCGAGGGCTACACGCCGGAATGGCCGGGGATGGACAGCTTCAAAGGCCGGATCGTCCACCCGCAGACCTGGCCGGACGACCTGGACATCGCGGGCAAGAAGGTGGTCGTCATCGGTTCGGGCGCCACCGCCGCGACGCTGATCCCGGCGGTCGCCGGCAAGTGCGCCCACGTCACCATGCTCCAACGCTCGCCGACCTACTTCCGCACCGGCCGCAACGCCATCGAGATCGCCGACGAGCTGCGCGAGCTGGGCATCGACGAGTCGTGGATCCACGAGATCGTCCGGCGCAAAATCCTGAGCGAGCAGGACAAGTTCACCCGCCGCACCTTCACCGAGCCCGAGAAGGTGACGCAGGAGCTGCTGGGCCAGGTGCGCGCCCACCTCGGCCCCGACTACGACGTGCAGACGCACTTCACGCCCAGCTACCGGCCCTGGCGGCAGCGCTTGGCCTTCATCCCGGACGCCGACCTCTTCCAGGCGATCGCCGCCGGCAAGGCCTCGGTCGCCACCGACGAGATCGAGGGCTTCACGGAAAACGGCATCCTGCTCCAGTCCGGCAAGGTCCTCGAAGCCGACGTCGTCGTGACGGCCACGGGCTTCCACCTCAACGTCCTCGGCGACATCCGCTTCGCCATCGACGGCGAGCCGCTGGTCTTCTCCGACACCGTCACCTACCGCGGCATGATGTTCACCGGCGTGCCCAACCTCGCCTGGGTTTTCGGCTACTTCCGGGCCAGTTGGACCCTGCGGTCGGACTTGGTCGCGGATTTCGTGTGCCGGCTGCTCAACCGCATGAAGGACAAGGGCGCGAGGAAGGTCACGGTGGCCCTCCGGCCGGAAGACCAGGACATGCCCCTGCTGCCCTGGATCGACCCGGAGGACTTCAACCCCGGCTATCTGATGCGCGGGATGCACCTGCTGCCCAAGCGGGGCAACAAGCGCGAATGGCAGCACACCCAAGACCACTGGGCCGAGAAGGACGAACTGCCCGCCATCGACCTCGACGACCCCGCCTTCGTCTACGAGTGACCCGGGGCGTCAATCCAGCCGCAGGTTGCCCGCGCGGATGACCGTGCCCCAGCCGTCGATCTCGCGCCGGACGAACTCCGTCGCTTGCGCCGGGGAAAGGTCCAGCGGCACCCCGCCCTGATCCTGCACGCGCCGCCGCTCCGCGGGCGTCGCGGCCAAGCGGCGGATCTCGGCGTTCAAGCGTTCCACCACGGCGGGCGGCGTTCCCGCGGGCGCGACCACGCCCGACCAGGTGCTCGCCTCGAAACCCGTCGCCCCTTGCTCGACCATCGTGGGCACCTCGGGGAAGGCCTCCAATCGCCGCGACGCGGTCACGCCGAGGGCGCGCAAGGATCCCGCCCGGACCAGCGGCGCGGAGGAGGAGCCGCTGTCGAACAGCATCTGGCAGTTCCCCGCCATCGTGTCCGTCAGGGCGGGGGCGCTGCCGCGGTGCGGGATGTGCTCCATCCGCAGTCCGAAGGCGCGCAGGAAGATCTCGCCGGAGAGGTGGGACGGGGACGCGACGCCGATGGAGCAGAAATTCAGCCGCCCCGGCTCGCGCTTGGCCCAGTCCGCGAACTCCGCAGCGCCCCGCGCGGGCGAGGCGGGCGGCACCACCATGAACAGGGGCGTGGCGGCGGGAATGGCGACGTAGGCGAAGGAGCGGAGAGGGTCGTAGGGCGGGGCCGCCATCATCTGCGGCAGGATGGTGATCGGCCCGCTGGCCGTCATCGCCAAGGTGTAGCCGTCGGGCGCCGCCCTCGCGACCGCCTCCGTCCCCACCACGCCCGAGCCGCCGCTGCGGTTCTCCACCGCGACCGGCTGGCCGAGCGCTCCTTGGAGGTGCTGCGCCACGATGCGCGCCAGAGAGTCGGTGCCGCCGCCGGGCGGAAAGGGCACTACCATGCGGATCGGCCGGCTCGGCCAGGAAGCGCCGCCGCCCTCCTGCGCCGCGGCCGTGCCGGCCGACACGCCGAGCGTGCCGAGCGCGAGGGCGCACGCGGCGCCCCGAAGCGTCTGGATCATCCGTTCTGCTCCACCGTTCCCGCTCAGCCCAACCGGCGCCGCGCCCCTTGGACGCGCGCCCTGCGTCCGAACGGTAGCCCACGCCACCCCCGGCGGCACACGCTCCCCGAGCAAGGGCTGTGCCGGAGCGGATCGCCACGCCGGACCGCCGCCCAGCCGAGGGCCCCGCGCCTCCCGCCCGGTCTGCCGCGGAGACAAGGGCGCGGCTTGGCCTTTTGTGCGTCGGCCGCGTTGCGATGTATCCTTGGCGGGCACGGTGGGGCTCCCGCCGCCGATGGTGTTTCCGCGAACAGCCTCTTCGTGATCGGCGCTCCACGGCGGGACCGGCGTATTCGAGTGCCGGGGCGGGCGTACCGACCACGGGGCGGCGCAGATCGGAGCGGTTGGGTGCTGTCTGGCGGCGTGATCAGCGAGACCGGAGCGGCGACGGGGCGGGATGGCGGTCCCGGTGGCGCGGCCGAGGCGGCGATCCCGGTCCTCGGAACGCCGGGCGCGGCGGGCGTGTCGCTCGTGTCCGACAACCGCGTGGCCTTCGCGCTGCGCGCCCTCAGCGCCCGCGCCGCCGCCGAAACGCTCGACCTGCAATACTACACCTGGAACGGAGACACGACCGGCGCGCTGCTCGCCCGCGAGGTGCTGCGCGCGGCCGACCGCGGCGTGCGCGTCCGGGTCCTGCTCGACGACCTCTACGTGCGCGGCCGCGACCGCGAGGTGGAAGCGCTGGCCGAGCACCCGGCCGTCCAGGTCCGGCTCTACAACCCCTTCCGCGTCCGCTCCTGGGGCGCGTTCGGCGCCGCGGTGGACTTCCTGCTGGCGAGCTACCGGCTGAACCACCGCATGCACAACAAGGCGTGGATCGCGGACGGCCGCCTCTTCGTGGGCGGCGGCCGCAACGTCGCCGACGAATACTTCGGCGCGGCCAGCCAGTTCAATTTCCGCGACCTCGACTTGGTGGTGGAGGGAAAAGCCGCCGCGCAAGCCGTCGCGCACTTCGATCGTTACTGGCAAAGCCGCCGAGTGCGGCCGGTGCAGGCGCTCGCCGCCGCGGCGGCGACGCCGCGTCGCGGAAGCCGGCCCGCCGGCGGCCTGGACGGCTTGCGCCGGCGGCTCGAAACCACGGCCGAAGCACCTGCGGCCTCAGACTACCTGGCGCACTCGGCGGCCGGTCCGGACTTGGCCGGGCTGCTGGCGGAAGGGCGCGTCCTGGTGCCGACCGAGCGGGTCCGGATCGCCGCCGACCCGCCTCGCAAGGGCCTGGGGCGCCGGCGCGCGCCGGGGCTGCTGGCCGAGGTCCGGGCCGCCATCGCCGCCGCCGAGCGCGAGGTGCTCATCGTGTCGCCCTACTTCGTGCCGGGCCGGCGCGGGGCGCGGCTGTTGGCCGGGCTGGTCCGCCGCGGCGTGCGCGTCGTGGTGGTGACGAACTCCTTGGCCGCGACGGACGTGCTGGCCGTCCACGGCGGCTACGCCCGCCACCGCCGGCGCCTGCTGCGGGCCGGCGTCGAGCTGCGCGAGCTGAAGCGCGGCGGGCAGGAAGGCGCGAGCCTGCTCGGCTCGGGCGGCAACGCCAGCCTGCACACCAAGGCGTTCTGCGTGGACGGCGAACTGGCCTTCGTCGGCTCCTTCAACTTCGATCCGCGCTCGGCCCACCTCAACACCGAGATGGGGACTTTCGTGCGAGATCCCGCGGTGGCCGGCCGCTTGTGCGACGAGGTTTCCCGGCTCACCGACCCGGTGCGGAGCTGGGCGGTGCGCCTGGACGCCGACGGGCGCCTGGCCTGGAGCGACGGCCGCGCCCAAGGACCGTTGCGCGGCGAGCCGGAAACCACCCTGACCCGCCGCGTCCTGGCGCGCGTCCTGGGATGGCTCCCGATCGAGCCGTACCTGTGACGGCGCGCCCCGCCCGGCGGGGAGGCTAGGCCGCGGCGGCGCGCCGCCGCGCGGTGTCGACCATCGTGCCCCGCGCCGCGGCCGTGCTCAGCTCCACGATGATGGGCCGGTGGTCGGAGGCGCCCCGGTCCAGAGCACCGGCCGAGAAGCAGTCAAGGCCGCGCGCGAGGCAGCGGTCGATCCGCAAAGGCATCATGTCGCCCGCGATGTGCGTGGGCTCGCGCGGCCCGACGTCGCGGAAGCCGGGCAGGAAGGTCGGCCCGACCAGGTTGAAGTCGCCGAGGATGGCGGCGCGAGGCGGGAGCACGCCGGCGATGCGCCGGAGCTGGCGGCGGTTCAGCACCTGGCCGTGCGAGAGATGCACGTTCGCCACCGTGAACGGGCCGAGGTCGATGAGCTGGCAGACCCGATGGAACATTGCGCCGGGGGGCAAGGGAAGCACCGTCGCGGTGGAGGGCAGCGGCTCCGGGCTCCAAGCGGCGAGGCCGTGGACGCGGCCCGGCAGCAGGGTGCGGTGGTAGTCGCCCCCGAGCAGCGCGGGCAGCCCGTCCATCTCCTCCGTCGCCTCTTGCATGAGCAGGAGGTCCGGCTCGTGGAGCCGGATCAGCCGGGCGACATCGCCCAGCGAAGCGCCGACCAGGCGGAGGAGGTTCCAGCTTATGATCTTGACCATGGACGACCGTGCGGTTGACTTGGCCGCACCATAACATAACCGTGAGGCGTGTTGCTCGTTTGAAACGAACGAGTGCCGACGAGCAGCGGCGGAAACCGAACCATTTACATCGGCCGTGGTCTTGAGGCGAAAGCCCGCCCGGTCGTACCCCCGCATCAGCCGATGGCCATGAGGCTGGCGTTCCCGCCGGCGGCGGCGGTGTTTGTGCTGATCGAGCGTTCTTCCAGCAGGAATTCCAAGGGGTAGTTCTCCGTTCCAACACGCAGCGGGTCGGGCATAACGGCGAAGACCGGCCGGATCGGCCCGTGGAGCTCCGCGATCTCGTGGACGAGTCCGCGGAGCGACTCGCTGCCCCCTTCGAACAATGCTGCAACGCAGCCGCTGGCGGTGCGGCTCCCAATAATCGCCACCGACGGGCGCAATTCGGCCGGGAGGGCATCGGCGAAGCCTGCCAAGGACGCCGATGGGGCGAAAACCCGCGCGGCGTTCCCCGTGGCGAGCGCTGCGCCGACCTGCACGAGCAAGCCGAACTCGGTGGCGGGCACGCAGAGCACCGGGCCCTTGGGGCGGAGGGAGTAGGTGTTCGCCTCGCCCACCGGGCCGGGCAGGTCCAGCCTCAACCCGAGCCGGGAGCGTTCCGCGTACATGGCGCAGCGCTCGGCCGCCGCAGCGTGCCCGCGCGCTTTGAGCCAGTCGCACCAAGCGACGGCGGCTGGCGGGGACGCCGGGACGGCCGGCAGATCGGGCTCGGCCGGGCAGGCGGACAGCAACCGACGAAGATACAGCGGCCCGCCCGCCTTGGGGCCCGTGCCGGACAGCCCGTGCCCGCCGAAGGGCTGCACGCCCACCACCGCGCCGATCAGGTTGCGGTTGACGTAGACGTTGCCGGCGGAGGCGCGCTCGCTGGCGCGGGCGATGGTCTCGTCGATGCGCGAATGGACGCCGAAGGTCAGGCCGTAGCCGGTGGCGTTGATCTCCTCCACCAGCGCGTCCAGCCGGTCGCGCCGGAAGCGCAGCACGTGCAGCACGGGGCCGAAGACCTCACGCTCCAGCTCGGCCAAGCCGCCGATCTCGATGAGGGTCGGCGCCACGAAGGTGCCGAAGCGGCACGCGTCCGGCAGGGGCGGCGCGTGGACCGCGTGCCCCTTCCGGCGCATCGCCCCGACGTGGTCGAGGATGTTGCCTTGCGCCTCCGCCCCGATGACCGGGCCGACGTCGGTGGACAGGTGGTCGGGGTTGCCGACGGCAAGCTCCGCCATCGCGCCCTTGAGCATGGCGAGCGTCCGGTCGGCCACGTCCTCCTGCAAGCAGAGCACCCGCAGGGCGGAGCAGCGCTGGCCGGCGCTGTCGAAGGCGGAGGCCACCGCGTCGGCCACCACCTGCTCGGCCAGAGCGGAGCTGTCCACCACCAGGGCGTTCTGCCCGCCCGTCTCGGCGATCAGCGGGACGGGGCGGCCGTCCGGGTTGTGGCGTTCGGCGAGTTGGCGCGCGATCAGCCGCGCCACGTCGGTGGAGCCGGTGAACATCACCCCGCGCGTGCGCGGGTCGGCCACGAGGCGCGCGCCGACCTCGCCGCCGCCGGGCAGGAGCTGCACGGCGGCGGGCGGCACGCCACCCTCGCGCAGCAGCCGCACGGCGAGCGCGGCGACCAGCGGCGTTTCCTCGGCTGGCTTGGCGAGCACCGGGTTGCCCGCGGCGAGCGCCGCGGCGACCTGGCCGGTGAAGATGGCGAGCGGGAAGTTCCAAGGGCTGATGCACACCAGCGGGCCGAGCGGCCGGTGCGTGTCGTTGTTGAAACCGCCGCGGACCTGGGCGGCGTAGTAGTGGAGGAAGTCCACCGCCTCGCGCACCTCGGAAACGGCGTTCGCCAGCGATTTGCCGGCCTCGCGCACGATGGGGCCGAGGAGCGCGGGCATCCGCTGGTCCATCAGGTCCGCCGCGCGCTCCAGACAAGCGGCGCGCTCGGCCGGCGGGGTGGTCCCCCAGAGGGGCGCGGCGGCGACCGCCTGGGCGAGGGCGGCGTCAACCACCTCCGGCGTTGCCTCGACCACGCGGCCCACCAAGTCGCGGCAATCAGCGGGGTTGCGAACCTCGCGCGCTTCCCCGGCCGCCTCGCGGTCGCCCAGGAGGGGCGCCGCGGTGAGCGGGGCGTCGGCACCGTCCAGCAGAACGGCGGACAAGGACGCCAAGCGCCGCTCGTCCGAAAGGTCCAGCCCGGCGGAGTTCGGCCGCTCCGCCCCGAACATCGCGCGCGGCAGGGCGATCCGCGGGTGCGGGGCGCCGATGGGTTCAATCGCGCGCGCGGCCTCGACCGGGTCGGCGACCAGCGCCTCCACCGGCACGGAAGGGTCGCCGATGCGGTTGACGAAGGAGGAGTTGGCGCCGTTCTCCAGCAAGCGGCGCACGAGATAGGCGAGCAGCGTTTCGTGCGTGCCGACGGGCGCGTAGATGCGGCAGGGGCGGTCCAGCTTGCCGGGGCCGACCACCTCCTCGTAGAGCGGCTCGCCCATGCCGTGCAGGCACTGGAACTCGTAGCGGCCGGGGTGGAAGTCCGCGCCCGCCATGGCGTGAATGGTCGCCAGCGTGTGCGCGTTGTGGGTGGCGAACTGCGGGAACACCGCGTCCGGCGCGTCCAGCAGCTTGCGCGCGCAAGCGAGGTAAGACACGTCCGTGTGGAGCTTGCGGGTGAAGACCGGGAAGCCTTCCAGCCCGTCCACCTGGGCGCGCTTGATCTCGGTGTCCCAGTAGGCGCCCTTCACCAGCCGGACCATCAAGCGGTGGCCGCTGCGGCGCGCGAGGTCCACCAGCCAGTCCAGCGCGGGGAAGGCGCGCTTGCCGTAGGCCTGCACGACGAAGCCGAGGCCGTCCCAGCCCTGAAGCTCCGGCGCGAAGCAGAGCGATTCCAGGATGTCGAGCGAGAGGTCGAGCCGGTCGGCTTCCTCGGCGTCTATGTTGAGGCCGATGTCGTGGCGCCGGGCCAGCACGGCCAGCGACAGCACGCGCGGCAGCAGCTCGCCCGCCACCCGCTCCCGCTGCGCGCGGGAATAGCGCGGGTGCAGCGCCGAGAGCTTGACCGAAATGCCGGGGCCTTCGACGACGCCGCGCCCGCCGGCGGCCCGGCCGATGGCGTGGATGGCACCCTCGTAATCGCGGAAGTAGCGCTCCGCGTCGGCAGCCGTGGCGGCGGCCTCGCCCAGCATGTCGTAGGAATGGCGGAAGCCCTTCGCTTCCATCCGGCGGCTGTTGTCCAGCGCCTCCTCGATGGTCTGGCCGGACACGAACTGCTCGCCCAGCATCCGCATGGCGAGGTCCACGCCGCGGCGGATCACCGGCTCGCCGCCCCGGCCGATCAGCCGGGTCAGCGCCGCCGCCAGCCCCGCTTCGCTGTTGGTGGCCGTCAGCTTGCCGGTGACGACGAGGCCCCAGGTGGCGGCGTTCACGAAGAGGGACGGGCTGTGGCCGAGGTGGGATCGCCAATCGCCGGCGCCCACCTTGTCGCGGATCAGCGCGTCGCGGGTGGCGCTGTCCGGGATGCGGAGCAGCGCCTCGGCCAGGCACATCAGGGCCACGCCCTCCTGGGAGGAGAGCGAGAACTCCCGCATCAGCGCTTCCACGCCGCCGCGGCGACCGCCCTTGGCCCGAAGCGCCTCCACCAAGCGCCGCGCCAGATCGCGCGCGGCCGAGGTGACGGGCTCCGGCAGGGTCGCGGCGGCGAGGAGGGGCGGGAGGCACTCCTCCTCCGGGCGCCGGTAAGCCTCGGTGATCCGGGCGCGCAGCGGCGTTTGGGGCTGCACGTCGCGCGCGAATGCGAGGAAAGGCAGGGGCGGGCCGTCGGCCAGGTCCAACCGGGAGCCCCCGGGCACGCGCCCGCCCAACGCCGGGACGATCGCCTTGTTCACAGGCGCGCGGAATCCTTGCTTGCGGTGGCCGCCTTCGGCCGCGCGAGCGGGGCCTCGCCCAATCCCAAACCGGTCAACGTGCTCGGCATCCGCTCGCGATTCCTCAGCGCGACCTATGTTGGGTCGAGCACCTCCCGCCGGTAGCACCCGCCCGGCGCCCGGCGCAACTTTGATCTGGGGGAGGGATGGACGCGCCCGTCTCCCCGCCCATGCTGCGCCGGCCGGACGAGGAGGACGATGCCCCACACCATCCCGCGCCGCGCCGCCCTCGGCCTCCCCGGCGCCCTCGCCGCGCCGGCGCTCGCCCAGGCGCCCTGGCCGCAGGCCCAGCCCATCCGGTTCGTCGTGCCCTTCGGACCCGGCGGCACCACCGACATCATCGCCCGCATCCTGGCCGGCGAGATGTCGCGGCGGCTCGGGCAATCGGTGGTCGTCGAGAACCGGCCCGGCGCGGGGGCGACGCTCGGCACCGGCCAGGTCGCCCGCGCCGTGCCCGACGGGTACACGCTGCTGCTCTCGGTCATCAGCGCCATGGCGGTCGGCAAGGTGCTGGGCGGCGACCGCATCCCGTGGGATCCGGACCGGGACTTCGCCCACGTCGCCATGGTGATGAGCACGCCCTACCTCATCCTGGTGCGGCCCGACCTGCCGATCCGCACGGTGGCCGACCTCCTGGCCGAGGCGCGGCGGCGGCCGGGCGCGATCAGCTACGGCACCTCCGGCATCGGCTCCATGCCGCACCTCGTTATGCTCCGCTTCCTGGCCGCCGCCGGGGGCGGCTTGGCCATGACGCACGTGCCCTACCGGGGCGCCGCGCAAGCGGCCACGGACGTCGCGGCCGGGGTGCTGCCGACAATGGTGGACAGCCTGACCGCTGCCAGCGCCAACATCCGAAGCGGGGCGCTGCGCCCGCTGGCGCATACCTGGCCGGAGCGCGTCCCGGCCTTCCCGGACATCCCGACGTTCCGCGAGCTGGGCTTCCGCGACTTGGTGGTGGACGGCTGGTCCGGCATCGCGGCGCCCGCGCGCACGCCGCCCCCGATCCTGGAACGGCTGGCCGCGGTGGTGCGGGAAGCGTTGCAAGCGCCGGACGTCGTCCGCCGCTACGCCGAGACCGCGACCGCGCCGGGCCGCCTGTTCGGGGAGGACGCGCAGCGCTTTGTGCGCGAGGAGGTGGCGGTCTGGACGCCGGTCGTCCGCGCATCCGGGGCCACGATGGAGTGACGGCGAGGGCCTGGACAGGGCGGCGGCGAGGGGCTCCGATCGGGGCAAGGCCGAATCCTGGCCACCAAGACACGAGTGGAGGAAAGAATGTCCAACGGAACCCTGCCCCGTCCGGGGCGACGCGCGGTGCTGCTCGGCGGCGGCGCGGCCTTGGCCATGCCGGCGATCTCCTACGGGCAGTCGGAGGCCATCCGCATCGGCCACCTGACGCCGCGCACTGGATTCCTCGGCCCGTTGGGCGAGTTCGCGGTGCAAGCGGTGCAACTCGCGGCGGAGGAGATCAACGCGGCGGGCGGCGTGCTCGGCCGGCGGATCGAGCTGCTGGTGGAGGACAGCGTCAACCCGCAGACCGGCAGCGCCAAGGCGGAGCGGCTGGTGCAGCGCGACAAGGTCGCCTGCATCATCGGCGAGATCTCCTCGGCCACCGCGCTCGGCATCGCGCAGGTGGTGCAGCGCGAGAAGGCGCTGTTCTTCAACACCGGTGCCAACAGCGACGCGCTGCGCGGCAGCGACTGCCAGCGCTTCATGTTCCACACCGAGGCGCAGAACTCGATGTACGTGAAGACCGTCGGCCGCTCCCTGCTGCGCGACGGCTTGGCGCGCGGGAAGAAGTGGCACTTCATGACGGCGGACTACGCCTTCGGCCACGACTTGTCGAAAGTCGCGCGGCGCTTCGCCGCCGAGAACGGGGCGCAGGTGGCGACCGAGGATCTGGTGCCTACGGACCTCACGGACTTCTCGCCGGTGCTGCTGAAGATACGGCAGGGGCGGCCGGACCTCGTGATCTCGAACCTCGCCGGCAACCAGATCACCAACTTCCTGAAGCAGTACGGCGAGTACGGGTTGCGCTTCCCCACCGCGGGCTTCGGGTTCGACACCGCGCTGGCCTGGGGCGCGGGGGCGGGGAACTTCGGCGGGACCTGGCCGGTGGTTTGGCACCACCTCATCGACACGCCGGCGACCAAGCGGTTCGTGTCGGCGTTCAACGCGAAGTACAACCGGCCGCCGGAGAACCAGGCCTGGGGCGACTACTGCGCATTGAAGATCATGGCGCAGGCCATGGCGGAGACGCGCGGGACGGACGCCATGAAGATCGTTGAGCATCTGGAGAAGGGCGCGAAGTTCGACATCCTGAAGACGCGGGAGGGGTACTTCCGGGCGCGCGACCACCAGTTGATGATGGAGATGTACGCCATCACGGCGCTGCCGCGGGGGCAGGAGAAGAACCGGTGGGACATCTTCACCTCCTCGCCGGCCGTGCCGGGTCCAGAGGAGAGCCTGGAGGCGATCGCCGCGACGCCGGAAGAGAACACCTGCACCTTCCGCGCCTGATCTGAGCCGCGCGGCCGGGGAGTCATCGCCGCATGGAATTCGTCTTCGTGCTGGAGCAGGTGCTGAACGGCCTGCTCATCGGCGCCTACTACCTGCTCATCGCGCTCGGGCTGTCGCTGATCTTCAGCCTGGGCGGCATCGTCAACCTGGC
>CADCTL010000111.1 GCA_902805625.1 uncultured Acetobacteraceae bacterium
GCCGCCTCGGCCGCGGCGAGCAGCGCCGCGGCGGCGTCGCGCGTCTCGGGCCGGCGCCTGACGCCGGCGGGCGCCATGCCGACCGGCAGGGATCCCACCGCCACGCCGCGCTTGGCGCGGCCCGCCACGATGAAGCCGTGCCCCGAGAGGTCGGCGGCGGCGATGCCGGCCGAGCTAGGCGGTTCCCGCAGCCGCCACGCGGACACGTCGAGGATCGGGTGCAGGGCGGAGAAGGCGGGCAGGGCGCCGCCCGGCTCGGGCGGCAGGTCCTCCGCCAGCACGCCCATCACGCCCGGCGCCACCACGGCGTGCCGGACCGTGACGAGCGCGACGGCGGCGCCGTCCGGCAGCAGCCGCCCTTCCAGCACCGGGCCCGCCAGCGCGCCGCCGCCCGGTCCGATCGCCAAGCGCAGGCCACAAGGCACGAGGCCCAGCGATTCGAGCACCAGCGCCGCGACGCGCTCGCCCTCCTCGACGCCGACCGGCTCGGTCCCAGCGGGCAGAGGGGCGAGCGGGTTGCCAGTCTCCAGCGCCTCCGCCAGCCAGCCCGCGACCTGCTCCGGCGACACCGTGGGCAACTGCGCTACTTGATCGTTTCTTCCTCTTGGAACCCGCCCTCGGGCGGGGTGTCCACCTGCACCGGCGAGCCGCCGCCGCCGCCGCCGTAGAGCTGTTCCGGCAGCCAAGTGACGATGCCCGGGAACACGTAGACGCTGAGCATGCAGAACACGACGATGTAGATAAAGGGCATGCACCCGGAGAAGATCTGTTCCAGCCGCACCGTCTTCGGCGCCACGCCCTTCAGGTAGAAGGCGGCCATGGCTACGGGGGGCGACAGGAAGCTGGTTTGCAGGTTCAGCGCGATCATCACGCCGAAGAACAGCGGGTCCACGCCGAAGTCGTCCAGCAACGGCAGGAAGATGGGCACGAAGATCACGATGATCTCGGTCCACTCCAGCGGCCAGCCGAGCACGAAGATCAGCGCCTGCGCCAAGACCATGAAGGTGAAGCTGTTGAGCGGCAGGCTCTTGAAGAATCCCTCCACCAGCGCCTGGCCGCCGAGGTAGCCGAAGACCGAGGAGAAGATGGCCGAGCCCACGAACAGCCAGCACACCATGGCGCTGGTGCGCGCGGTGAGGAACACGCTTTCCCGCAGCTTGGCGAAGGAGAAGGAACGGTAGGCGAGGGCGAGGATGATGGAGCCGAGCGAGCCCATGGCCGCCGCCTCGGACGGCGTGGCGAGGCCCATCAGGATGGCACCGAGCACCAGCGCGATCAGCGCCGCGAGCGGGAAGAAGGAGGTGAGCAGGGACAGGACGAGGGTGGCGAAGGGGACCTGCACCTCTTCCGGCGGCAGCCGCGGCGCGACCGACGGCTTCACCAGCGCGATGCCCATGGCGTAGAGAATGTAGAGGCTCGCCAGCATGATGCCGGGGATGAAGGCCGCCGCGTAGAGCTGGACCACCGAGACGCCAGCAGTCGCGCCGTAGAGGATCAGCATGATGGAGGGCGGGATCAGGATGCCCAAGCAGCCGCCCGCGGCGATCACTCCGGTGGCGAGCTTCACGTCGTAGCCGGCCCGCAGCATGGGCGGCAGGGCGAGCAGGCCCATCAGCGTCACCACAGCGCCCACGATGCCGGTGGCGGTGGCGAACAGCGCGCAGGTGGCCAGCGTCGCCACCGCCAGGCTGCCCGGGATATTGCCCGAGGCCATCTGGAGCGAGCGGAACAGCCGGTCCAGGATGTTCGCCCGCTCGATGATGTAGCCCATAAACACGAAGAGGGGCACGCTGATCAGCACGTCGTTCGCCATGACGGAATAGGTGCGCTGGATCAGCAGGTCGAAGATCCGGTCCCCCATGCCGAGGTAGCCGAAGAACAGGCCCATCGCCATCAAGGTGAAGGCGATGGGGAAGCCCAGCATGATAAAGAAGAGGAAGAGGAAGAGCTGGGTGAGCCCCAGTGCGCCGTCGCTCATCGGGGTTCTCTACCTGCCATCCTGTTGGTCGCCGGCCCGTTCGCCGGGGATCGCGCCGCTGCGCGCCATCTCGCGCGCCAACTCCTCGGGGTCGCGCTCGGCCGCCGCGGCGAGGATTGTCTGCTCCAGCTCTTCCACGTCGGAGAGGCGCCGCGGCCAAGCGCCATCGCGGATGCACTGCCAGCAGCGCACCACCTCCACCAGCCCTTGCAGCAGCAGCAGCGCGCCCACCACGGGGATGAGGAACTTGAACGGCCAGATCACCGGGCCGGTCGGGCTGAACATGCTGCGCTCGTTCTGGCGCAGACTGTCGGCGAAGAAGGTCCAGCCGGAGATCATGAAGGCGAAGATCGCCGGGAAGAAGAACAGCACGTAGAGGACCAAGTCGAACCAGGCCTGCCGCCGCGGTGGGAAGTTGCGGTACAGGAAGTCGCCCCGCACGTGGCCGTTGCGCGACAGCGCGTAGGCGCCCGCCATCATGAACAGCGTGCCGTACAACATGTAGGACACGTCGTAGCCCCAGGTCGTCGGCGCGCGGAACACGTAGCGCACGAAGACCTCGTAGACGACCACGCCGGTCAGCAGCAGGATGCACCAGGCGAACGTCTGGCCGACCACGGTGCTGAGCCGGTCTATGCCGAGCAGCAGGCGCTGCATGCGCGATCTTTCCTCGGGCGGACGACTGTGCGCGAAAAACCCGCCATCCGCGTGCGACGCGGATGGCGGGCGCGGTGCGGCCGGGTGTCAGCCCTGGCGGGAAAAGAAGTGGTTGTAGGCCACCGCTTGGCTGGCTTCGTAGCGGAGGACGAAGTTGCCCACGCGCCGGCACCAGTCGCGCTGGCTGTCGCAGATCTTCTTGAAGAAGGGGCCGTTGGCGGGCGAGGAGTTGTCCCCTTCCAGCTTCTGGATCACCCGGTCCCAAGCCTGCAACTGCGCGTCCAGCACCGGGCGCGGCGTCGGCCGGACGTTGACCCCGTTCTGCTGCGCCATGGCGAGCAGGTCCTTCGAGTAGCGGTCCTGGAGCTTCCAGCTCATGTCGGCGGAGGACGCCTCCGCCCCGTGGCGCAGCACCGCCTGCAACTCGGCCGGCAGGCCGTCGTACTTGGCCTTGTTGAACAGGATCTCGAAGCTTTCCACCCGCTGGTGGAAGCTCTGGATCATGTAGGTCTTGGCCACGTCCGGGAAGCCGAGGATGCGGTCGGAGGAGGGATTGTTGAACTCCGCCCCGTCGATTACCCCGCGCTCCAGCGCCGGCACGATCTCGCCGCCGGGCAGCGAGACCACCGCCGCGCCCATCTCGTTGAACAGATCGGCAGCGAGGCCGACGGTGCGGTATTTGAGGCCGCGGATCTGCTCCGGCCGCTCGATCGCCTGCTTGAACCAGCCCAGCGGCTGCGTCGGCATTGGGCCGCTGAGGAAGCCGACCGCGTTCACCTTTAGGATGTCCGCCAGCAGCTCCTTGTACAGGGCCTCGCCGCCGCCGTGGTAGAACCAGCCGAGGAGTTGGTTGGCGTCGCCGAACCAGGGGGGCGTGGTGCCGAACAGGCTGAACGCCTTGTTCTTGCCGAACCAGTAGGCCGAAACGCCGTGGCCGCCGTCCAAGGTGCCGGCGTTCACCGCGTCCAGGAGCTGGAAGGCCCCGACCACGGCGCCGGCCGCCAGCAGCTCCAGCCGCAGCCGACCGCCGGCCATGGCGTTCACGCGCGTCACGTAGTCCTGGGCGAATTCATGGAAGATGTCGCGCTGCGGCCAGGTGGACTGGAACCGCATCGTCACCGTTTGCGCGCGGCTGACGTTGGGCGTGGCGAGCACGGCGGTGCCGACGGCCCCGACGGCGGCGGCCTTGAGCAGGCCCCGGCGACGGGGAACTGATGTTTCCTCGGACATGGTCTTCTCCCAGGCGTGGCGCGCTTCCCCGCCGGCCGTCCGGCCAGCCGGGGGCGCTGCATCCCGCCGGGGACATAACGACGCGGGGACGAACCCGCAATGGTCCCCGGCGCCGGAAGCGGCCTCCTGGTGAGACCGTGACCGCTGCTACTTCGTCACGAAAGCCTTCTCGACCACGTAGCTGCCGGGTTCGTGGTTGGAGCCCTCCACGAAGCCCCGCGCCTCCAACATGGCCGAAACGTCCGCGTTCATGTTCTCCGACCCGCAGAGCATCACGCGGTCCGCCTCGGGCGAGAGCGGCGGCAGGCCGAGGTCGGCGAAGATGCGGCCGCTTTCGATCAAGGTCGTGATCCGGCCCTGGGTGGAGAACGGCTCGCGCGTCAGGCTCGGATAGTAGAGCAGCTTGTCGCCGACGAGTTCGCCGAGGAACTCGTGGTTCGGCAGCTCGCGGGAGATCAGGTCGCGGTAAGCCAGTTCCTTCGCCTCGCGGACGGTGTGCGCCAGCACCACGCGCTCGAAGCGGTCGTAGACCTCCGGCTCGCGGATCAGGCTCATGAAGGGCGCGATGCCGGTGCCGGTGGAGAGCAGCCACAAGGTCCGGCCTGGCAGAAGGTTCTCCGTCAGCAGGGTGCCGGTGGCCTTGCGGCCGATCAGCACCGTGTCGCCCGGCTTCACGTGCTGGAGGCGGGAGGTGAGCGGGCCGTCCTGCACCTTGATGGACAGGAACTCCAGCTCCGCCTCCCACGGCGCGCTGACCATCGAATAGGCCCGCACCAGCGGCTTGCCGTCCACCATGAGGCCGATCATGGCGAACTGGCCCGCGACGAAGCGGAAGTTCTCGCCGCGGGTGCATCGGAACGAGAAGAGCCGGTCGGTCCAGTGGTGGACCCAGGTCACGGCCTCGCCGTGGAAGGCGGCGGGGATCTTGGGGCGTTCGGTGGCGGCGGGCAGGGCGTCCATGGCGGGAGCTAGATGCTGTGGCGCGGCGTGGGATGCAACCGCCGGATGCGCAGGGCTGGTTTGCGCCCGGGCCCGACCGGGGCAGGATGCCGAGCCCCGTGGGGAGGAAATCCGCCGATGCCCGACGCGCCCGAAGCCCCGCCGCTCGGCCCGGAGGTGGACACGACGCCCCGGCCGCTGCCGGCCCGCGTGCCGCACCGCGGCCGGTCGGTGGACCTGGAGCCGCTGCACGTCCGCCACGCGCCGGAGCTGTGGCAGGCGACGCGGAGCGGCGGCGCGGCGCGGGCCGAAGGGGCTTGGGCCTACCTCGGCTACGGCCCCTTCGCCTCGGAAGCCGCGCTGCGCGCCTTCATCGGCGGCTTCGCGGCCACGCACGACCCGATGGCGTGGGCGGTCCGCCCCCACCGCACCGGAACGGCCGACGGCTGGCTGACGCTCATGGACATCCAGCCGGCCAACGCCGCCATCGAGATCGGCAACATCTACTTCTCGCCCCGGATGCAGCGCACGCGGGCGGCGACGGAAGCCATGTTCCTGCCCATGCGCCACGCCATGGACGACCTCGGCTACCGGCGCCTGCTGTGGAAGTGCAACGCGCTCAACGCGCCCTCCCGCGCCGCCGCCGCGCGGCTCGGCTTCGTGTTCGAAGGCGTGCTGCGGGCGAACATGGTGGTGAAGGGCCGGCGCCGCGACACGGCCATGTTCTCCATCCTGGAGGACGAGTGGCCCGCCCGGCGCGACGCCATCGCCGCTTGGCTGGACGACGCGAATTTCGGCCCGGACGGCGCGCCGCGGCGGTCCCTCCGACGGGCGGGCTGACGCGGACGCGTCACGGGAGCGACACGGGACGGCAACGCGCGCGGGGTATCGGCCGCGGGAGCGAACCACACGGGAGAGATGACCATGCGCCGAACCCTCCTCGCGGCCGCCTTGCTCGCCGCCGCCGCCTTTCCCGCCGCCGCCGACATGCGCTTCGAAGCGACGCTCGCCGGCCACGCGCTGTTGCCCGCCGCGACCTTCATGCAGCCTCCCCAGGGCGCCCCGCCGGGCTTCGCCCTGTCCGGCCGCTTCACCGGCCCGGAGAACCGCCGCGCGGAGGAGCCGGGCAGCGTGCCTGCCGACACCGGCGCCCCCAACGGCCGGCGCCCGACCGGCCTTTCGCTCCCCTTCCGCGGCCAGCCGGTGCAGGGCTTCTCCGGCATCAAGCCCGTGGGCGACGGCAGCTATTGGGTGCTGACGGACAACGGCTTCGGCAACCGCCGCAACAGTTCGGACGCGCTGCTGGTGTTCCACCGCGTGCGCCCCGACTGGCGGAGCGGCGCCGTCGCGGTGGAGCGGACGGTGTTCCTCAGCGACCCGAACCGGGTGATCCCCTTCCACATCGTCACCGACCCTTCGCCGACGCGGTTCCTGACCGGCGCCGACCTCGACATCGAGAGCATCCAGCCGGTGGGCGACGGCTTCTGGTTCGGCGACGAGTTCGGCCCCTACCTCATCCGCGCCGACGCCGAAGGGCGCGTCACGCACTTCCGCGAAACGCGCATGGACGGGCGCACCATCCGCGGCCCCGACCACTTCGCGTTGCAGGTGCCGGCGAGCCCGGCGGCGTCCGTGGCCTTCGAGGCGCGCCGCTCCGGCGGCTTCGAGGGCATGGCGGCGAGCCCGGACGGCTCGCGCCTCTACGCCATGCTGGAGCAGCCGCTCTACCGGCAGGGCACGGACCAGCCGGAAGGCCGCTTCCTCCGCGTGCTGGAGTTCGACACGCGCGCCGCCGACTGGACCGGCCGCGTGCTGCGCTACCGCTTGGAGGAGGGCGCCACCGCCATCGGCGACTTCAACATGGTGGACGAGCGCCGCGCCCTGGTGGTCGAGCGCGACAACGGCGAGGGCGACCCCGGCCTCGCCTGCGCCGACGGCCGCCAGCCGCCCGCCTGCTTCCCGGCGCCGGCCCGGTTCAAGCGCGTGTACCTGATCGACCTCGGCGAGCCGGACGCGGAGGGCTTCGTCCGCAAGATCGGCCACGTGGACCTCATGGCGGTCCGCGACCCGGAGAACCTCGCCCGGCAGCGCGGCGACCGGCCGGCGGACGCGCCGCGCGACCGCTTCGCCTTCCCGTTCTTCACCATCGAGAACGTGGCGGCGGTGGACGCGGACCACATCGTGGTCGCCAACGACAACAACCTGCCCTTCAGCGCCGGCCGCCACCTGACGCGGGCGGACGACAACGAGTTCATGCTGCTCCGCGTGCCGGAGTTGCTGCGGGCGCGCTGAGGAGACCCGCTTTCGAAGGAGGAAACACGATGCGGCACCATTACCGCTCGGCGCTGATCGTCGGCGCCGGCGACGGGCTGAGCGCCTCCGTGGCGCGCGCCTTCGCGGGCGCCGGGATGCGGGTAGGCCTCGCCGCCCGCAACAAGGACAAGCTGGCGCCGCTCGCCTCCGAACTGAAGGCGGAGGCCTTCGCGTGCGACGCCTCCAAGCCGGCGGACGTCGAGGCCATGTTCAAGGCCGCGGACGCGGCGCTCGGCGGTTCGCCGGAGGTCGTCGTCTACAACCCGAGCGCGCGGGTGCGCGGGCCTCTGGTCGAACTGGACCCGGACGGCGTGGCGAACGCGCTCGCCGTCTCGGCCTTCGGCGGCTTCCTCGTCGCGCAGGCCGCGGTGAAGCGGATGCTGCCGAAGGGGCAGGGCGCGGTGCTGTTCACCGGCGCCTCCGCGAGCGTGAAGGGCTACCCGGGCTCCGCCGCCTTCGCCATGGGCAAGTTCGCGCTGCGCGGGCTGGCGCAGAGCATGGCGCGCGAGCTGGCGCCCAAGGGCATCCACGTCGCGCACTTCGTCATCGACGGCGGCATCCGCAGTTCGCGGCGTCCCGAAGGGGAGGACTCGCCCGACAGCCTGTTGGACCCGGACGCGATCGCGCGGAACTACCTCCACGTGTTGGAGCAGGACCGGAGCGCCTGGACTTGGGAGATCGAACTGCGGCCTTGGGTGGAGAAGTTCTGACGGAGCCGGCGCCGCCTTGCTTCCTTACCACCTTACTATCTTACCCGTCTGGGCGGCGCGCTTTCGGACAAAAGGCGCGGCCGAGGCGTCGGTGGCCGGGCGGCGTCGCCTTACTTCCTTACTGCCTTTCTGCCTTACTTTCCCGCTCCGGCCGCTTCCGGGCAAAAGCGCGGTTCGGGCGTTGGCGGCAGGATTGTACCCCGTTCCGGCCCGGGGACGCGAGCGCTCATCATCCAGCTAGGCCAGCGGCGCTACGCGGTTCCGCTGCCCGTGTAATCGGCGGCGAGGTGCAGCATGGCGCGCAGGCCGGGCAGCAGTCCGGCTTCGTCCACGCGGAAGCGCGGCGAGTGGTTGGTCGGGGTGGTGCGGGGATCCACGCCTTGCGGGGTGACGCCCACGAAAAAGAAGAGGCCCGGCACGCGCTGCGCCAGGAAGGAGAAGTCCTCGGCCCCCGTCGCGCGCGGGGTCAGGCGGAGGCGGTCCGTCCCCGTGACGCGCGCCAGGCTCGGCGCCATGCGCTCCGTCAGGGCGGGGTCGTTGACCGTCGTCGCGTAGCCGTTCGCGCTCCACACCACCTCGGCGCTGCCGTCCATGGCCTTGGCGACGCCTTCGGCGACCTCCTTCACCCGCCGCATCATGAACTCGCGGCGCTTCTCGTCGAAGGTGCGGAGCGTGCCTTCCATCGTCGCGCGGTCGGGGATGATGTTGTGGCGGTTCCCGCCGCGGAAGACGCCCACCGTCAGCACGGAGGCGTCGCCGGCGTCCACTTGGCGGCTTTGGATCGTTTGCAGGGCGGAGACGATCTGCGCCCCGATCACGATCGGGTCCACGCCGTCCCAGGGGCGGGCGCCGTGCGTCTGGCGCCCCTGCACGGTGATCTGGAAGGTGTCCGAGCTGGCCATCGCCGGACCGGCGCGGTAGCCGATGGTCCCGGCGTTCCAGCCGTTCGTCACGTGCAGGCCGAACACGGCGTCCGGCTTCGGGTCCTCGAAGGCGCCCTCGTCCAGCATGCGGCGCGCCCCGCCGACCTCGCCGCGGGGCAGGCCTTCCTCGGCGGGCTGGAACAGCAGCTTGATCGTGCCGCGCAGCTCGGCGCGGTGCGCCGCCAGCACCTCGGCGGCCGCCATCAGGATGGCCACGTGGCAGTCGTGGCCGCAGGCGTGCATCACGCCCACCTCCTCGCCGCCCCATTGCGTGCGGGCGCGGGAGGCGAAGGGGAGGTCCACCTCCTCCGCCACCGGCAGCGCGTCCATGTCGGCGCGCAGCGCGACCACCGGGCCGTCGCCCGCGCCGCCGCGCAGCGTGGCGACGACGCCGGTGACGGCCACGCGCTCGCGCACCTCGTAGCCCAGGGGCTTGAGGTGCGCGGCGACGATGCCGGCGGTGCGGTTCTCCTGGTTGCCGAGTTCCGGGTGCTGGTGGATGTCGCGGCGCCACTCGATCATCCGCGCCTCGACGGCGCGGGCCGCCTCGTCCAGCCGCCCGTGCAGCGGGCGCTCGGGCGCGGCGGGCACGTTAGCGGCGGCCATGCCGGCCGGGCCCAACAGCCCCGCCGCGCAGCAGGCGCAGGCGCCCGCGAGCAGGCCGCGCCTCGTCGGGGCCGGGGAGACGGCGTCGGCGAACAGCCTGCGCGGTGAGCGGAGGGAGGGGAGGGGCATTAAACTGCACTCCTGCCTGCGCCGGTTTTCGCGGTGGCGGCGGGCGCGGCGGCTGGACGGTACGCCGGTTCGGGCCGCCCGGCGCACTCGCATCCGCGTGACGAAGCCCGGCGCGCCCCGCCGCCCGTCGAGCCGGGGCGGGCCGTGGCCGACGCCGCGGCCGCTGCGGGCGGGGTTGAGGAGCGCCGCGGGCTGCCGCAGCGTGTCGGCCCATCTCGGGGGAGGACGGCAGTGACGGACACCTTGGCCGACGAGGTCGGCGCCTTCGTCCCCGGCCCGCGCCTCGACATCCCCGGCGCCGCCGACGGCCCGCTCGCCGGTTTGGATTTCGCCGCCAAGGACCTGTTCGACGTCGCGGGCCACCCGACCACCTACGGCAACCCGGATTGGGCGCGCACCCACCCGCCGGCCGGCGGCACGGCGCCTTGCGTTTCCGCGCTGCTGCAAGCCGGCGCGCGGCTGCGCGGCAAGACCAAGACGGTGGAGTTGGCCTACGGCCTCACCGGCGAGAACGTTTGGCACGGCACGCCGCTGAACCCGGCGGCGCCGGGGCGCTTCCCCGGAGGCTCCTCCTGCGGTTCGGCGGCGGCGGTCGCGGCCGGGCTGGTGGATTTCGCGCTCGGCTCCGACACCGCCGGCTCCGTGCGCGTCCCGGCGAGCTACTGCGGCCTGTACGGCATCCGGCCGAGTTGGGGCGCCGTGAGCCTGGCCGGCGCCCGCGGCCTCGCGCCTTCCTTCGACACCGCCGGCTGGTTCGCGCGGGACGCCGGAACGCTGGCCCGCGTGGGCGAGGCGCTGTTGCCGGAGGGCGGCCCCGGCGCACTCGGGCCGCTGCTGCGCCCCGCCTCCGCTTGGACGAACGCGCTCCCCGAAACGGCCGAGGCGTTGGCGCCGGCGCTGCGGGCGCTCGAACGGCTGCTCGGCCCCGCGCTGCCGGTGGAGGTCGCGCCGGAAGGGCTGCCCACGCTGTACGAGCACGCCCGCTGCGCCATAGCCGAGGAGGTCTGGGCCACGCTCGGCGACTGGATCGAAGCGACGCGGCCGGCGTTCGGGCCCGGCGTCGCGGAGCGCTTCGCGGCGGCGCGCGCGATGGACCCGGCCGACGCCGCCGCCGGCCGTGCTTTCCGCCGTGCCTTCGCCGCGCGGATGCGGGCGCTGTTGGCCGGCGGCGCGGTGCTGGCCTTCCCGACGGCGCCCGGACCGGCACCGCTGCTGTCCGCCACGCCGGCCGAGCAGAACGCGGCGCGGGAGAACACCATGGGCGTCACGGCCCTGTCCGGCCTCGCCGGGCTGTGCGAGGTGACGCTGCCGGCCGGACGCGTGGAGGGCGCGCCGGTCGGCCTGTCGCTCCTCGCCGCGCCGGGGCGGGACCGCGTGGTGCTAACCTTGGCCGCGGCGCTGGCGAAGGAGATCGGGCCACGGGCTTAAGGGATCGTTCGGGATCGGGCCGGTATAGGAACCAGCGGGCGCCGCCCCTGGCGCCGGCGCCGCTCCGGCCACATCTTCCGCGGGCTGTGCCCGCCCGGCCGCCAGGAGTCCGTTCCGCTTGTCGCACCTCCAGCCCGCCCAACCCGCGCTCGACCCGGCCAAATTCCGCGACCCGCGGGTGACGGCGAAGGGCGAGGCGCGGGCCGCCGTGGCGCTGTCCGGGCTGCGGACGCTCTGGATCAACACCGGCACGCTCTGCAACATCACCTGCCGCAACTGCTACATCGAGAGCAGCCCGCGCAACGACGCCCTGGTCTACATGACGGCGGCGGAGGTGGCGGAGTACCTCGACGAGGTCGAGCGCGACCGCCTGCCCGTGGAGGAGATCGGCTTCACCGGCGGCGAGCCGTTCCTCAACCGCGAGGTGCCGGCCATGCTGCGCGACGCGCTGCGCCGCGGCCACCGCGCGCTGGTGCTCACCAACGCCATGAAGCCGATGCGGAACCACGCCGCCGCCCTCCAGGCGCTGCGGGCGGAGTTCGGCGACCGGCTCACGCTTCGCGTCAGCCTTGACCACCACGACGCCGACCTGCACGACCTGGAACGGCAGGAGGGGAGCTTCGCCGTCGCGTTGGACGGCCTGGAATGGCTGGCGCGCGAGGGCTTCCGCGTCCACGTCGCCGGCCGCGCCGCCTTCGGCCGGGAGGGCGAGGCGGCGATGCGCGGGGGCTTCGCCCGCCTCTTCGCCGCCCGCGGCATCCCGATCGACGCTTCGGACCCGGTGGCGCTGATGCTGTTCCCGGAGATGGACGCCGGGCGCGACGTGCCGGAGATCACCGAGGCGTGCTGGGGCATCCTCGGCAAGAGCCCGGACAGCGTCATGTGCGCCTCCACCCGCATGGTGGTGAAGCGCCGGGGCGCGGAGCGGCCGGCGGTGCTCGCCTGCACCCTGCTGCCCTACGACGAGCGCTTCGAGCTGGGCGCGACCTTGGCCGAGGCGTCCCGGCCGGTGCCGCTGAACCACCCGCACTGCGCCCGCTTCTGCGTGCTGGGTGGCGCCGCCTGCTCGCGGTGACGCCGGCGACGCAAGCGCGGGGGCCGCATCGGCGGGCGAAGTCGCCCGCGTGAAGCGAAAGGAGGCGTGCCGGTGAACCCACGTCACCTAGTCAAGGGCGCGCTCGCCGGCGCCGGCGCCGGTGTTTTCGCGTCCTTTGCGATGAACCGGTTCCAGGCCCTCGTTTCGCGTCTTGGGTCCGGTTCGGGCGGCGGTGGCGGCGAGCCGAGCACGGTGAAGGCCGCCGAACGGATCGTCGGGCACGGCATCGCCGACGACGAGAAGGCGCGGGCCGGCAACGCCGTGCACTACGGCTTCGGGACCGCGCTCGGCCTGCTCTACGGCGTGGCCGCAGAGGCGGAGCCGTGGGTGACGGCCGGCTTCGGGCTGCCCTTCGGGGTCGCCGTGGCGGCGGTCGCCGACGAGGCGCTCGTGCCGGCGGCGGGCCTTTCCGGGCCGCCCTGGGAGTCGCCGCCTTCGACGCACGCTTATTCCCTCGCTTCGCACCTGGTGTTCGGCGCGGCGCTCGAAGCGGCCCGGCGTGCCCTTCTCCGCGTCCTCTGACATGATGCCGTGCCCCGGACCCGGTCCCGCCGCAGGGACCGGGCGCCGCGGCCGATAACAACCGAGGAAGAAGCCGTGCTCCGCAGATCCGTGCTGGCCGCCGCGCCCTTGCTGCCCGCCCTCGCCGCTTGCCAGTCCTCGTCGGGCGGCGAAGCGCAAGCGCGGCAACGGGCGCTCCCCGTGGTGTTCTTCACCGACGAAAGCGCGGCCATGGGCCCGGAAGCGCGCGCCGTGATCGCGGGGGCCGCGGAGAGGGCGCGCGCCCGGCCGGGTGTGCCCGTCGCGGTGCGCGGCTTCACGGCGCCGGACAGCGCGGCCAGCCCCGCCTTCAGCCGCGCGCTGGCCGAGGCCCGCGCCCAGAACGTCGCCGACGCGCTGGTGGCCGGCGGCGTTCCGCGGGACCGCATCCGCGTCCAGCCGCGCGGCCCGGTTTCCTTCGAAATGATGCCGGTCGAGTCGCGGCGGGTGGAGATCCACGTCGGCGGATAGCCCCGGCGCGCGGCCCGCCACCTGACTCCGGCCGCGCGGCGTGGCATGACATCCGCCATCGACACCATGCTCGACGACACCGCCCTGGAGTTGGCCGGCCCGGACCCGGCGCAGATCCTGCACCGCGTCTTCGGCCACCCCGGATTCCGCGGCCGGCAGGAGGAGATCATCCGCCACGTCGTGGCGGGCGGCTCCGGCCTCGTGCTCATGCCGACCGGCGGCGGCAAGTCGCTCTGCTACCAGGTGCCGGCGCTGTGCCGGGAGGGCCTGGGGGTGGTGGTCTCGCCCCTGATCGCCTTGATGGAGGACCAGGTCGCGGCGATGCGCCAGCAGGGCATCGCCGCCGCCGCGCTCCACTCCGACCTGGACGAGGAAGCGGCGCGGGAGGTGCGGCGGGCCTTGGCGCAGGGCGAGGTGAAGCTGCTCTACGTTTCGCCCGAGCGCCTCACCTTGGAAGGCACGCTGTCGCGCCTCCAGGAGCGGCGCATCGCGCTGTTCGCGGTGGACGAGGCGCACTGCGTCAGCCAGTGGGGCCACCACTTCCGGCCGGAGTACCGCGGCCTGTCGGTGCTGGCCGAGCGCTTCCCGGGCACGCCGCGCCTGGCGCTGACCGCCACCGCCGACCCGCGCACGGTGGCGGACATCCTGCGCCAGCTTTCGCTCGGCGACAGCCCGGTGTTCCGCGGCGGCTTCGACCGGCCGAACATCCTCATCGGCGCCGCTCCGCGCGAGCAGGAGCGGGCGCAGCTCCGCGCCTTCGTGCGCGCCGCTTCGGACAATTCGGGCGCGGGCATCGTCTATTGCGGCACGCGGAAAAAGACGGAGCAGACGGCCGAGTGGCTGCGCGCGGACGGCCTCGACGCGCTGTGCTTCCACGCCGGCATGGACGCCAAGGCGAAGCGCGCGGCGCACCGGCGTTTCGCGCGGGGCGACGCGGTGGTGATGGCGGCCACCATCGCCTTCGGCATGGGCATCGACCGCCCCGACGTGCGCTGGGTGGCGCACACCGACCTGCCGCGCTCGCCGGAGAGCTGGTACCAGGAGATCGGCCGCTCCGGGCGCGACGGCGCCCCGGCGCGCGCCCTGCTGCTGTACGGCGCCGGCGACATCGCCTTCGCCCGGCACCGCATCGAGGGAAGCCCGGCGCCGGCGGAGCAGAAGCGCATCGAGCGCAGCCGGCTGGAGGCCATGGTCTCCATCGCCGAGGCCGCCTCCTGCCGCCGCCGCATCCTGCTCCGCTGCTTCGGCGAGGACGGGCCCGAGAATTGCGGCGCCTGCGACGTGTGCCTGGCGCCGCCCCGGCTCTTCGACGGCACGGTGGCGGCGCAGAAGCTGCTCTCGGCGGTGCTGCGGACGCGCCTGCCCTCCGGCGGGCATTTCGGCCTGGGCCATGTTCTGGACGTGCTGTGCGGGCGCTTGACGGCCAAGGTGGCGCAGTTCGGCCACGACCGGCTCTCCACCTTCGGCATCGGCAAGGACCTGTCCGACCCCGCGTGGCGCGGCGTGGCGCGGCAGCTCGTGGCGCGGGGGGCGCTGGACGTCGCGGTGGAGAACCACGGCGAGCTGGTGCCCACGGAAGCGGCGCGGCCGATCCTCCGCGGCGAGGCGAAGGTGATGCTGCGCGAGGAGGCGCTGTCGGCCCCGGCGGCGAAGCGCGGCGGCGGCCGAGGGGAGCGCGCGCCCGCCGCCGCGCGCGGCGCCGAGCCCGCCATGGCCGGAGATCCGTTGTTCGACGCCCTGCGCGCTTGGCGCAAGCGGGAAGCGGAGGAGCAGGGGGTGGCCCCCTTCGTCATCTTCCACAACAGCGTCCTGGAGGCGATCGCCGAGCGCCGGCCCGCAGACGCCGAGGACCTGGCGATGATCCCCGGCGTGGGCCGCTCCAAGCTCGAACGGTACGCGGACGGGGTGCTGAAGGTCGTGCGCGGCCACGCCGGGTAGCGCCCCGCGGCCGCGCTTCCCGCGCCTGCGCCGGTATTAAGAACTTTTGTGAAATCGTTGGTCGTGGCGATACCGGAAGAAACGCCGCGGCCGGGGCTTCGTTCGTATGCGAGTGCCCGGACGAGAAGGGAGCACTCTGGTGGCGGACAGGATAGAAAACACCGCCAGGGAAGTCGTGCTCCCGCTGGTCGAGGAAGCCCTGCGCGTCGGTAAGCGCCGGGTCGAGACCGGGCGGGTGCGGGTATCCGTCAGCACCGACATCGAGGAACAGGTCGTGCGCGAGACGCTCCGCTCCGAGCGGGCGGAATTCGAGCGCGTCCCCATCGACCGGGAACTCGCCGTCGGCGAGCCGGCGCCCGCCATGCGGCAGGAGCCGGACGGGACGGTGGTGGTGCCGGTGGTGGAGGAGATCCTCGTGGTCGAGAAGCGCCTCGTGCTCCGCGAGGAGATCCGGATGCGGTTGGTCGCGGTCGATGAGGCTGTCGAACAGCCGGTGACGGTCCGGAAGCAGCGCGCTTCGGTCGAGCGCTTGCCGCCTCCCGCCGCGGGGGACGGCCTGGACCCCGCCCGGTAGCGCCGCGCCCATCCGTCCATGCTGCCCATCGAAACCATCTGGTCCTCACCACAGGAAGGAAAACAGCCTATGGCAACCCGTACCGTCACCGCTTTGTTCGACAGCCGCGCCGAAGCCGAGCAGGCCGTGCAATCCCTCGTGTCGGAGGCGGGCGTGAACCGCTCGTCCGTGAAGGTCGAGGCCGGCTCCGGCGCGACCGCCGGCGCGGCCGGCACCGAAGACAAGGGCTTCTTCGCCTCCCTCCGCGACCTGTTCATCCCTGACGAGGACCGCCACGCCTACGCCGAAGGCGTGCGTCGCGGCGGGGCGATGGTCTCCGCGCAGGTGGACGACGCGCAGATCGACACCGCCATGGACGTGCTGGAGCGGCACGGCGCCGTGGACCTCGACGAGCGCGAGGCCTCGTGGAAGCGCGAAGGCTGGACCGGCTACACCGGCGCCGCCGCGGCCGGCGCGGGCACCGGCGCGGTGGTGGGGGCGTCCTCCGACGGTTCCAGCACCGGCGTCGCGGCCATGCCCGGCGCTTCAACTTCCGGCAGCACGGCCAGCAGCAACCCGCCCGGCACCATGCTGAGCCGCGGCGTGGACCAAGCGGCGGGCACCAACGTGAGCGGCGCCCACCCGGAGAACGAAACCCGCGCGACGACCGGGATGACCGGCGCGACGGCGGCGCGCACCGGCACGACCGGCACCGTGCAGGGTGGGGAAGCCATCCCGATCGTCGAGGAGCGGCTGACCGTCGGCAAGCGGGAGGTGCGGAGCGGCCGGGTGCGGGTGCGCTCCTACGTGGTCGAGACCCCGGTGCAGGAGCAGGTGTCGCTGCGGCAGGAGCACGTGGAGGTGGAGCGCCGCCACGTGGACCGGCCGGTGACGGACGCGGACCAGGCGCTGTTCCAGGAGCGCGTCATCGAGGCCACCGAGAGCTCGGAGGAGGCGGTGGTCGCCAAGGAGGCGCGGGTGGTGGAAGAGGTGGTGGTCCGCAAGGACGCCGAGGAGCGGGTGCAGACCGTGCAGGACAAGGTCCGCCGCACGGAGGTGGAGGTCGAGGACGACCGCCGGGCCGCCGGCGCGGCGACCGGCGGCGCCACGACCACCACGGGCACCGCCACGACGGGCGGCACGACGCCGCGCACGCCGGGCGGCCCCGACCGGCGCTGACGCGCCGCCCGCCGCCGCGCCGCGACGCGCGGCGGGCATGACGAAACGACCCCGGGTGGCGCCGCCGCCCGGGGTTTTTCGTGCGCGCGGGTCACGGCGGCGCGAAGCGTCTGGACCAGACCGCTCTGCCGCCGGAGATGGCGAGGGCGCGGCCGAGTTGGGCGAGGTGGCCCGGCGGCGGACGCTCGGTGAACAGCCGGGACAGAACCCTGTCGGCGAACCGGAGGAGCGCTTCCGACAAATCCGGCACCGGCAGCATCCACGGGCACCGTCGCCAGGTCTGCAAGCTCCCGGAGGCGGGCTTCGGCCCGCCCCCTTTTTAGCCCCTCCGCTCAGCGCTGGCTGGCGAAGGCCCGCGCCCGCTCCAACTCCGGCCGCGGCGCATCGGCGTGTTGCGCTAGCTGCACCAACTGCTGGTAGTGCCGCCGCGCCGCGTCGCGGTCCCCGGCCAGCTCGGCCGCGCGGCCGGCCCCGTACACCGCCCGGAAGCGGTTGGGTTCGGTCTGCTGGACCGCCTCGAACTCGCGCCGCGCTTCGGCAGGGCGGTCCACCAGCAGCAGCATCTCCGCCAGTTGCTCCCGCGCCGGGAAGAGCGGGCCGGGCGTGATTGGGTGCTTGTCGGTGCGGCCCTCGCGGTCCGCCGCCTCGCGCAGCAGGGCGAGGCCGGCCTCGCGCTCGCCCCGTGCGAAGGCCACCCAGCCCTCGGCGGAGACGCGCAGGATCTCCACCTGCTCCTGCCAATAGGCGTCGCGGCCCTGCAGCGCCGCGGCCGCGGCCTTGAGCGCCTCGACATCGGCCGCGGCGGCCTCCGGCCGGCCGGCGCGCGCCGCGCCCATGGCGCGGGCGAAGTGCGTGGTGGCATCGACGAAGGGCACGCCGTAGCGGCGGGTGCCCAGCCCCGCGGCGGCTTCCCAGTCGCCGCGCTCGAGCGCCATCCGCGCCGGCATGGCGGTGAGCGCGTAGCCGCCGAGCGCCGTCGGCGGGGTCCAGGCCGCATAGCGGCCGGTGTCGTCCAGCGCGCGCCGCGCCGCCTCGGGCCGGCCGGTCTGGAGGTAGCCGTAGACCATGTAGTCCACGGCGTGCAGCTCGTCGAAGACCTCTTCCCGCGCCCGCGCCGTCTCGGCAGAGCGGCGGTTGGTCTCGATCGAATCCTCCCAGCGCCCGACGCGGGTGAAGATGTGCGAGGGCATGTG
>CADCTL010000112.1 GCA_902805625.1 uncultured Acetobacteraceae bacterium
CGCCGGCTGGCACGGACCGGAGGGCCTGGCCGTCCCCGAGGGGATCAGCCTGGTGTTCCTGCCGCCCCCCAGTCCGGAGCTGCAGCCGGCCGAGCATCTCTGGCCCTTGGTCGACGAGCCTGTGGTCCATCGGCACTTCGCCACGCTCGCCGACCTCGAGGCTGTCGTCGCCGAACGCTGCCGCCGGCTCGAGCCCGCCATCCTCAAGCCGCACACCGACTTCCACTGGTGGCCCAGGCCGATCAGCCCGAACTGATCAGACGGTGTCGGTATCATACGTTGGGTGTGCAAACGCCACGTGTCCGAGGGAACCCACTTCCCCAGGTAGGTCTCGCCCCCGCCCCGCGGCCCGCTCCGAAACGGGCCGCGGTCGGCGGGCGGGCCGCGTCAGGCCGGGACCAGTTCATTCACCGGGGACATCACCATCACCGCGGTTTCAACCTCGGCGAGCACGGCGAAGCCCCAGGCCGGCAGGGATTGCGCCGCGACGGACGGGCCGAGCAACGGCGTGAGGCCTTCTGCGAGTTCCGGCGGCAGCGCCACTGCCTCGTCGGACAAATTGAACAGCAGGGTGATGCGCCGCCCCGCCGACTCCCGCACGAAGCCGATGAGCGGTGCCGGCAGGCGCAGCGCCTCGGCGCGGCCGTGGCGCAGCGCCGGCTCGTCGCGCCGGAGCCGCAGCAGGGAGCGGGTGAACGCCAGGGTGCTGTCCGGCGCCATCTCCTGCTCGGAGACGGAGAGGGCGTAGTGCGTGTCCGCCACCGGCAGCCACGGCGCGGAGCGCGGCGCGGTGAAGCCGGCGTGGGGCAGGTCGCCGCGCCAGGGCATGGGCGTGCGGCTGCCGTCGCGGCCTTTGAACTCGGGCCAATAGGTGAGGCCGAACGGATCGCGGATGTCGGCTTCGCGCAGCACCGCCTCCGGCAGGCCGAGTTCCTCGCCCTGGTAGAGGCAGGCGCTGCCCGGCAGGGAGAGCAGCAGGGCCAGCAGGAGGCGCGTCATGCGCGGGTCGGGCTGGCCGCCCGGCGCCCAGCGGCTCGCCGCCCGCTCCACGTCGTGGTTGGAAAAGGAGAAGCAGGGCCAGCCGCGCTCGCAGGTGGCGATCGCGTCCCCCAGCAGCGCCGCCACCGTCGGGTGGTCGAAGCCGTGGCGAAGCGGCCGCAGCGTGTAGGCCATGTGCAGGTGCTCGCGGCCCTCTGTGTATCCGGCGATGCGCTCGTAGGCGCCGTCCTGCGACGACACCTCGCCGAGCGTGACCCGGCCCGGGTAGCGGTCCAGCAGGGCGCGCAGGCGGCGCAGCACCGGCTTGGTGCCGGGCTGGATCATGTCGTGGTCGTGCCGCTGCATGCCGAACAGCTTGGCTGGCACCGTGCCGTTCGCCGGCGGGTTCGCCGGGTTGTCGCGGAGCGCGTGGTCGTGGGTGAGGAAGTCGAGCGCGTCCAGCCGGAAACCGTCCACGCCGCGCTCCAGCCAGAATTCGGCGACGCCGAGCAGCGCGTCTTGCACGTCCGGGTTGTTCAGGTTGAGGGCCGGCTGGGTGCTGAGGAAGTGGTGCAGGTAGTACTGCCGGCGCCGCGGCTCATAGGTCCAGGCGGGGCCGCCGAAGACGCTCAGCCAATTGTTCGGGGGCGTGCCGTCCGGCCGCGGGTCGGCCCAGACGTACCAGTCGCCCGTGGGCGCTTCGCGGTTGCGTCGGCTCGCCTGGAACCAGGAGTGGCGGTCGGAGGTGTGGCCGCCCACGAGGTCGAACAGCACGCGCAAGCCGCGGGCGTGGGCGGCGGCGATCAGCCGGTCCACGTCTTCCAGCCGGCCGAAGGCGGGGTCCACGGCGCAGTGGTCGGCGATGTCGTAACCGAAGTCGCGCTGCGGCGACGGGTAGAAGGGGCACACCCAGATCGCGTCCACGCCGAGGCCGGCGATGTGGTCGAGGCGGTCGATCAGGCCCGGCAGATCGCCGACGCCGTCGCCGTCGCTGTCCTGGAAACTGCGCGGATAAACTTGATAAAGGACGGCCCCCCGCCACCACTCGGCGGCGCCGTCAAAGCCTACATGCCCCATACGCGTCATCTCCTCGAAGAACGGCAGAGCCGTTCCGGCGTGAGGCGTCGCTTCCTCCCCGCTTCACGGTCCCGGACTGCCCAAAGGTAGAACTCGCAGCGGGACCGTAACGTGACGCTTCCGAATTGGTTCCGGAGCGGGGCCTTACTCTCCTCCAGGTTTCCACGCGGGCCTGCTACAGCAGCGTGGCGCACGACCCATGATGCAGTCGGTGTCCCCCATCACAAGCACGATGGGGAGGTCCCGTGTCCGATTTGTGGCCCGCGACGTATACGGGCAACGCCGGATGCCCACCTGGGGTCCACACCTTAAGAATAAGAAACGCGCGGACCATGCCTCGCAAAGATTGCGGAGAAGTAACCGAAGCCACGCTGCGGGACGCGGTGGCGGCGTTGGCGGCGCGCTTGCCCTTGGCGGAGCCGCCGGACGCCGCGGTGGCCGCGGAGGAGTGCCGGCAGGCTTGGCGGCCGGAGCGGCTGCGCGTGCTGCTGCTGGCGGAAAGCCACATCGCCACGAGCGCCGCCGAGCTGGCCTGCCGGGTGGCGCTGCCGCCGGGCCTCGACTGGCCGGGGCCGCGGCGCTTCGTACGCCACATCTATTGCGCCGGTTACGGCGAGCCGGAGTTGCTGGAAGGTCCGCTCGGATCCGGGGCGCGCCCGCGCGGCGGCACCCCGCAGTATTGGCGGTTGATGGCGGCGACCGAAGGGGCGGACTGCCCGGCTTGGCCCGCGGTCGCCCGGCAGGGGACGGCCGCCGGGCCGCGGTTGGCGGCCAAGGCCGCCCTGCTGCACCGGCTCCGGGCGCGGGGCGTCTGGCTGACCGACGCTTCCCTGGTGGCTTTGGCGGTGCCGGCGCTGCGACGGCACGGCGGCGGCGGTCTCGACGCGCTGGCGCTGCGGGAAAGCTGGCGGCTCTACCACTCGGACCTGTTGCCCGCCTTGGCGCCGGCCCATGTCGCGGTAATCGGATTGGGCGTGGCGCGGGCGCTGGGGGCGGAACTGGACCGGGCCTTTCCAGGCCGCTGGTCGGCCCTCCGGCAGCCGAACGGCGCCCGCGCCCCTCATCACGCACACGAAATGTGGATGACCCTTGCTTCCATCTGTGATTGCTTCGCCCCCGTAAAGAATGCCACACAGGGGTGAAAGCCCCGCTGGAGTATGCGCCGCGCCATGCAACGTGCCCTGGCCTTTGCTCTCGCTCTCGCCGCGGGCGTCCCGGTGGCCTTCCCCGCCGCGGCGCAGCAGGAGCCGTTCCGCGTCCTCAACCGCACCGGGCAACCGGCCACGGAGTTGAACGCCGTGCGGTCGCCGCGCGGGACTGGGGACGACTGGGGCCGCAACCTCCTGGCCCGGCCGCTGGGGCCGGAGGGGACCTTCTCGCTCCGCCCGTCCGAGAACGCCGGCTGCCGCTTCGACATCCGCCTACGCTTGGCAGACGGACGGGAAGCCAAGCTGGAAGACCAAGACGTTTGCGCGCTGCGGGTGCTCGCCGTGGGGCAGCAATCCGTGGCGCCGCTGCCCGGTGCCATGGGCCGGCCCGAGGCGGTGCCGCCCGGCCCGGCCCCGGGCGCCGCCACGGGTGATGCCGGCCGGACCGTCGCCACAGGCAGGCCCGTCGCGGCCGTCCCTCCCCCGCGCCCGAACCCGCACGCCCGCGCTTCGTCCGGCACCGGCTTCGTGGTCGGGCCGGACCGGGTGCTCACCAACCACCACGTCATCAACGGTTGCAACCGCGTCCTGGTCCGCACCGTGGACGGCCGGACCCTCAGCGCCACCCCGCCGGCCCGGGTGGACGTGCAACGGGACCTCGCCCTGCTCGCCGTTCCGGGCAACCCCGGCCCGGCGCTGCCCTTCCGGGGCGATCCGGCGGTGCGGCGCGGCGAGGCGGTCGTGACCTACGGCTTCCCCTTGGCCGGGCTGCTGTCCTCCGGCCCCACGCTCACCACCGGCGAGGTCAGCGCGTTGTCAGGCTTCGCGGACCACCAGGGGCGGTTCCAAGTGAGCGCGCCGGTGCAGCCCGGCAACTCGGGCGGGCCGCTGCTCGACCGTCAGGGCAACGTGGTGGGCGTGATCGTGGCCAAGCTAAACGCCGCGCACGTGGCCGCCCGCATCGGCGACATCCCGCAGAACGTGAACTTCGCCGTTAAGGGGAGCGAGGCGTTGGAGTTCCTCCGCCGGGCGGGGATGAACCCGACCGTGGCCGAGAGCCGTGGCGCGGAGCGCAGCGCGGCCGAGATAGGCGAAACGGCGCACCGCAGCACGGTGCTCATCCGCTGCGAGATGTGAACGGAGAACGCGCGAACGAAGCGTGAAGGAACTGTTCGTCGGTCCGGTCATGAAGCGAGCGGAATCAAGCACCTGCCCCGAGTCGCAAGAACGAATCGCTTACGGGGAACACAGCGGCGCACGCCACCAGGGTTCGTGACAGCCGGGGCGGGACGCACACAAGCACGTTCCCGCTCCGTCCCGGCCGCCTGGCCCCATCAGAAATCGTACACGCGGCCTTTCCGTTCCCAGTCGCCGTAACGCGTGGGCTCGGGCCCAGAGGGGCCGCCGATCTCCTTCATGCGTACGGGCGGGTCGGAGGGCGGATCGCCGGCCGGCGTCGGGTTCGGGTCCTCGCCGGGGAGGGGTGCGTCCGGGCCGGGCGGATCCTGCACCGGCGCATCCGGCAAGTCCGGGCCGGGCGGCAGCGGGGGGACAGGCGGCACCGGGATCGCCGGGTCGTTGGGCGAGATCGGCACCTGGGCCCGTCGCACGGCACCGCCGTCCGTGCGGGGAGGTGCCCCTTGTGTGGTGATGGTCATGCCCTTTCATCTGGGGGCGACCCCCGGCGTCCCGCCAGCCCTTTCCGGAGTTTCCGCGGGCCTTTCGCGCGGGGGCGCAAGTGGAGGCGCGGGGATGAACGGCTATCTGCGAACGGCGGTGTTGCTGGCCGGGCTCACGGCGCTGTTCGTCGGCATCGGCTACGCGATGGGCGGGCAGCAGGGGATGGTGATAGCCTTCCTGCTCGCCTGCGGCACCAACCTTTGGGCGTGGTGGAACAGCGACCGCGTGGTGCTTTCCATGCACAACGCCGAGCCGATCGCGCCCGAGAGCGCGCCGCGCTTGTTCCAGATGGTGGAGGCGCTAGCGGCGCGCGCCGGTTTGCCCATGCCGGCGCTCTACGTGATCCATGAGGACCAGCCCAACGCCTTCGCCACCGGGCGCAGCCCGGAGCGCGCGGCGGTCGCGGTCAACACCGGCCTGCTCGACCTGATGGACGAGGAGGAGGTGGCCGGCGTGGTGGCGCACGAGTTGGCGCACATCAAGAATCGCGACACGCTCATCATGACGGTCACGGCGACCCTGGCCGGCGCCATCGGCATGCTGGCGCAGTTCGGCTTCCTGTTCGGCGGGCGGGACGAGGAAGGGCGGCGCAGCCCCTTCGGCCCGATCGGCGCAATCCTGCTGGTGGTCGTGGGGCCGATCGCGGCCATGCTGGTGCAGACGGCGATCAGCCGCTCGCGCGAGTACGAGGCGGACCGGATGGGCGCGGAGATCTGCGGCGACCCGCGCTGGCTTGCCTCCGGCTTGCAGAAGCTGGAGCATTACAAGCAGGGCATCGTGAACCAGGCTGCGGAGGCGCACCCGGCGAGCGCGCACATGTTCATCGTGAACCCGCTATCGGGGCTGCGGGTGGACGCGCTGTTCTCCACCCACCCGCCGACCGAGGAACGGGTGGCGCGGCTGCTGGCCATGGCACCCGCGACGCCGCCGCAACGGACCGCCCTGCCGAGGCAATATTCGCCCTGGGGCGGTGGCGGGCGCAACCCTTGGGGGTAGGGCCGGCGCGCCCCAGGACGCGGCGCCTCCGGGGCGGTGGTGCAGCCGCTGGTCATGCCGGGGCGCGTCCACTTGAAGCGGACACGCCCCGGCGTCGCCGTCAGTGCTTGCGGTAGAGGGTGTCGGCGACCTGCTGGCCGACCTTGACGCCGGACTCCTTGCCGCCGTCGCCGTCGAAGCGCCAATGCACGCCGAGCAGGACGCGGCTGACGAGGTTGGCCTCGATCATCGCGTCGATGCTGCGGAAGTGCTGCTCGATTCTCGGGCGCACCGTCACGCCATCGGCGTCGGTGGTGATCCCGTTCAGCTCGTCGGACACGAATTTGATGTCGATCCTGTCCGGGTCGGCGCGGTGGTTGCGTTGCTGGCGGAAACGCTTCAACGCGGTGAAGCAGGCGGCGCCGAAGGTGGCGTGGCCCGAGGGGTAGGCCGGGAAGGGCGGGGTGAAGTTCTTGCCGTTGTTGGAGCCGTTGG
Source organism: uncultured Acetobacteraceae bacterium (assembly GCA_902805625.1). Classification (GTDB taxonomy): domain Bacteria; phylum Pseudomonadota; class Alphaproteobacteria; order Acetobacterales; family Acetobacteraceae; genus Craurococcus. Next base: position 6,354 of record CADCTL010000112.1, read on the forward strand.
ATGCCGGCGCGCCCAGCGGTTCCCAGTTCGGGTCCTGCTGCTCGTCCGATCGGCCGGAAATCTCCACGTGTTGGCGGACGCCGACGATCGGGCGCCACACGTTGTAGAGGAACTTAGCCTGCCAGGCGACGATGCCCGCGTCCGACATGGCGATGTTCGCCTGCGCCAGCAGCACCACCCATTCGGCCTCGCTCAGGCCGTCCGCCTTGCCGACCTCGCGCAGGATCTGGTTGTAGAGGCGGGGCGGTGTGCCGATCCCTTTCACGCCGTCGTAGGCCCAGAAGATGCCGACCCTGACCTGCTCATCGGTTGGGCGGCTGCGCGGCTCCGGCTTCCGGCCGTCGCGGTACACCTCCACGTAGTCCTTCAAGTAGCGCTTCTCGTGCGTCTGCGGCGGCGGGGGCGGCAGCGCGGCCAGCGCGTCGCGCCGCTCCAGCGCCATGGGTCGGACATTGCCGTAATGCCAGCCATAGTAGCCCTGGCCCGGGTTCAGCGGGTCCGGCGCGTGCATGCCGTTGAGGCCGCCCGGGACGTAGCCGCTGCGGTTGTTGCTGTTGGTCGGGTCGTTCGAGCCGTCGGTGGCGGCGCGGTCCAGGATGGCCTGGGCGACCGTCTTGCCGAACGCGAGGCCCCCTTGCACCGCTTGCTGGTTCGCGCCGGCGAGTTGCTGGACGAAGGTGGTGAGGTTGGCATTGAAAAAGGGCTGCTGGCGCTTGTGGATGAACGACAGCACCGCGTGCGCGGCGCCGCCGATCGCCGCCGCCGGCAGCGCTTGGCCGGGCGGGAGATGCTCGGTGAAGGCGGGCTTGAAGGGCGCCTTCCCGCCATCCGCGCGGTGCGCGTTGGTGAAGGCGTCGGCCATCGCCGCATGCGCCAGGGCCAGCGCCCGGGCGGAGTAGGTCGGGCCGCCCGCCTCCTGCGGCGTGTTGGTGTGGTCTTCCTTGTTGGCTTCGAGCGCGACGTCGTTCCAGAACAGGGCTGCGGATTGCATGGTCATCTCCGGGACCGCCGCCCCGGCGCCGTCGCGGATGCGGGCGCGTGGGCTGGCGGTTCCAGGGACACCAGACCAGGACAGGCAGCCGCGCCGCAGTGCGCCAGCGCATATCACATGATTATTCATGGGTTTGCATGGCTTCGCGGAGGTGAAGACCTGCTTTCCTGGTCAGGCCCACCCGCGCCGGGCGCGGCACATGGCCCATTAGCATCATCCGAAGCCGACAAGTTTCGGCCCTCCTGCGCGGCCGAAGCAACGGGAGGCGCAACTTTTGCGTTCACCGGCCCTGCCTGGACTTGTCTCGGGAGAAGGTTGATCTTCCTGCGTGAAGACGTTGTCCGGGAGGAACACCATGCCCGAAGGCACCGCCGCGTTGGACGGCGCGCGCGCCCTGCCGCCTGGCCCGGTCGGCGGCCCGGCCGCTTGGCGCGGGCCGGAGATGGCGGCGCGGAGCGACTGGCTCCACCATCTCTCGCCCGAGGAACTGGCCGAGATCGACGCGGCCGTGCGGGAGCACCGGGCGGCCGGCGGCGCCATGGGCGCGATCTCGCCCGAGACCTTCCGCCTGCCACGCCTCGCGCCGGTGCTGGAAGCGGTGAAGCGCGACCTGCTGGAAGGGCGCGGCTTCGCGGTGCTGCGCGGTTTGCCGGTTGAGCGGTACACGACGGAGGAGAGCGCCGTCGCCTACCTCGGCATCGGCAGCCATCTCGGGAGCTTCCGCAGCCAGAACGCGAAGGGCCACCTGCTCGGCCACGTGCGCGACCTCGGCCTCGACATCCGGCAGCCGACGGTGCGCTACTACCAGACCAGCCGGGCGCTGGAGTACCACACCGATTCCTGCGACGTGGTCGGGCTGTTGTGCCTGCGGACGGCGAAGGCGGGCGGGGAGAGCTGCGTCGTCAGCTCCGTCACCCTGCACGACGAGATGCTACGGCGGAGCCCCGAGCACTGGCGGGCGCTGTTCAACGCCTTCCCGACCGACCGGCGGGGCGAGGTGCCGCCGGGGATGCTGCCCTGGTTCGAGGTGCCGGTGTTCAACTGGCACGAGGGACGGCTCAGCGCGATCTACTCCGGGCAGTACATCCGCTCGGCGCAGGCGAACTTCCCGGAGGCGCGGCGGCTGGTGGAGGTGGAGCGGGAGGCGCTCGCCATGCTCGACGAGATGGCGAACGACCCGGCGCTGCACCTGAAGCTGGAGTTCCGGCCCGGTGACATGCAGTTCCTGCACAACCACCAGATCCTGCACAGCCGCACCGATTTCGAGGACTGGCCGGAGCCGGAGCGGCGGCGGCACCTGTTGCGGCTGTGGCTGGCGCCGCGGGAAGGGCGGCCGCTGCCGCCCGCCTTCGCGCAGCGCTACGGCGCGCTGACGCCGGGCGACCGCGGCGGGATCGTCGTGCGCGACACGGTGCTGACCTTCTCGCTGGAGCCGCGCTAGTGGCGCTTCTCGACCGGCGCCGGCTGCTCGCGGCCGGCGCGGCGGCGGGGGCGTTGGCCGGTCGGGGCGCCGCGGCGCAGGAGGCGGCTTGGCCGGCGCGGCCTTTGCGCATCGTCGTGCCCTTCGCGCCGGGCGGCATCGTGGACGTGCTGGCGCGGCTGCTGGCGGACCGCATGGGGCGCGGGCTCGGCCAGCCCCTCGTCGTGGAAACGCGGCCGGGCGCCGGAGGCAACATCGGCACGGCGTTGGTGGCGCGGGCGCGAGGCGACGCCCACACCCTGTTGGTCGGGAGCAGCGGACCGCTTTCCGTCAGCCCGATCACCGAGCGCAACCTGGGCTACGACCCGCTCAACGACCTCACCCCCATCATCCTGCTGGCGGCGACGCCGCTGGTGCTGGTGGTGCCGGCCGCTTCGCCGCACCGCGACGTGGCGGGTTTGGTGGCCGCGATGCGCGGCGGGCCGGAGGCGATGTTCCCGACGCCCGGCCTCGGCTCGCCGCAACTCCTCGCCAGCGAGGCCTTCCGGCAGCGCGCGGACTTCCCCGCCGCGCCGGTGCATTTCAGCGGCAGCGCGCCGGTGGTGACGGCGATGCTCGGCGGGCAGATGCAGTGGTGCTTTGAGAACCTCGTCCTGGTGCTGCCGCACCTGCGGGAGGGTCGGTTGCGCGCCCTGGCGGTGACGAGCCGCGACCGGGCGGCGCTGCTGCCGGACACGCCGACGATGGCCGAGGCTGGGATGGCGGGCTTCGAGGCGGGTGGCTGGTATGGGCTGCTCGCCCCTGCTGGGGTGCCGCCGGAGGTTGTAGCGCGCCTGCACGCGGAAGCGGCGGCGGCGTTGCGCGACCCGGAGATGGCGCGGCGGGTCGCCGAGATGGGCTCGCCGGAGGTTTCCGGCACGCCGGAGGCGTTCCGGGCGCTGATCGCGGCCGAGACGGCGAAGTGGCGCTCGGTGCTGCTCGCCAACGGCGGGGAGGGCGGCGTGTCGCGTTGAGCCGAGCCGCGGGCCGCGTGCTAGGATGCGCGGCCGCCAGTGCGCGAAAAGAACCGAGAAGGACACATCCGATGAGCTCCCTTTCCGGCAACCAGGGCCCGCGCATCCGCGCACGGAACGGCGAGGCCGCGCCCTACGATGCGATCACCCTCGACCGGCTGACGCCGGTGATCGGCGCGGAGGTCGGCGGGGCGGACCTCGGCAGCCTCTCGAACCGGCAGTTCGACGAGATCCACCGGGCGCTGGCCGAGAACGGCGTGATCTTCTTCCGCGACCAGCGCATCACACCGGAGCAGCAGTTGGACTTCGGCCGCCGCTTCGGCGAGCTGCATGTGCATCCCGCGGCTCCGCACGAAGCCGGCCATCCGGAGCTGATGGTCATCAAGGCCGACGAGAACAGCAAGCGGGCCAACGGCGAGGGCTGGCACTCGGACGTGTCCTGCGACGAGGAACCGCCCATGGGCTCCATCCTCTACATCAAGGAATGCCCGCCGGCCGGCGGCGACACGCTCTTCGCCAGCATGTACGCGGCCTACGACGCGCTGTCGGACCGGATGAAGGCCTACCTCGACGGCATGACGGCGCTGCACGAGGGCGAGCACGTCTACCGCGGCCTCTACGCCGACGTCGGCGTGCAGGACAAGGCGAGCTACCCGAAGGCCGAGCACCCCGTGGTGCGGACGCACCCAGTGACGGGGCGCAAGGCGCTCTACGTGAACCGCGGCTTCACGGTGCGGCTGCTGGGCGTGCCGCGCGACGAGAGCGACGGCGTGCTGCGCTACCTCTACGAGCACATGGAGGACCCGCTGTTCCAGTGCCGCTTCCGGTGGCGGCCGAATTCGGTGGCGTTCTGGGACAACCGCTGCGTCCAGCACCGGGCGATGTGGGACTACTGGCCGCACCGGCGCTACGGCAACCGGGTGACGGTGAAGGGCGAGCGGCCGGTCTGAGGCGGCGGGCGCCGGGTTCGCACCCGGCGCCCCTCGTGGCAGCATGGCGGCGACGCAACCGGAGCTTCCGCCGTGCCCGAGCCGTTGAACATCGGTCTCCTGCTCTTCCCGCGCCTGACGCAGCTCGACCTGACCGGGCCCTATGAGGTGTTCTCGCGCCTGCCCGGCGCGCGGGTGCGACTCTTGTGGAAGACCTTGGAGCCGGTGCGGGCGGACACTGGGATCGGGATGCTCCCGGACACCACGCTAGCGGAGTGCCCGCCGCTCGACCTCGTCTGCGTGCCCGGCGGGCCCGGCGTGGCGGCGCTGATGGAAGACACGGAGGTGCTGGACTTCCTGCGTCGGCAGGCGGCAGGGGCGCGCTACGTCACCTCCGTTTGCACGGGTGCGCTGGTGCTGGGCGCGGCGGGGCTGCTGCGCGGCAAGCGGGCCACCACGCACTGGGCGAGCCACGATTTCCTGTCGGCCCTCGGCGCCACGCCGGCAAAGGGGCGCGTGGTGCGCGACGGCGACCTGTTCACCGGCGGGGGCGTCACGGCGGGCATAGACTTCGCGCTGGCGATCGCCGCCGAGGTCGCGGGGCCGGAGGCGGCGCAGGCCATCCAACTCCAGATCGAGTACGCGCCCGCGCCGCCCTTCTCGGCCGGCACGCCGGAGACTGCGCCCGCCGGGGTTCTGGACGCGGCGCGCACGCGCGGCGCGGCGACGCGGGCGGAGCGCGAGGCGCTGGTGGCCAGGGTGGCGGCGCGCTTGGCGGCGGCGTAGCGGCACCCTCGCACGGTGTCGCCCGATCCGGAGGAGGCGGCCGGCGGGCGCACGCGCCGGCTGATCCTGCTGCTGGGCTTTTCCTGCTTCGCGGGCGCCCTCGCCTCGCGCGTGACCGACCCCTTCGTCGTTTCCATCTCGGAGGAGTTCCGGTCTTCGCCGGAGAGCGTGGCGCTGCTGGCCACCGCCTTCGCCGTGCCCTTCGCGCTGGTGCAGCCCGTGCTGGGGCCGGTGGGCGACGCGTTGGGCAAGCGGCGCGTCATCCGGGTGGCGATCTGCTTGCTGTCGGTGTTCACCCTCCTCGCCCCCTTGGCGCCGGACCTGCTTTCGCTGGCGGTGCTGCGCGGGCTGGCCGGCGCGGCGGCGGGCGGCGTCATGCCGCTCTCGCTGGCCACCATCGGCGACGCGGTGGATATGCGGGATCGGCAGGTGGCGTTGAGCCGGCTGGTCGCCTTCGCCATCGCGGGGCAGGTCGGCGGCGGCGCGCTGGCCGGGGTGCTGGCCCCCTTCCTCGGCTGGCGCGGCGTGCTCGGGTTGTGCGGGGCGCTGGCCTCCGGCGCCGCGGTTTTGATGCTGTTGGCGCCGCCGCCCGGCCCGCCGGAGCCGCGGCGGCGCTTCGATCCGGCGGGCGCGCTGCGGCGCTACCGCGCCATCCTCGGGATGCCGGCGGCGCGGCTGCTCTTCGCCGCGGTGGTCGTGGAGGGCGTGTTGGTGTTCGGGGCCTTCCCTTACTTCGCGCCGGTGCTGGAAGCGCGCGGCCAGGGCGGCACCTTGGAAGCGGGACTGGCCGTCGCCGCCTTAGGCTGCGGCGGCTTCGCCTTCGCGGCGCTGGCGCGGCGATTGCTGGCGGGCATCGGGCAGTCGCGCATGGTGGTGCTGGGCGGCGCGCTGGCGGCGGCGGCGCTGCTCGGCATGGCGGCGGCGCCCTCCGCCGCGCTGTTCGTCGCGGCCGGGCTGGCGTTGGGGCTCGGATTCTACATGGTCCACAACAGCATCCAGACGCGGGTGACGGAGGTGGCGCCGGAGGCGCGCGGCTCGGCGGTGGCGCTGCACGCCTTCCATTTCTACGTCGGCCAGTCGCTCGGGCCGGTGGCGGTGGGGGTGGCGAGCGGGCTGCTCGGCGCGGGCGCGGCCTTCGCGCTGGCCGGGCTTGGGATGCTCGCGCTCGGGCTGCGTCTCGGGCGGCGGTAGGGCCGTGCGCGCCCGTCGTGGCGCCGGGAACACGCGGTTGCGCTCTCGCGCGGAACAGCACGGATGGGTTGTTGACGCAGAAGCGTCGTGAGCCGCCTATTTCCGGGGCCGGGGCGCGGAAAGCCGCCCCGCATGCGAAGCGTCTGGGAGGAGGAAGCGAACCGTGATGTTGCACCGGCGACTGGGTGCGGCCGCCATGGCCGCGTTGCTCGGCGTGGGCGGCGAGGCAGCGGCGTCCGGCTACGCGTTGCGCGAGCAGAGCGCGGTCGGCCAGGGCTCCTCCTTCGCAGGCGCCACCGCGCGGGCGGACGACCCCTCCTTCATGTTCTTCAACCCAGCGGCGCTGGGCTACCTCGCGGGCTACCAAGCATCGCTGGTGGGCAGCTACATCCGGCCCGAGTCTGAGGTGGAGAGCGGCGTCGCCACGCGCGCGGCCATCTTGGGCGGCTCGCGCATCACTGGCGGGCTGGGCGGCGACGCGGGGGTGAACGCCTTCGTGCCGGCCGTCTACACCAGCGCGCAACTCTCGCCGGAATGGGCGATCGGCCTTTCGGTGACGAGCCCGTTCGGCTTGGTGACGAAATACGACAACGACTTCATCGGGCGCTACCACGCCCTCACCTCCACGCTCCGCACGATCAATGTGGCGCCGACCGTCTCCTACAGGCCGCTGCCCTGGCTTTCGATCGGCGCGTCGCTCCAAATCCAACACGCTTACGCACGGATCTCTCAAGCCGTGGACTTCGGCGCAGCGGGCGCGCTGGCCGGGCTCGGCCCCTTCGGCATCCTGCCGGGCACGCGCGACGGGCGGGGGACGGTGCGGGGCGACGACATCGCCGTGGGCTGGACAGTCGGAGCGGTGTGGGAGCCGCAGGACGGCACGCGCGTCGGCCTGTCCTTCCGCTCCGCGCTGTTCCACAAGCTGGAAGGGGACGCGTATTTCCAGGGGGCACCGGGTCCGCTCGCCAACTCCGTGAACTTCCGCAACACCGACGGCAAGGCGAAGCTGACGACGCCGGAGAGCCTCTCCTTCGGCGTGGCGCAGCGGGTGGGCGAGCGGTGGACGCTGCTCGGCGACGTGTCCTGGACCAACTGGTCCCGCTTCCGCGAGTTGCGGGTGGACTTCGAGAGCGGGCGGGCGCCGTCGGTGTCGTCGCAGAACTGGCGCGACACCTGGGCCCTCGCGCTCGGCGCCGAGTACCTGGTCGCCGACGGGCTGCGGGTGCGCGCCGGCGCCGCCTACGACCAGTCGCCCGCGCGCGACGCCTTCCGCACGCCGCGCATCCCGGACAGCGACCGCTACTGGCTCTCGGTGGGCGCCAGCTACCAAGTGCTGCGGAACGTGGAGCTGACCGCGGCCTACACACACATCTTCGCCGACGACGCGAAGGTGCGGCTGCGGGACCGCGGGCCGGGCACGGAGAACTTCCTGCGCGGAAACCTCGACGCAAACTACTCCGCGAGCGTGGACATCGTGGCGGTGCAGGCGCGGCTGGCGTTCTGAGGCGGGGGGCCTACCGCGCCTCCGTCGGCAGGCGCCCGGCGTCGCGCCGCTGCTCGTAGGCCTTGGCGTGGAGGAAGGCCGCCTCGTGCAGCTCTTCCGGCACGCCGGCGCGGCGCGCCGCTTCCAGCAGGAAGCCGAGGATGTGGTCGGCCTCGATGCGCCCGCCCGCCTCCAAGTCGCGTAGGATGGAGGCGGAGTAGGCGCTCCCCGGATCCGAGAACACGGCGCGGTACTCCGCCATGAAGCTGTCGCGCATCGGGTGGCCGTTGGCGGCGGCGATGGCGGCGTTGCGCTCCAGCACCCGGCGCAGCAGCGCCGCGCCGCCCGGGGCGCGGACGACCTCGCCCACGTTGGCGCGCATCAGCACCGTGGAAACGGCGCTGGTGCCGAGGTGGACCAGCTTCTCCCACATGCGGAAAGCGATGTCCGGCACGGCCGCCGCGACCACGCCTTTCGCGCCGGCCGCCGCTTCCGCCAAGGCCTGGACGCGCGGGCTCATGCGCCCGTCCACCTCGCCGAAGGTGAGATAGCGCCAGTCGTTCAGGTGCCGCACGGCGCCGTCCGGCCCCAAGGTCGCCTGGATCTTGGCGATGCCGCCCAGCACCCGCTCGGCGCCGAAAGCCCGTCGCAAGATCTCGACGTGCGAGATGCCGTTCAGCACCGGCAGCACAGCGGTGCGCACGTCCACCGCCGGGCGGATGGCGGCGACCGCGTCCTCCAGGTCGTAGGCCTTGCAGGCGAGCAGCACGACGTCCCAGCCCGGCGCGGCTTCCCCCGGCGAGAGCAGCGGCGCGGAACGGCGCAGCGCGCCGTATGGGCTCTCGATCACCAAGCCGTCCCGTTCGAGCTGGGCGCGGCGGCGGGGACGGACGAGGAAGGCGACGTCGGCGCCCGCTTCCAAGAGCCGGCCGCCGAAGTAGCCGCCGAGGGCGCCGGCCCCGAGCACCAGGATTCGCATCGGCACCGTCCTCCCCGCCCCTAGTCCACCGGCATCCGATAGCCGAAACCGCGCACCGTCTGGATCACAGCGCCTTCGTCGTCGCCCAGCTTGCGGCGCAGGTAGCGGACGTACACGTCCACCAAGTTGCTGCCCGGGTCGAAGGCCACCTGCCAAACGCCGCTCAGCAGCCGCTCCCGGCTCACCATGGCGCCCGCGTTGGCCATCAGGAAGGCGAGCAGCGCGAATTCCCGCTTGGTGAGCCGCAACTCGCGCCCGCCGCGCCACGCGCGCTTCGCCTCCGGGTCGAGCCGCAGGTCGCCCACTTGCAGCGTCGGCTCCGTGGAGGGCGGTTCCGCGGCCCGGCGCAGCAGCGCCTGCATGCGCGCGAGCAGCTCGTCGAAAGCGAAGGGCTTGGCGAGGTAGTCGTCGGCGCCGCCGCGCAGCCCTTCCACCCTGTCCTGCAAGCCGCCGCGCGCCGTGAGCATGAGCACCATGGCGCCGCACCCCTCCTCGCGCAGCGCGCGGCAGACCTCCAGCCCGTCCAGCGTCGGCAGGCGGCGGTCCAGCAGGATCAGCGGGTAGGCGGCGGCCCGGGCCATGGCCAGCCCCGCCGGGCCGTCGGCGGCGGTGTCCACCGCGTAGCCCTCGGATTCCAGCCCGCGCCGGACGAAGGCCGCGACGCGCGCGTCGTCCTCGACCAGCAGCACCCGCGTCGGCATCAGGCGCTCTCCTTGCGCGCCGTCGCGCCCGCCGCACGCGCCCGAGGGAGCAGCGGCAGGCGGATGCGGACGGCGGTCCCGCGCTCCGGCGCGCTCTCGATCTCTATGGTGCCTCCATGCTTCTCGACGATGGAGCGGGCGATGGAGAGCCCGAGGCCGCTGCCGTCGTCGGCGTTCCTTTCGGCGCCGCGGCCGCGGTAGAAGCGGTCGAAAACGCGGGGCAGGTCCTCGGCCGGGATGCCGGCGCCTTTGTCGCGCACCACGAACTCGGCCATATCGCCCTCCCATCGGCATTCCACGGAAACAGCCTGTCCGGGCGGCGAGTACTTCACCGCGTTGTCCAACAGAATCAGCAGCGCCTGCTTGAGCCGCTGCGGGTCGGCCTCGACCTCCCGCTCGCCCATCGGCAGCGCCATGTCGATGGCGATGCCCTTGTGGCGCGCCAACACCTCGCCTTCGTGGACCGCCTCCGCCGCGATCGGCGCGAGCCGCACGCGGCGGGTGTGGTAGCGCACCTGGTCGGCCTCGGTGCGGGCGAGGAAGAGCAGGTCGTCCACCAGGCGGCCGAGGTCGGCCGCGCCGGCGGCGATGCGCTGCAAGGTTCCGCGGTACGCCGCTTCCGGCGCGCCGGGGCCGTGGCGCAGCGTCACCTCGGCCTCGCCGCGCAGCACGGTGACGGGCGTGCGGAGCTCGTGGCCGATCTCGGCCAGGAAATGCACGCGGAAGCGGTCGAGGTCGCGCAGACGCCCGTTGGCGTCGGCCAATTCGGCGGTGCGGAGGGCGACTTGCCCTTCCAACGCCGCATGCGCGCTCAGCGACCTCGCGCGCTGGTTCGCCAGCTCTGCCGCCATCGCGTCGAAGCGGCGGGCGAGCATGCCCAGCTCGTCGCGCGCACGCCAAGCGACGCGGTGGTCGAGTTCGCCGCGCCCCACTGCCGCGGCCGCGGCCGCGAGCGCGGCCACCGGCCGGCTGACCGATCGCGCCAGCATGTGCGCCGCCAGCACGGCAAGCGGCACCAGGACCAGCAATCCGACGACGAGAGCGACCGTGACGCGGGCCGTGAGGGCGTCCTCCTCCTCGCGGATCTCCGCGACCTCGGCCTGCTCGCCCGACACGGCGCGCGCCAAAGCCGCGATGACGTCACCGTGCAGCAGGCCGTCAGCCACCGCAACGCGCAAGGCGGGGTCGTCCGCCCAGGTGGGGCCGGTCGGCGCGAACAGCCTGCGGGCGCGGCGGTCCATCTCGGCGAAGCCCGATCGCAGCTCCTCGATCTGACCCAGTTCGCGCTCGTTGCGCTTCTCGTGCCTCGGGCCGGACAGCCACGCCATCTCGTCCAAGGTGACTTCGCGCAGCCGATCCAAGGCGTTCTCCACCTCCTGGCGGAGCGCCGGCAGTTCCGCTTCACCCTCGCGCCCGAGCAGCATCAGTTCCGCCACGCGCTGGGCATAGGCGCGCGTCCGCACGGCGACCTCGGTGGTCGCCAGGAGTTGCGCGTTGGCCGCCTCGACGTGCCGGAGGTGGTCGCGCGTCCGGTCCAGCACGACGAGCGCCACAATGCCCATAGCGCCCGCCACGACCGCGCCGACGACCTGGAGCAGCAGGATGCGGAGCCGGAGGCTCATCGCCCCGACCGCGCTGCCAGCAGTGGTGGTTCCCGTCGCGTTCGCACAACCGCAGGCTAGCGCGCCGCGGGCGCCATTCGGGTAAGAGCTGGGTTAAAAGATAGTGAGAGCGGTCGGGCGGCGCGGCGCCGCTCGTCGCGGGGAGGCTGGCGCCGCTCGTCCCCGGAGGGCGGCTTGCGCCCCGCAAGCGCGCCGCAAAACCGAAGCGACTCCAACTTTCGGCGTTGCGCGGCCGGATCGTGTGAGACGGCGTCCGGCCGACCTGGACGGCCCTGGCACATGGAAATGGCCGCGCCACCTCGCGTCTGGGAGGGCGTCCCTCGCTACCGGCCCGCCCGCACCCGAGCGCAAAGCAAGCGCAGGACAGGAGAAACACGCATGAAGCGCATGACCGTCACCACCGTC
>CADCTL010000113.1 GCA_902805625.1 uncultured Acetobacteraceae bacterium
GCAAGCGACCAAGCGCCGTTGGGGTCGAGGGTGACGCGCGCGTCCGGGAAGCGCTTCTTGATGGCGGAAACGGCTTCCATCTCGGCGGCGCCGCGCATGACGCCGCCCTTCAGCTTGAAGTCGGCGAAGCCGTAGCGCGCAGCGGCGGCCTCGGCTTGGCGGGCGATGGCGTCGGGCGTCAGCGCCGCCTCGTCGCGCAAGCGGAGCCAGCTGTCGGCCGCCCGCGGGTCGGACGGGTAGGCCAGGTCCGTACGCGCGCGGTCGCCGACGTAGAACAGGTAGGCCAGCACCTTGACCGAGTCGCGTTGCTGGCCGCCGCCGAGCAGCGCGGCGACGGGGACGCCGAGGAACTGCCCGAGCAGGTCGAGCAGCGCCGCCTCCACCGCCGTGAGCACGTTGTCGGCGCGGAGGTTGATCTCGTGCGGCTGCCGGAGCACGGCGGCTTCGGCGGCGGAGGTCACTTGGTGGACGGTGGACTGGCGCCCCGTCCCGACCAGCGCGCGGCGCATGTCGTTCAGGACCGCGTTCCAGGAACCGAGCCGCTTGCCGACGACCAGAGGGCGGGCACGTTCGAGCGTCTGGCGGATGCCTTCGCCGCCCGGAACCTCGCCCACGCCGGTGCGGCCCGCGCTGTCCTTCAGCACCACGAGGTTGCGGGTGAAGAAGGGCTGGTGAGCGCCGCAAAGGTTCAGCAGCATGCTGTCCCGCCCGGCGACCGGGATGACCTGCATCTCGGTGACGGCGGGCGCGTCGGACGGGGGCGGAACGCTCTGCATTTTCTCCTCCTCGGCGCTGGCTTCGGGGAGGGATAGCGCCGGCGGCCGGATCCGGTCCAAGCCCAATCCGACACGGATCGGCGCGCATCGTGGATCGGCCGCCGCGCTCCGGCTCCGGCTGACGGGCCGCGCGCGCTGCGCTTGAATGCAGCCGTGCCCGATTCCGCGTCCGCCCCGGTCCGCGTCAGCGTCCGCCTCGAACTCGAGTCCGGCGGGCGCGTCGGGCCGGGCAAGATCGCGCTCCTGGAAGCGATCGCGCGCGAGGGCTCCATCGCCGGGGCGGCGCGCGCGCTCGGCATGTCCTACCCGCGCGCCTGGGCCTTGGTGGAGGCCGTGGACGCCGCGCTCGGCGCCCCGGCGGTGTCGCGCGCGCCGGGCGGGCACCGCGGCGGCGGGGCGGAGCTGACCGCCGCCGGCCGGGCGTTGATCGCCCGCTACCGCGACGTCGAGGCCGCCGCCCAGCGGCAGGCGGGCCCGGAGCCGACCCCGAAGGAGCGCGCGCCCCGGAGCCGGCGAGGCGGCTGAACGGCCGCGCCCCGGGGCGATTGCCCGCTATCAACGTTCGAGTATAACGGTGACAGGATCGGGAGGGCGTTGCCGGCCTGGACACGGCGCTCGCCGTCCCGGTTCCCGTGGTCCGCCGCAGCCCGGAGGAAGTGCCCGTGCGTCGCCGCTTGTCGCTCCTCGCCTTCGCCTTTTGCGCCTCCCTGCTCGCGCCCGCCGGCGCGGCGCGGGCGCAGGACGCGGCGCCGCTGACCGTTTTCGCCGCGGCCTCGTTGCAGGACGCCCTGCGCGCGATCGAGCCCGCCTGGCGCGCCGCCTCGCCCGGCAACCCGCCGCTGCGCCTTTCCTTCGCCGCGTCCTCCGCGCTCGCGCGGCAGATCGAGCAGGGCGCGCCGGCGGACCTCTTCGCCTCGGCCGACGAGCCTTGGATGGACTACCTCCAGCAACGGAACCTGATCGCGCCGGAAACGCGCGCCAGCCCGCTCGCCAACGCGCTGGTGCTGGTGGCGCCGGCGAACGGCGCGGCCCGGCCGCTCGCGCTCGGGCGCGGCACGGACTTGGCGGCGCTGCTCGGCCCGGACGGGCGGCTCGCCACCGGCGACCCGGCGCACGTGCCGGTCGGGCGCTACGCGCAAGCGGCGCTGGAGTGGATGGGGCAGTGGCAGGCGCTGTCGCCGCGCCTCGCGCGCGCGGACAACGTCCGCTCCGCCCTGCTGCTGGTGGAGCGCGGCGAAGCGCCGCTCGGCATTGTCTACGCGACGGACGCCCGCTCGAGCCGGGGCGTGCGGGTGCTCGGGACCTTCCCCGTCGGGAGCCACCCGCCCGTGACCTACCCCTTCGCGGTCACGCGCCGCGCCGAGGCGGACCCGCGGGCGCGGACGCTGCTCGCCTTCCTGACCGGGCCGGCCACGGAGGAGGTTTGGGGCCGCTTCGGCTTTTCCCGCGCCGGCCAGTGATGGAGGCTTGGCTGGCGCCCGAAGAGTGGTCCGCCGTCCGCCTCTCGCTGGAGGTCGCGGCGCGTTCGGTCGCGGTGTCGCTGGTGCCGGCGGTGTTGGCGGCGGTGCTGCTCTCGCGCGGGCGCTTCCCGGGCCGCACCTTGTTCGACGCGCTGGTCCACCTGCCGCTGGTGGTGCCGCCGGTCGTGGTGGGCTGGGGCTTGCTGATGCTGTTCGGCGTGCGCGGGCCCGTCGGCTCCTTGCTCCACGAGTGGTTCGGGGTGCGGCTGGTGTTCACCACGGAAGGCGCCGCGCTCGCCACCGCGGTGATGTCCTTCCCGCTGATCGTGCGCGCCGTCCGGCTCGGGCTGGACGGCGTGGACCCGGGGCTGGAGGCCGCGGCGGGCACGCTGGGCGCCGGGCGGCTCGACCGCTTCTTCGCCGTCACCTTGCCGTTGATGTCGCCCGGCATCCTGGCCGGGGCCGTCACCGCCTTCGCCGCGGGCCTCGGCGAGTTCGGCGCGGTCATCACTTTCGCCTCCAACATCCCCGGCGAGACGCAGACGCTGCCGCTGGCCATCTACAGCGCCACGCAAACGCCGGGCGGGGAAGCGGCGGCGGGGCGGCTCGCGTTGGTGTCCTTCGTTCTGGCGGTTTCGGGCCTGCTGCTGGCGGAGCTGATCGCGCGGCGCATGGGCCGGCTGCTCGGCCGCGCCGGCTGATGGCGCTGGAGGTCGCGCTGCGGCACCGCTTCGGGCGGAGCGGCGGCGACGGTTTCGCGCTCGACGCCGCCTTCGCCGCGCCCACGCCGGGCGTGACGGCGCTGTTCGGCCCTTCCGGTTGCGGCAAGAGCACGGTTCTGGCCGCTGTCGCGGGGCTGCTGCGCCCATGGAAGGGCCGCGTGGCGCTGGACGGAGTGGCAATGCTGGACACCGCACGCGGCGTCTTCGTGCCGCCGGAGCGGCGCCGCTGCGGCGTGGTGTTCCAGGACGCGCGGTTGTTCCCGCATCTCAGCGTCGGGTCCAACCTCCGCTTCGGGCTGCGGCGGGCGCCGCGCGGCGCGGACGGGCCGGGTTTCGGGGCGGTGGTCGCGCTGCTCGGCGTCGGGCACCTGCTGGGACGGCGGCCGGCCGGGCTCTCGGGCGGCGAGAAGCAGCGGGTGGCGCTCGGCCGCGCTCTGCTGTCCCGGCCGCGGCTGCTGCTGATGGACGAGCCGTTGGCGGCGCTGGACGCCGCGCGCCGGGCCGAGGTGCTGCCCTTCCTGGCGCGGCTGCGGGACGCGGCGGGGCTGCCGATCCTCTACGTGACGCACGCGCTGGACGAGGTGGACGCGCTGGCGGACTCGCTGGTGCTGCTGGAGGCGGGTCGCGTCGTCGCGGAAGGGTCGGTGGAGGCGCTCTCCGTGCGGACCGACCTGCCGGCGTTCAGCGCGCGGCGCGACGCCGGCGGCCTTCTCCACTGCGCGGTGCTGGAGCACGACGCGGCGCGCGGGCTGACGCGGCTGGGCTTTCCCGGCGGCGCGCTGGTGACGCCGCTGCGGCCGGAGCCGGCGGGGGCGCGGCTGCGGCTCCGTGTGCGCGCGCGCGACGTGGCGGTGGCGACGGAGCCGCCGCGCGGCCTTTCCGTGCACAACGTCCTGCCGGCCGAGCTCTCCGGGGTGGCGCCGGTGCCGGGCGCGCAGCACGAAGCCTTCCTGCGCTTGGCCGTCGGACCTTCGGCGCTGCTGGCGCGCGTGACGCGGGACGCGGTGGCCAGGCTCGGCCTCCGACCCGGCATGGCTGTCTGGGCGCTGGTGAAGTCCGTCGCGTTCGACCACGGGCCGGAAGCGGCGGCTGGGGACGCGCGGACAACGGGCGAGGCCGCGCCGATTTCGCCGCCCGTTCGAGGAGGCGCCGCCGGCGCGTCCGATCCTGTCGTGTCCGCGGTCGGGACAGCCGGGTGAGGACGACGAAGCGGCGGTGACGCGTGCTCCGGAGCGCGCTGTTTGTGGGGCGAAGGCGGCGGTGGACGCCTCGGCGCCTTTTGGCGGTCCGCTCTGCGACAGCGCCCCGCCGCTTTCGCCGCTCCGCACCGTGACCGTTGCGCCGGGCGTCGGTTCCGCGCACCCTGCTGCCGCACCGGAATCGAAACGGAGGAAAGAACCATGAAACGTCGCCGCTTCATCGCGCGCGGGACCGCGGGCGCCGCAGGGGCAACCGCCGCGACCCTCGCCGCGCCGAACCTCGCCAGCGCGCAGCCGCGCATCCGTTGGCGCTGCCCGGGCAGCTTCCCGAAGTCGCTCGACACGCTTTACGGCACGCAGGAGCACTTGGCGCGGCGCGTGTCCGAGATGACGGACGGCGCGTTCCAGATCCAGGTCTTCGGGCCGGGCGAAGTGGTGCCCGCCTTGCAGGTGCTGGACGCGGCCGGCGGCGGCACCGTGGAGTGCGGGTTCACCTCCGGCTACTACTACCTCGGCAAGGACCCGTCGCTGGCGATCGTCACCTGCCTGCCTTTCGGCCTGTCCACCAAGCAGCACTGGGCTTGGCTGACGCACGGCGGCGCGCGGCAGCTCTACGCGGAGGTGTACCGCGACCAGGGCGTGGTCGCGATCCCGGCCGGCAACACCGGCAGCCAGATGGGCGGCTGGTTCCGCAAGGAGATCCGGAGCGTCGAGGACCTGAAGGGGCTGAAGTTCCGCATCGCCGGCTACGGCGGCAACGCGCTCCAGAAGCTCGGCGTCGTCACGCAGCAGATCGGCGGGCCGGACATCTACCCGGCGCTGGAGCGCGGCGTGATCGACGGCGCCGAGTGGGTCGGGCCCTACGACGACGAGAAGCTCGGCTTCAACCGCATCGCTCCCTTCTACTACTATCCCGGTTGGTGGGAGTATTCGCCCAGCGTCGATTTCATGGTGAACGCCCGCGCCTATGAGCAGCTCCCGGCGGCCTACAAGGCGATCCTGGAGGCCGCCTGCGCCGAGAGCTGGCACTGGATGGCCGCGCGCTACGACACGCTGAACCCGGCGGCGATGCGGCGCCTGATCGCGGCGGGCACGCAGCTCCGCGCCTTCCCGCGCGACGTGCTGGCGGCCTGCTACCGCGCGAGCCAGGAGCTGTACACGGAGATCGGCGCGCAGAACCCGCGCTTCAAGCGCCTGCACGAGCAATGGGACCGCTTCCGCACGGAGCAGGTCCAATGGGCCCGCGTGTCGGAAGACAGCTTGGCCAACTTCCTGGCGGTGTCCACGGCGCAGCGCTAGCTGTGGGGAGCGGCGCGGCGGCCCACGGGCGGCGGGGCCGCCGCGCCCACCCCTACGCGAGGTCCCCCCGCGATGTCCACGCCGCACGACGCCGTCACGCCGCTCATCGAGCCCATCGTCTTCCTGGCGGCGGCGGTGGTGGCGGTGCCGCTCGCCAAGCGCCTCGGGCTCGGCTCCGTGCTCGGCTACCTCGCCGCGGGCATCGCGGTCGGCCCGTTCGCGCTCGGCCTGCTCGGGGAAGCGGAGCGGGTCAGGGGGGTGGCCGAACTCGGCGTGGTGCTGCTGCTCTTCGTCATCGGGCTGGAGTTGAATCTGTCCCGGTTGTGGGAGATGCGGCGCAGCATCTTCGGCCTCGGCACGGCGCAGGTGCTCGTGTCCGGCGCGGTCATCACGATGTACCCCTACTTCGTGGCGGGCCGGGAGCTTTCGGCCTCGATCGTCGCGGGGCTCGGATTGGCGCTGTCATCGACCGCGTTGGCCATGCAGCTCCTGGAAGAGCGGGGCGAGTTGGAGGCGCCGCACGGACGCACCGCCTTCGCCGTGCTGCTGCTCCAGGACCTCGCCATCGTGCCGCTGCTCGCCTTGGTCGCCTTCCTGTCGCCGCAGGCGCAGGCGGGCACGGAGTCGCCCTGGCTCGGCGTGCTGGCGGTGCTCGGCGCCGTGGGCGCGGTGGTGGTCGCCGGCCGCTACCTGCTGAACCCTGTGTTCCGCGTGCTCGCGCGCTTCGGCACCACGGAAACCATGACCGCCGCGGCGCTGCTCGTCGTGCTCGGGGCGGCGGCGCTGATGGCGCTGGCGGGGCTTTCCATGGCCATGGGGGCGTTCCTCGCCGGTGTGCTGCTGGCGGAGTCGAACTACCGGCACGAGTTGGAAGCGGACATCGAACCCTTCCGCGGGCTGCTGCTCGGCCTGTTCTTCGTTTCCGTCGGCATGAGCGTGGACATCGGCCTCGTCCTCTCGAACTGGGCGGCGCTGCTCGTCGCCGTTTCCGTGCTGGTCGTGATCAAGGCGTCCGCGCTGTACGGGCTGGCGCGGCTGTTCGGCCACGACCACGACACGGCGCTGCGCACCGGCCTCACGCTGGCGCAGGGCGGCGAGTTCGGCTTCGTGCTCTACTCGGCCGCCGCTGCGGCGGGCGTGATGGCGCCGGACCACGCGAACCTGCTCGTGGCGATCGTGACGCTTTCCATGGCGCTGACGCCGCTCACGGTGCGCCTCGGCCAGACGCTGCTCTGCGGCGACCGCAGGCCTGAGCCGGAGGAGGACTTCTCCGACGCGCGGGGGAGCGTGCTGGTGATCGGCTTCGGGCGCTTCGGGCAGCTCGCCTCGCAGGTGTTCCTGGCGCGGGGGCTGCGGCTGACCATCATCGACAACGACGTGGAAATGATCGAAGCGGCCGCGCGCTTCGGCTCGCGCGTGTACTACGGCGACGGGACGCGGCTCGACGTGCTCCGCTCCGCGGGGGCCGGCCGGGTGCGGCTGATCGCCGTGTGCATCGACGGCGTCGCCGCGACCAACAAGGTGGTGGACGTGGTCCGGGAAGCCTTCCCGGACACGCCTTGCTTCGCGCGGTCCTACGACCGCCGCCACTCGCTGGACCTGATCCGCCGGGGCGTGACGGCCGAGGTGCGGGAAACGCTGGGGTCCGCCCTCTCCTTCGGCCGCGAGGTGCTGGTCGGTCTCGGAGCGACGCGCGAGGAGGCCGGGCGGCTCGTAGCCGACGTGGAGCGCCGCGACCGGGAGCGGCTGGAAATGCAGATCGAAGGCGGCCTCTACGCCGGCCTGGAGCAATTGCGCGTCCGGCCGGAGCCGCTGACGCCGCCAGCGCCGAGGCGTGTGGAGGGCGCGCCCGCCGGCGGGGACTGAAGGCCCGCCCGCCCAGAGTTGCCGGCGCGGCGGGCAGCGGGCCGCTTCCGCCCCCTACCCGGCTCCGGTCGCCGGGGAGATGCGAGCCCGCAACTCGTCCACCAGCACCCGCTTGTTCTCGCTGTAATCAATAGGTGTGGCGACCAAGTGGACGCCGCCGGCCGCGAAGGCCGCCTCCAACGTCCGGGCCAAGTCCTCCGTCCGTTCGACGCGGTGCCCCTTGGCGCCGTAGGCCTCGGCGTAGCGGACGAAATCCGGGTTGCCGAAGGTCATGCCGAAGTCGGCGAAGCCGTCCACCGCCTGCTTCCAGCGGATCATGCCGTAGGCGCCGTCGTCCAGGACCAGCACCACCAGGTTCAGGCCGAGGCGGACCGCGGTCTCCATCTCCTGGCTGTTCATCATGAAGCCGCCGTCGCCGCACACCGCCAGCACGCGGCGGTCCGGGTGCAACACCGCCGCCATCATCGCCGAGGGCAGGCCGGCGCCCATGGTGGCCAGCGCGTTGTCGAGCAGCAGGGTGTTCGCCATGCGCGTGCGGTAGTTGCGCGCGAACCAGATCTTGTACATCCCGTTGTCGAGCGCGACGATCCCGTCCTCCGGCATCACGCCCCGCACGTCGTGGACGATGCGCTGCGGCGTCGGCGGGAAGCGGCCGTCCTCCGCGCCCTCCCTCAACCGCCCGAGGATGCCTTCGCGCAGAGGCAGGAGCGCGCCGGCGTTGCGCAGCTTGCCCTCGAGCCGGTCGGCCAGCAGTTCGAGGCTCGGGCCGACGTCGCCGACCACCTCGGCGTGCGGGAAGAACACCTCCTCCACGCTCGCGGGCGTGTAGCCGACGTGGATCACGCGCGGCCCGCCCGGCGCGCCCATGAGGAAGGGCGGCTTCTCCACCGTGTCGTGCCCGACGGCGAGGACCAAGTCGGCGCGGTCGATCGCGTCGTGGACGTGGTCGCGTTCGGAGAGGGCGGCGGTGCCCATGTAGAGCTCGGTGCCGCCGGGCACCGTGCCCTTGCCCATCTGCGTGGTGAAGAAGGGGATGCGCGTGCGGCGCACGAAACCGGCGAGGCCGACGGAAAGGCGCGGCCGGCTGGCGGCGGCGCCGAGCATGAGCAGCGGGCGTTCGGCCCCCAGGATCATCTCTGCCGCCCGGTCCAGCGCCGCCCGCGGCGCCACGGGCAGCTCCACCGGGTGGGGCGGCACCGGCGGCGGCGCGTCGGACACCTCCTCGGCCGCGACGTCTTCCGGCAGTTCGAGGTGGACGGGTCCGGGCCGCTCCTCTTGGGCGACGCGGAACGCGTCGCGCACCAGGGTCGGGATGGCTTCGGCGCCGACCACTTGGCGCGAGAGCTTGGTGAGCGGCTTCATGGCGGCCACCACGTCCACGATCTGGAAGCGGGCCTGCCGGCTGTGCCGGATCGGCTTCTGGCCGGTGATGAGCACCATCGGCATGGCGCCGAGGTGCGCGTAGGCCGCGCCGGTGGTGAGGTTCAGCGCGCCCGGGCCGAGCGTGCTGAGGCAGACGCCGGGCCGGCCGGTCAGGCGCCCGTGGGTGGCCGCCATGAAGGCCGCCGATTGCTCGTGCCGGGTCAGCACCAGCTCGACGCGGCCGGAGCGGCGCAGCGCTTCCAGGACGTCGAGGTTCTCTTCGCCGGGCACCCCGAAGACGCGCTCCACGCCCTCGTTCTCCAGCGCCGCGACCAGCAGCTCCGCTCCCTTGGGCATCCGTCGCTCTCCTTCTCCGGGATGCTCCCTTGCCGGACCCTGGCCCGGCCTGGAAGGCCCCCCGGTCAGGTCGTGCTGACGATGCGGAAGCCGTATTCCCTCCCGTCCGGCTCGCGGATGGTGAGGTACTCGCCCGGACGCATGGGCACGTTGGTGCGGATGACCTCGTGCGGCGGCGCTTCGCCGGCCTCGCCGGGCTTGGGGAAGAAGCGGAGCGACCAAGCGCCCGTTTCTTCGTCGAGCTGCACGTCGCCGTCGCGCGGCCACTGGTCGCGCCAGTACCGGCGAGCGGGCCAGGGGTTCGGGTCGGCGAACCACGCTTCGGGGTCCAAGCGCCCGGACCCGTCCAGCGTGACGTCGATCTCGTAGCGGCATTCCGGGTCGCCGTGCGGAAAGCCCGGCCCCGAAGCCAGCACCAGAGTCACCTTCGGCATCGGACGGCGCCGCCTCCCTTCTTGCGACGGATCGGTTCTGCCGCACCGCCCGGCAAAAGGCGAGGGTCAGATCGCGACCCGGACGCCCAGCTCCACCACCCGGTCCGAGGGGATGCGGAAGAATTCGGTCGCCGGCACGGCGTTGCGCGCCATCACGCCGAACAGCCACTGCCGCCAGCGCGCCATCTTGGGCACCACCGCCCGCACCAGGGTTTCGCGGCCGAGGAAGTAGCTCGCCTGCATCGGCTGGAACTCGACGCCGACCCCGCGCAGGGCTTCCAGCTCTCGTGGGATGTTGGGGCTCTCGTGGAAGCCGTAGCGGACGATGACCCGGTGGATGTTGGGCGCCAGCTCCTGCACCTCCCGCCGGGCGCTTTCGGGGATCTCCGGGACGTCCTCGTTGAGCACGGTGACGAAGATCACCCGCTCGTGCAGGACCTTGTTGTGCTTGAGGTTGTGCAGCAGGGCGCCGGGCACGTAATCCGCTTGGCCGGTCATGAACACGGCGATGCCGGGCACCCGCACGGTGCGGGATTGCGGCAACCGCGCGAGGTAGGATTTCAGCGGCAGGCTGTCCTGGCGGAACCGGGTGAAGAGCAGCTCGCGCCCCTGCTTCCAGGTGTGCATGAGCATGAACAAGGCGGCGCCCAGCACCACCGGCACCCAGCCGCCTTCCGGGATCTTGAGCACGTTGGAGACGAAGAAGCCGAGGTCGAGCACCAGGAGCGGCGTGAACACCGCGGCGACCAGCGGGGCGGACCAGCCGAACTGCCGGCGGAACACCAGGACGGCGAGCAAGCTGGTGCAGACGAAGGTGCCGGTGACGGCGATGCCGTAGGCCGCGGCCAGGCTGTCGGAGGTGCGGAAGGACACCACCAGGATCAGCACGCCCAGCAGCAGGGCGGCGTTGATCTGCGGCAGGTAGATTTGGCCTTCTTCCGTTTCGCTGGTGTGCGTCACCACCAAGCGCGGCAGGAAGCCGAGTTGCACGCATTGCCGGGCGATGGAGTAGGCGCCCGAGATCATGGATTGCGAGGCGATGATGGTGGCGGCCGTCGCCAGCACCACCAGCGGCAGGCGCAGCCACTCCGGCGCCAGGAGGTAGAAGGGGTTTTCGATGGCCTTGGGGTCGGAGAGCAGCAGCGCCCCCTGCCCCAGGTAGTTCAGCGCCAGCGCCGGCAGCACGAAGCCGATCCAGGCGCGCACGATGGGCGGGCGGCCGAAGTGCCCCATGTCGGCGTAGAGCGCCTCCGCCCCGGTCACGGCCAGCACGACGGAGCCGAGCGCGATGAAGGCGGCGAAGGGGTGGTCCAGGACGAACAGGGCCGCGTGGTGGGGCGACACGGCGCCGAAAACCTCCGGCGCCGCGACGATCTGGGCGATCCCGAGGAGGCCGAGGGTCGAAAACCACAGCGCCATCACCGGCCCGAACACCACGCCCATCTGGTGGGTGCCCCGGTACTGCACGAGGAAGAGCCCGACCAGCACCGCGACGGAGATCGGGACCACCGCCTCTTCGAAGGTGTGCGAGATGACCTTCAAGCCCTCCACCGCCGAGAGCACGGAGATGGCCGGGGTGATGCAGCCATCGCCGAAGAACAGCGCAGCCCCGGCGATGCCCAGCATGGAAACCAGCCACCGGCCCCGGGGCGTGCGGGCCACGCGCTGCGCCAGCGCCATCAAGGCCAGCACCCCGCCCTCCCCCCGGTTGTCGGCGCGGAGCACGATGAAGACGTACTTCACCGTCACCGTCAGCAGCAGCGACCAGATGATGAGGGACAGGACGCCGAAGATCTCCCCGCGCTGCACGCCGTCGGCGGAGAAATGCAGAAGGGACGCGCGGAGGGCGTAGAGGGGGCTGGTGCCGATGTCGCCGTAGACGACGCCGAGCACGCCGAGCATCAGGGACAGGCCCGCCGGCCTGCTGTGGCCGACGGCGGCGGCGGCGGTGCTGCTGGGGGCGTTCAAGGGAGGCGCTCCGAAGGAACGGCGCGGAGCCATAGGGCGAGGCGCTGGCGCATCGCAACCCGGCTTCCGTTCCGGCGGTTCTACAAACGGCTCCGGCCGCGCGGGGTTGCGGCGTATGATGCGCGCCGCCATGGGTGTGTTCCCTTCCCCGAAACGAGCGTTGGCGCCGCCGACCAGCCGCCGAACCGATCGGAGCCCGGCCGCGGTCGCCGCCCACCCGCGCCGTTCGGCCGTTTGGTGGCGGAGGGCGCTGCGCTGGTTGGTGGTGGGGGGCGTCTGGGGCGGGCTGGCGGGGGCGTTGGTGCTCCTGTGGTTCGTTTGGGACATGCCGCGGCCGGAATCGGCCCTGGCCGCGACCCGCCGGCCCTCCGTGCGGCTGGTGGCGTCCAACGGCGCGCTGCTGGCGACGGAAGGCGACCTCTACGGCGAGCTGGTGCGGCTGCGCGACCTCCCGCCCTTCCTGCCCGCGGCTTTGCTGGTGGTGGAGGACCGGCGGTTCCGGAGTCATTTCGGGTTGGATCCGTTGGGCATCGCCCGCGCCGCCTGGGCCAACTGGCGGGCGGGCACCGTGGTGCAGGGCGGCTCCACCCTCACCCAGCAGCTCGCCAAGAACCTCTTCCTGACACCGGAGCGCTCCACCCGGCGCAAGGTGCAGGAGGCGCTGTTGGCGCTGTGGCTTGAGCGGCGCTTCGGAAAAGACGAGTTGCTCGAAATCTACCTCAACCGCGTCTACCTCGGCGCCGGGGCCTACGGGGTGGACGCGGCGGCGCGGCTCTTCTTCGGCGTGCCGGCGCGGCGCCTGCAACTGTGGCAGGCGGCGATGCTGGCCGGGTTGCCGAAGGCGCCGTCCCGCCTCAACCCCCGCGCCTCCCCTGACTTGGCGGTGGCGCGGGCGGCGGAGGTGCTGGACATCATGGTGGACGCGGGCGCTCTCGGGAAGGACCGGGCGGTGGCGGAGCTGTCCCGCATCCGTTCGCCCCCGCCGCCCGCCCGGGGCGCGGGGTGGTTCGCCGATTGGGCGCTCGCGCGGCTGGCCGACAGCTTCCCGGGCAACGCCGACCTCGTGCTGCGCGCCACGCTCGACCCGCGGCTCCAGGCCGTCGCCGAAGCGCGGCTGGAAGCGCTGCTCGCCGGAGCCGGGGCGCGGGCGGGCGTCGGCCAGGGCGCCGTGGTGGCGCTGGACGCGGGCACGGGCGCGGTGCGGGCCATGGTGGGCGGGCGGGACTACCGCGACAGCCAGTTCAACCGCGCCGCCGACGCCCGGCGCCAGCCCGGTTCCGTGTTCAAGCCCTTCGTCTTCCTGGCGGCGCTGGAAGCGGGGATGCGGCCGGAAGAGGCGGTGGCGGACGGGCCGTTGACCCTCGGCGCCTGGTCGCCGGGCAACGCCCAGTGGCGGTCGCGCGGGGAGGTCAGCGTGGAGGAGGCATTGGCGCAGAGCGTGAACACCGCCGCCGTCCGGGTGCTGCTGCGCGCCGGCGGGCCGCGCGCCGCCATCGCCGCCGCGCGGCGGCTGGGGCTGGACGGCCGGCTGCCGAACGACGCGTCGCTGGCCCTCGGCACCGGGGAAGCGGGGCTGCTCGACCTTTCCGCCGCCTTCGCCGCCTTCGCCAATGGCGGCTTCCGGGTGGAGCCGCACGGCATAGCGTCCGCCGCCACGGGCAACGGCCGCGCCTTGCCGGTGCGGCGCGCGCCCCCGCAGCGGGCGGTGGAGCCGGCGCAGGCCGAAGCCATGCGGGGCATGCTGGAAGCGGTGGTGTCCCGCGGCACCGGACGCGCCGCCGCCCTGCCCGGCCGCGCCGTGGCGGGCAAGACCGGCACCACCCAGGAGTTCCGCGACGCTTGGTTCGTGGGCTTCGTCGGCCGGGGCGGATCGGCTTCCCCGTTGGTGATCGGCGTGTGGCTGGGCAACGACGACAGCCGGCCCATGGCGGAGGTGCGGGGCGGCACCCTGCCCGCCCGCCTGTTCCGGGAGATCGCCGAAGCGGCGGCGCCTTAACGCCACGCGGCGCCTCAACGCCCTGGCGCGGGCCCCGCGCCGGCGCGATACTCGCGCGGGGCGCGTGATCCGGCGGGGGCGGAAAAGGCCAATGGGTGAGGACGAAGGGATCGCCGCGGCCCGGCGGCAGGCCGCGCGGCTGGCGACCATGGCCGGGCTGGCCAAGCCGGTGCAGCACGAGATCAACAACCTGCTGACCGTCATCTTCGCCAATCTGGAGATGCTGAAGCGCACCGCCGCCGAAGGGGGGCCGCAGCGCCAGCTCGACCGGGTGGCGGAGGCGGCGCGGCGCTTCGAGGCGTCCAGCCGCGGCTTCCTCAGCCTGTCGCGGCGCCCGGTGCCTGGCGTGTCCGTTTTCACGCTGGAAGAGTTGCTGGTGGCGTTGCGCCCGCTCCTCGTGGTGCTGATGCCCACGCCCGCGATGCTGGCGGTGGAACCGGGGGCGGAGGGCTGGCCGGTGCGGATGGACCGCGCGTTGCTGGACGAGGCGTTGATCGTCCTGGCGCGTGAGGCGGGCGAAGCGTTGCCGCGCGGCGGGGTGCTTTCCTTGTCCTCGTCCAACCGGCCAGGGCCGCCGGACATGGCGGAATTGGCGGTGCGCTGGCCCGCGGAGTTGGAACTCCCGTCGGCCGGCCCGCTGCGCGACATCGTCCGGGATGCGGGCGGCCGGGTGGAGGAGGAGGCCGCGGACGGGGCCGTGCTGCTGCGCCTCGGCCTGCCGCGCTCAGCGGCGGTGCCGGAGTAGGCCGCCCGCCCGCGCGGCCATTTGCCTGACCAAGCATTGCCGCCGCCGCGGGTTCGGATTGGCGGCTCTCGGACTTGTGCCCGGTGCGCCCCGCCGACCACCGAGGCGACAGCGGCGATGAAAAAGCGGGCAGGCCGCCCCGCGGCACCGTTCCATGCCGGTTTGCCCCGCCCTACAGAGGGACCGCCGGGGCTCAGGCCTCCGGCGCCGGTCTAGACGACGTGGATTGATCCGCGGTGCGCCCTGGCGCAGCATTTGCTTGGGTACAGAATCAACAGGGATCCCGGTCGCTTCGGCCGGGCAAGAAACGGGAGACGGAAGCTGATGCAGCCCTTCGGGCTTTTCTCGACGCGCGCCTTGTCCGCGGCGGCGCTGGCCGGCGCCTTGCTGGCCGGGAGCACCGCGCTGCCGGCGCGGGCGCAGGCCCCAGCCCAGGCCCCGGCGGCCGGGGCGGTCAACACCTTCGACGCGGTGCGGAGCCGCGGCACCCTGGTTTGCGGCGTGAACACCGGCGTCGCCGGCTTCGCCCAGCCGGACAGCCAGGGCGTGTGGCGCGGGCTGGACGTGGATTACTGCCGCGCCATCGCCGTGGCGCTGTTCAACGACGCCAACAAGGTGCGCTTCGTGCCCACCACGGCGCAGAACCGGTTCACCGCCCTGCAATCGGGCGAGGTGGACCTGCTGGCGCGCAACACCACCTGGACGCTCTCGCGCGACACCAGCCTGGGCTTCGACTTCGCGGCGGTGAATTTCTACGACGGCCAGGGCTTCATGGTGAAGGCCAGCACCGGCGCCAAGTCGGGCAAGGACCTGGAAGGGGCCACCATCTGCGTCCAGCCCGGCACCACCACGGAGCAGAACCTGACGGAGTGGGCGCGCGCCAACCGCGTCCGCTTCTCCCCCGTGGTGATCGAGCGGCTGGAGGAGGTGGTGCAGGCCTACGCGTCCGGCCGCTGCGACGCTTACACAACGGACATCTCGGGCCTCGCTTCCACCCGCTCGACGCAGCCCAATTCGGAAGAGCACGTGATCCTGCCCGACGTCATCAGCAAGGAGCCGCTCGGCCCGCTGGTGCGCCAGGGCGACGCGCGCTTCGCCGACGTGGTGCGGTGGACGCACTTCCTGCTCATCGCGGCCGAGGAATTCGGCATCACGCAGGCCAACGCCGCGCAGATGGTCAACGACCCGCGGCCGGAGGTCCAGCGGATGCTGGGCCGCGGCGGCGACCTGGGCAAGATGCTCGGCCTCGACAACGCCTGGGGCCTGAACGTGATCAGGGCCGTCGGCAACTACGGCGAACTCTTCGAACGCCACCTGACGCCCATCGGCATCAAGCGCGGGCCGAACGCGCTCTGGACCAACGGCGGCCTCCAATACGCGCCGCCCTTCCGGTGATCGAAGCCGGGGCCGGTTCACCCCGGCCCCGGTGACACCCCCGCAAGCATAACGGACCCCGCCATGTCCCAGACGACCATGGACCCGCGCCTGCTGCGGGCGCCGCCCAAACGGAAGCTGCGCCTGTCCTGGGCCGACGAACGGGTGCGGGGGATCGTCTGGCAGATCCTCGTGGTCGGCCTGTTCGGCGCGATCTTCTACTGGCTGTGGAGCAACACCGTCCACAACCTGGAGGTCCGGCGCATCGCCACCGGCTTCGGCTTCCTGGACCGGGAAGCGGGGCTGCCGATCGGCGAAACGCTGATCCCGTACAGCCCGACCGACACCTACCTGCGGGCGCTGCTCGTCGGCTTGCTGAATACCTTGAAGGTGGCGGTGGTGGGCATCGTGCTGGCCACGGTCCTGGGCACGCTGGTCGGCATCGCGCGGCTGTCGCGCAACTGGTTGCTGTCGAAGGTGGCGGGCGTCTACATCGAGGTCATCCGCGACCTGCCGCTGCTGCTGCAACTGCTGTTCTGGTACTCGATCATGCAGTCTCTGCCCGGGCCTCGGCAGTCGCTGAACCCGGTTGAAGGCGTGTTCCTTTCCAACCGGGGCCTGAAGCTGCCCTGGATCGAGTGGCAGGACGCGCACACCTTCGCGCTGCTGGCCTTCGTGGCGGGCGCGGTGGGCACTTGGTTCTGGTCGCGCCGAGCCACGGCTTTGCGCTTGCAGGACGGGAAGCCGCGGCCGGTCTGGCCGGCGGCGCTGGGGTTGCTGGTGGGGCTACCGCTCGTGGTCTGGCTCGCCTTCGGCGCGCCCTGGACGGTGGACTGGCCGGCGCTGCGGGGCTTCAACTTCCGCGGCGGCCTCACCGTGACGCCCGAATACTTCGCCCTGCTGCTGGGGCTGGTGCTCTACACGGCGGGCTTCATCGCGGAGATCGTGCGCGCCGGCATCCAGGCGGTGCCGAAGGGCCAGTGGGAGGCCGCGGAGGCGCTAGGGCTGCGGCCGGGCGGCGTGCTGAAGCGGATCGTGCTGCCCCAGGCGCTGCGCGTGATCATCCCGCCGATGACCAGCCAGTACCTCAACATCACCAAGAACTCCTCCCTCGCGGTGGCCATCGGCTACCAGGACATCGTGTCCATCGCCAACACCGTGCTGAACCAGACAGGCCAAGCGATCGAGGGCATCGCCATCATCATGCTGGTCTACCTGACCATCAGCCTGTCCATCAGCTTCTTCATGAACTGGTACAACGCGCGCATCGCGCTGGTGGAGCGCTGACACCATGAGCGACATCGCCCTGGACCCTGCCGTCGCCAAGGTCCCCGAGGCGGCGCCGCGCACCGCGCCGATCAGCCAGCTGGGGCTGGTGGGCTGGCTGCGGGCCAACCTCTTCTCCTCCTGGATCAACAGCGCGGTGACGCTGCTGGTGCTCTACTTCGTGGTGCGCTGGGCGATCGGCTTCGTGGAGTGGGGCATCGTCAACGCGGTCTGGTCGGTGCCGAACAACCAGACCCAGGTCTGCCGCGACCTGAAGGGCACCGGCGCCTGCTGGGCCGTGATCACCGAGAAGCACCGCTTCATCCTGTTCGGCACCTACCCCTTCGAGGAGCACTGGCGCCCGGCGCTGTGCGTGGTGCTGTTCGTGGGGCTCTACATCGTGTCCGCCATGCGGCGCTTCTGGCGGAAGGAGCTGGCGCTGGTCTGGGTCGGCGTGCTGACGCTGATCGGCGTGCTGATGTGGGGCGGGGTGTTCGGCCTGACCTACGTGCCGCAGGAGCGGTGGGGCGGGCTGCCCATCACCCTCATCCTCGCCACCTTCGGCCTCGCCTTCGCCTTCCCGCTGGCGATCATGGTGGCGCTGGGGCGGCGGTCGAGCCTGCCGGCGATCAAGGCGCTCTGCGTGGTCTACGTGGAGCTGATCCGCGGCGTGCCGCTGATCTCCCTGCTGTTCATGGCGAGCGTGATGTTCCCGCTGTTCCTGCCGGAAGGCATGAACATCGACAAGCTCTTGCGGGCGCAGATCGCCATCATCCTCTTCGCTGGCGCCTACCTCGCCGAGGTGGTGCGCGGTGGCCTGCAAGCGCTGCCCAAAGGGCAGTACGAGGCGGCGGACGCGCTGGGCCTCTCCTACTGGCAGAAGACCGGCTTCATCATCCTGCCCCAAGCCCTGCGCCTGGTGATCCCGCCGCTGGTGAACACCTTCATCGGCTTCTTCAAGGACACCTCGCTGGTG
>CADCTL010000114.1:0-393 GCA_902805625.1 uncultured Acetobacteraceae bacterium
CCGAGCGTGGCCATGATCTGGCGCACCTCCTCGGCCACGAGGAAGAAGTAGTTCACGACGTGCTCGGGCTGGCCCGAGAAGCGCTTGCGCAGCTCGGGGTCCTGCGTGGCGATGCCCACCGGGCACGTGTTCAGGTGGCAGGCGCGCATCATGATGCAGCCCGTCGCGATGAGCGGGGCGGTGGAGAAGCCGAACTCGTCCGCGCCGAGCATGGCGGCGATCGCCACGTCGCGGCCCGTCTTGAGCTGGCCGTCCGTCTGCACGAAGATCCGCGAGCGCAGGTCGTTCTTGAGCAGGGTCTGCTGGGTCTCGGCCAGGCCGATCTCCCAGGGCACGCCCGCCGAGACGATCGAGCTCAGGGGCGAGGCGCCCGTGCCCCCGTCGTGGCCGGCG
>CADCTL010000114.1:403-17785 GCA_902805625.1 uncultured Acetobacteraceae bacterium
TTGGCCTTCGCGACGCCCGCCGCGACGGTCCCCACCCCCACCTCGGCCACGAGCTTCACCGAGACGGACGCGCGCGGGTTCGCGCAGCGCAGGTCGTAGATGAGCTGCTTGAGGTCCTCGATGGAGTAGATGTCGTGGTGCGGCGGCGGCGAGATGAGGCCGACGCCCGGCGTCGTGTGGCGCACCCAGCCGATGTACTTGTCCACCTTGTGGCCGGGAAGCTGGCCGCCCTCGCCGGGCTTGGCCCCCTGGGCCATCTTGATCTGGAGCTGGTCGGCGTTGACCAGGTAGTGGATCGTCACGCCGAAGCGCCCCGAGGCCACCTGCTTGATCGCCGAGCGCCGCAGGTCCCCGCTCTCGTCGCGGGCGAAGCGGCGCGGGTCCTCCCCGCCCTCCCCCGTGTTCGAGCGCCCGCCGAGGCGGTTCATGGCGATGGCCAGCGTCTCGTGGGCCTCCGTGGAGATGGAGCCCAGGGACATCGCGCCCGTGGCGAAGCGCTTGACGATCTCGCTCGCGGGCTCGACCTCCTCGACGGGAATCGCCTCGGCGCCGTCCGTGCGGAAGTTCAGCAGCCCGCGCAGGGTCGCCCGGCGCGTGGCGTCCTGGTTGACCAGCGCGGAGAACTCCGCGTACTTGTCGGCGGCGTCCCCGTTCCCGGAGCGGACCGCGTGCTGGAGCAGCGCGATCGACTCGGGGTTCCACATGTGGTGCTCGCCGTCGCGGCGCCAGGCGTAGACCCCGCCCACGGGCAGGAGCGTCGTGTCGGACGGGTAGCCGCGCGCGTGGCGGTCGAGCGCCTCGAGGGCGATCGTCGGCAGGTCGATGCCGCCGATCCGTGAGGCGGTCCCGGTGAAGTGGCGGTCCACCACGGAGCGGTCCAGGCCCACGGCCTCGAAGATCTGCGCCCCGTTGTAGGACTGGACGGTCGAGATCCCCATCTTCGAGATCGTCTTGCGCAGGCCCTTGCCGATCGCCTTGACGACGTGGCGCTCGGAGGCGTCGTCGCCGCCCAGCGCGTCGAGCACCGCGTCCACGCCGCGCCCGCCGGTCAGGTCGCGCGCCGCGTCGCGGAACGGGAGCGAGCTGTCCAGCACCGCGTCGGCGCCGCGGGCGCGCGGCAGGTCGGCCTTGTCCGCGCCGCAGCGGGCGACCACCCGCGCGCCGAGCGCCTTCGCAACCTCGACGGCCGCGAGCCCGACGCCGCCGGCCGCGCCCTGCACCAGCACCCACTGCCCCGCCTCCAGCCGCGCCCGCCACAGCAGGGACGCGGCGGCGGTCGGGTAGCTGATGGGCATGGCGACGGCCGGCTCCAGCGGCAGCCCGTCCGGGATCGGCACAACGTGGATCGCGTCCGCCACCGCCTCCTCCGCCATGCCGCCCCAGTCGAGCACCGCGAAGACTCGCGTGCCCGGCGGCAGCGGGTCCGGCACGTCCGGCGCGCTTTCCAGCACCGTGCCCGCCACCTCCGTCCCCGGCGTGAAGGGCAGCGGCGGCCGGCGCTGGTACTTGCCGGCGACTACCAGCGAGGTGGCGAAGCTCACCCCCGCCGCGAGGACGCGCAGGCGAACGCCGCCGGGGCGCATCGGCGGGGGCGGCGCGTCCTCCTGCAGTTCCAGATCGTCGAAGTCGCGCCAGCTCTCGCAGACCAGGGCCTTCATGCTCAAACCGCCTCTTCAATCAGCCTTGATCCGCGCGTCGCGCACCAGCTTCCCCCAACGCTCGTATTCGGCGCGGACGAAGCGGTCGAAGTCCTCCGGCGCGTCCGCCACCGGCACGGCGCCGAGCGCCGCCATCTTCTCCCTCGCCTCCGGCCCGCGCAGCGCCGCCGCCACCGCCGCTTGGAGCCGCGCCACGATCGGCGCGGGCGTGCCGGCCGGCGCCCAGATGGCGTACCAGGTGGAGATCTCGTAGCCCGGCACCCCGGCCTCCGCGATCGTCGGGAGTTCCGGAAAGGCGGACTGCCGCGCGGAGGTGGTGACGGCCAGCGCCCGCAACCGCCCTTCCCGCACCGCGCCGGCGCTGCTCGGCATGGAGTCGAACATCACCTGCACGTTGCCGGCGATCAGGTCCGGCACCGCCTGCCCGCTGCCCCGGTAGGGCACGTGCGCCATGTCCACCCCGGCCATGAGCTTGAACAGCTCGCCCGCCAGGTGCGGCGCGCCGCCGTTGGAGGAGGACGCGAAGGAAAGCCGGCCGGGGTTGGCCTTCGCGTGCGCGACGAGTTCCGCCACGCTCCGCACCGGCAGCCCCGGCGTCACCACCAGCATCAACGGCACGGAGGCGATGTTCGTCACCGGCGCGAAGTCGGCCAGCGCGTCGTAGGGCACGCGCACCATGTGCGGCACGATCACGTGCGCCGAGGCGTTCACCAGGAAGGTCGCCCCGTCCGGCGCCGCGCGCGCCACGGCTTCCGTGCCGATCGCGCCGGCGGCCCCGGCGCGGTTCTCCACGACGACGGGCTGCGGCAGGTCGCGCGTCAAGGCCTGCGCGACCACGCGGCCCATGATGTCGGTCGGCCCGCCCGGCGGGTAGGGCAGGATGAAGCGCACCGGCCGCGACGGCCACTCCGCCGGCTGCGCACCGGCGGGGAGGGGCGGCGCGGCGGCGGCCAGCGGCGCCCCGAGCGCGAAGCGGCGGCGCGTGGTGGCCATGGCCGGTCCTCCCTTCCCTGTTGCGCGTTTCCCGGCAGGATAGGCCCCGGACGCGGGAGGGGGAACGCCATGGTCGACGACGGCAGGAGGCCACCGGGCGGAGCCGCCGGTCCCGCGGAGGAACCGCCCGTCGTCCCCGGCGCCGTGGCGCCCCCGGTGGTGCAGGCGGTGGAGCCGCCCGCGGTGGCAGAGGCCGGCACCGTCATCGCCCCGCCCGTCCCCGAGCCGCTGAAGCCCTACCGCGGCCTGTTCGTGCTGGACGCCAGCCAGGGCATCGCCGGCCCCTACTGCGCCACCCTGCTGGCGGCCTGCGGCGCCACCGTGGTGAAGGTGGAGCCGCCCGCGGGCGACTGGTCGCGCGGCCTGTCCACCCGCGAGGGCACGCAAAGCGCCATGCACGTCGCCTTCAACCGCGGCAAGCGCAGCGTGGTGCTCGACCTGCGAACGGACGAGGGACGCGTCGCCCTGACGCGCCTCGCGGCCGAGGCCGACGTGATGCTGGAAGCCTTCCGCCCCGGCGTCGCCGCGCGCCTCGGCTTGGTGCCGGAAGCGGGCAAGCCCGACGTCGTGTTCCTGTCCATCTCCGGCTTCGGCCAGCGCGGCCCCTACGCCGAGCGCCCTTGCACGGACAGCGTGGCCCAGGCCTTTTCCGGGCTCGTGTCGCTGAACGAGGGCGCTGACGGCGTGCCGCACCGCACGGGCTCGGTCATGGTGGCGGACGTCGTCACCGGCATCTCCGCCTTCGCCGCCGTGCAGGCGGCGCTGGCCGAGCAGGCGGCCGCCCGCGCCGCCGGCACCGCGCCGCTGCCGCGCGTGCTCGACGTGTCGTTGATGCAGTCGGCGGCGGCGCTGATGGGCTTCAACATCGCCGAGCAAGGCTTGCTGGGCGCCGTGCCCTCCATGCCCAACGTCCCGGCCGGCGCCTACCAGGGGAGCTGCGGCGGCTGGGTGATGATCGCGTTGCTGCGGGAGCCGGAATTCCCCCAGATGTGCAAGGTGCTCGAACTGCCGGACCTCGCCGCCGATCCGCGCTTCGCCTCCTTCGCCGAGCGCGCCCGCCACCGCGACGCGCTGCTGCCCCTCCTGCGCGACGCAGTCCGCAAGCGCCCGGCGGCGGAGTGGGTGGAGCGCTTCCAGGCCGAGCGGATGCTGTGCGACCGGGTGAACACCCCGCTCGACTGGCTGGCCGACCCGCACGTCCGCGCCGCGCACGCCGTCATGCCGCTGGAGCAGCCGGGCCTGGGCACGCTGCCCTTGCCCGTCCTGCCCGGCCTCGGCCCGTGGAGCGTGCCGGCGCCGGCGCTCGGGGCGCACACGGCGGAGGTGCTGGCGGAACTCGGGCTGTGAGCGGCCGGAACGGGCGAGGACGGCGACGCGGCCCTTGCGGGCCGCCGCGCGAGCCTTCACCTGGACTGGCAGCAACGCCGGCCCCGGCCGCGACACCCGCCGCCGCGCGGGTAGCCTGCCCGTCTTCCGCCGGGGCGGCGCCCAACAGCAGCAAAGGCACAGCACATGCCCGTTGACGTGAAGTACACGACCGCCGCCACCGCCACGGGCGGCCGCGACGGCCGCGCCCGGACCGAGGACGGCAGCCTCGAGGTGAGGCTCGCCACGCCGAAGGAGCTCGGCGGCGCCGGCGGCCCGGGGAACAACCCGGAGCAACTCTTCGCCGCCGGCTACGCGGCGTGCTTCCTGGGCGCAATGAAGGCCGTCGCGGCCAAGGGCGAAACCGCCAAGGTGCCGCAAGACGCGACGGTGAAGGCCAGCGTCGGCATCGGCCCGCGCTCGGAGGGCGGCTTCGGCCTCGACATCGCGCTCGACGTGTCGTTGCCGGGCGTCCCGCGCGAGCGGGCCCAGGAGCTGGTGGAGAAGGCGCACCAAGTCTGCCCCTACTCCAACGCCACCCGCAACAACATCCCGGTGCGCCTGAACGTCGTTTGAGGCGCGCGCCGCGGCCCCGGCATCCTCTCGGCCAGTTGGGATCAGGGCACCTACGACCAGTTCGTTACGCCCTCGGTCCACGAGGATGTGGACACCATCTCGCCGCCCCTGGTCGTCTATGGCACCGCCGGCAATGATGTTCTGTACGAAGCCCAACAAGCCAGCGTTCTGAAGGGGGGTGCCGGCTGTGACGCGTTCGACGTGTCAAGCATGGGCCGTCGGAACGCCGTTGAGCAGCCGCAAGCCGGCGGCGAGTTGCGCGTGCAGCGCGGCGACCAAACCGACATGCTCGCAGGAATCGTGGAAGTGCGCTTCGCGGACGGCCGCCTCGTGTTCGACGCGGGTGACCCGGCGGCCCGGGTGGCGCGCCTGTACGAGGCGGCGCTGGACCGCCTGCCCGACCAGGGCGGCCTCAACTTCTGGATCGGGGCCGTACAGCAGGGCCAAGCGCTGTCCGGGCGCGCAGGCCTTTCTCGCCTCCCCCGAGTTCCAGGCCCGCTTTGGCGGAGCATCGACGAGCAGCGGCGCCTTCATGGACCAGCTCTACCAGAACGTGCTCGACCGGCCCGGCGAGGCGGGCGGGCGCGATTACTGGGTCGGCATCCTCGACAGTGGCGCGGCGACCCGCGCCGACGTGCTGGTCGCCTTCTCGGAGAGTACCGAGAACAAGGAGGGCACCGCCGCCCTGGTGCGGGCAGGCATCTGGGACCGGAGCGAGGCTGCGACCGAAGTCGCCCGCCTCTACGATACCGTGTTCGGCCGCAAGGCGGACGTGGGCGGCCTGACGACGTACTGGAAGGAGGCGCTCGAAAGCGGCTCGGCCAACCTGTCGCAGATGGCCGACGCCTTCACTGGCAGCGCCGAGTTCCGCGCCCAATACAGTAGCCTGAACACCGACAGTTCGCGGACGCGCTCTACGTGAACAGCCTCGACCGGCCCGCCGACCAGGCCGGCCTGGACTACTGGGCGGCGCAGCTCGACGCCGGGGTGGCGCGCTCCGTCGTGGTGCTGGCCTTCTCCGAGAGCGCCGAGCACGTCCGGCTCACGTCGGCGAACATCGGGGGCGAAGCCCGAGGCGAGTGGGGCATCCTCTTCGCTTGAAGGGCAGCCGCCACCCGACCGTAACGCATCCAACCCTTGCTTTCGCACCCGCGAAGGCGCATCTACCGGGAGCCGGCGGCGAATCGTCCCGGCGGTGCCCCGGCCGCGTGAGCGGCACTTCCCCCGGCAATACGCCGGGGCGAGCCGAACTGCCGGGCACGCGACGCTTTCCTCCGGACCGGCCCAGCCACGCGGGGTCTCCAACTGAAACCCGCGGTAGCCCGCACCAAGGCTGCCATGGCTGCCGCGCGACCGGGACTTTTCCTCACAGTGACAACCTTCACCGAACTCGGCCTCGCCGCGCCCCTCCTGCGCGCGCTGGAGGAGGCCGGCTACGAGACTCCCACCCCCATCCAGGCCCAGGCCATCCCGACGGTGCTGGAAGGGCGCGACCTGCTCGGCATCGCCCAGACCGGCACCGGCAAGACCGCGGCCTTCGCCCTGCCCATCCTGCACAGGCTGGCCGCCAAGGGCGGGCGCCCGCCGCGCGGCGGCTGCCGCGTGCTGGTGCTGAGCCCGACGCGCGAGCTGTGCTCGCAGATCGCCGACAACTTCCGCGCCTACGGCAAGCACCTCGGCCTCTCGGTCGCGGTGATCTTCGGCGGCGTGCCGCACGGGGCCCAGCGCCGGGCGCTCTCCGCCGGCATCGACGTGCTGGTGGCCACCCCCGGCCGCCTGCTCGACCACATGAGCGCCGGCACCGCCCGCTTGGACCGCGCCGAGGTGCTGGTGCTGGACGAGGCCGACCAGATGCTGGACCAGGGCTTCCTGCCCGCCATCCGCAAGGTCGTCGCCACCCTGCCGAAGCAGCGGCAGACCCTGTTCTTCTCGGCCACCATGCCGGCGGAGATCGGCCGCTTGGCCGCCGAGCTGCTGAACAGCCCCGCGCGGGTGGAGGTGGCGCCCGTCGGCACCACCGTGGAGCGCGTGTCGCAGCGCGCGCTGCACATCGAGCAGGGCGGCAAGCGCGGCCTGCTCGCCAAGCTGCTGCGCGGCGATGGCGTCGATCGCGTGCTGGTCTTCGCCCGCACCAAGCACGGCGCCGACCGGGTAGTGAAGCAGCTCGACCAGGACGGCCTCAGCGCCAACGCCATCCACGGCAACAAGAGCCAGGGCCAGCGCGAGCGCGCGCTGCTGGAGTTCCGCACCGGCCACGCGCCGATCCTGGTGGCGACGGACATCGCCGCCCGCGGCATCGACGTGGACGGCGTGACCCACGTGGTGCAGTACGACCTGCCCGACGTGCCGGAGGCCTACGTCCACCGCATCGGCCGGACCGCCCGCGCCGGCGCCAGCGGCGAAGCGGTGGCCCTCGTGGCGCCGGACGAGTTGGAC
Source organism: uncultured Acetobacteraceae bacterium (assembly GCA_902805625.1). Classification (GTDB taxonomy): domain Bacteria; phylum Pseudomonadota; class Alphaproteobacteria; order Acetobacterales; family Acetobacteraceae; genus Craurococcus. The sequence goes on from CADCTL010000114.1 coordinate 7,432, forward strand.
AAGCTCCGCGCCGTGGAGAAGCTGATCCGCCAGGCGATCCCCGCCGAGGACATGCGCCAGGACAAGTCCGCGCCGCTGACCCGCCCGCAGGGGAGCGGCAACGGTCGCCAGCAACAGCAGCAGCGCGGCCGGGGGCACCGCGGCGGTTCGCCGGGGGCGAACGGCGCGGGTCGCCACGGCCCGTCGTCGCACCGGCCCCGGTCCGGCGGCACCCCGCAACGCCCGGACAACGGGGGCCGCGACAGCCACCGCGCCGCGGCGGGCGGCGAGCCCCGTGGGCGCGACCGGCAAAGCTGGCGCGACGCCGATTTCCGCGACAGCACGCCGGAGCCCCGCGGCGGCGGCAGCGCTCGGCAAGCGGCGCGCTGACCGCGGCGAACCCCGTTCGCCGAAGCCCGCCGGGAGCGCGCTCCCGGCGGGCTTCGGACGGGTGAGCCACCCCCCGCCGGCGGGTCGCCACGCCGCCGGTCCGGCAACGTCTCCCCTGTTCGCCGCGTTCTCGGCGCGGGGGTCCCGGAGCCGCGTCCAACGCTCCGGGTCCGCCGGTATCCGGGGGGATTCCACATGGCCGTCAATCCGTTGCCCGACCCGCTCGCGGGTGTGGCCGCCGCGCCCGCTGTCGACCCGCGGGCGGGCCTTTTCGACATCGTCATCGAGTTCGTCGGCGTTTGGAGCGAACCGCTCCGATCGGCCTTCCTGGCCGCGGCTGAGCGCATCGAGGCAGTGGTCCTCAACGATCTGCCGAACGTGGCGGCACCGTCCGCCGACGGGTCGCTGATGACGGTGGACGACCTCCTCATCCGGGCAGAGCTGCCGGCGATGGACGGCGTGGGCGGCGCGCTCGGCATCGCGGTCCCCACGCTCCTCCGCGCCGACAGCCTGCTGCCCGTGACGGCGCAGATGCGCTTCGACGCGGACGACGCCGCCTCGCTCGACGCGCGGTGCGCGTGGGACGACGTCGTGCTGCACGAGATGCTGCACTGCCTCGGCTTCGGCACGCTCTGGGCGGTGAAGGGCTTGGTGGCGGCGGACGGCGGCTACGTCGGCGCGGCGGGGATGGCGGCGTACGCCGCCATCGGCGGCGCCGGCCCCGTGCCGGTGGAGACCGAAGGCGGCGTCGGCACCGCCCGCCTGCACTGGTCGGAAGCGGTGTTCGGCGCGGAACTCATGACCGGCTGGATCGGCGACGAGAGCCACTTGAGTCCGCTCACGGTCGCGTCCCTGTCCGACCTGGGCTACGGCTTGGCGCCGCGCGGGGCATGGGCGGTTGACGCGGCCTACGCCTGACCGGCCGTCCACCGGACCGGAAGCGGCCCCGCCCGGAAGCCCTGCCGGAACGGCTGTGCGTGGACGACCGGCATGAAGCGGGCTCTGCTGCGCCTCCTTGCTGTCCTCGCATGCCTCGCGGCCCCGCCTTCCACAACGGCGCGGCAGGACACGGCGCGTTGCGACCACGGCCAGCACCGGTCCGAGGTCGGGGGTGGGCCGCAGGAAAGTTCGCGGACGCCCGAGCCCGTCGCAATGGAAGCCGCCCGCGCGCGACGGGGCTGCGCCCCTGTCGGCCCCCAAGCGGTCCAAGTCGTCAGGGACTCCGGCTGGAGCGGGCAATCCCCTCCGCTTTGGGGCGGGCAGGCGACCGTCAGCCCGGAGCGGCGCATCCACATCCTCGACGGCGACGCCAGGGGCGGCGGGCACCGTCCAGGCACGGGCATACCGCACAAAAGCGAGTTCCCCCGCGGCTGGTCGGACAACAAGATCATCGAAGCGATCGAGGACGTGGCGAACGACCCGGCGTCCGCCCGCAGGGTGGGGGCCGACGGGCGCACGGTGGTGACAGGCCAACGGCAAGGCGTGGATTTGAGGGTGGTCATCGAGCGGGACGGGCGTTCGATCATCACCGGATACCCCACGAACACGCCGAGGAATCCGAGGTGACGCCATGGTGGACGCCGAACGGGACGCATTCAGGGCCGATGTTTCAGGCGCGCTCACGCAGCTGAACGAGATCCTGACATCGGAGATCGGCCCCGACGAAACCGACCAAGTGGGCGAGTACATCGAGCACCACGAGTTCGGACTGGCCTTGGAGTTGATGATGGCCTTGATCATCAAGCACGGCGTGGACGGACGGGCTTTCCGAGCGGGCGTGAACAGCTTGTCCCGACGGATGGGGATGCAGGACTCCCCCGAACTGGCCGAGTGGCACAAGTACTCGAGCGACGCCTGACAGCCACGCCCACGGGGAAAGCGCGACGGGCTATGGTCTACCCGAACACCTCGCCCCAAGCCGCCCGCAACGCCGCGTCCGCCTCTTCCATGGTGGCGAGCACGCCGAGCCGGTGCAGGCTGGTGACGCCGTGCTCCGCCACGCCGCAGGGCACGATGCCGCCGAAATGCCCGAGGTCGGGGTCCACGTTCAGCGCCACCCCGTGCCACGTCACCCAGCGCGTCACCCGCACGCCGATGGCGGCGACCTTGTCCTCCGTGCCGCGCGCCCGGTCGGCCACCCAGATGCCGACGCGCCCGTCGCGCCGCTCGCCGCGCACGTTGAAGCGGTCCAGCGCCCGGATCAGCCACTCCTCCAGCGAGTGGACATAGGCGCGCACGTCCCTGCCCCGCCGGCCGAGGTCGAGCATAACGTAGGCGGTGCGCTGCCCCGGCCCATGGTAGGTCCACTGCCCGCCCCGCCCGGCCTGGAACACCGGGAAGCGGGCGTCCACCAACCCCCCCGGCGTGGCCGACGTGCCCGCCGTGTAGGTCGGCGGGTGCTCCACCAGCCACACCAGCTCGGCCGCCGTGCCGGCGCGGATGGCGGCCGCGCGCGCCTCCATGGCGGCGAGCGCGTCCGGGTAGGACGTCAGGCCCTCGGACACGACCCACTCCGGTCGGGTGGCCGGCGCGGCGTCGGCGCGCATTGAAGGGTTCGGATTCATCGGCTATACGCGACGCCTCTACCCGAACTGCGGTCGTGGCGGAATGGTAGACGCGCCAGCTTGAGGTGCTGGTGGGGGAAACCCCGTGGAAGTTCGACTCTTCTCGACCGCACCAGCCCACGCGACAGGGGGCTCGGCACCATGAGCCACGGCACCGTCGGCAACTGGCCGGCACCGCGCGACATGGAGGCCAACGGCGTCCGCCTTTCGGTGGTGGACCATGGCCAGGGCCCATTGGTCCTGCTCTGCCACGGCTGGCCGGAACTCGCCTTCTCCTGGCGCCACCAGATCGCGCCCTTGGCCGCGGCCGGCCACCGCGTCCTCGCCCCCGACCTGCGCGGCTTCGGCCGGAGCGACGCGCCGGCGGGTATCGCGGCCTACAGCGTGCTCGACATGGTGGGCGACCTCGTCGCCCTGGTCGCCGCCGCCGGCGAGGACCGCGCCGTCGTCGTCGGCCACGACTGGGGCGCGAGCATCGCCTGGGCGGCGGCCCTGCTCCGCCCCGACCTGTTCCGCGCCGTCGCCGCCCTCAGCGTGCCCTTCCGCCCCCGCGGCCCGGCGCCGCCGTTGCAGGCGCTGCGCGCCGCCGGCCAGCACGGCTTCTACTGGCTCTATTTCCAAGAACCCGGCGTCGCCGAAGCCGAATTCGAACGCGACCCCGCCGCCGCCATCCGCCGCCTGCTCTACTGGGGCTCCGGCGACGCCCCGCCCGGCGGCCGCAGCGAGGCCGGGCTGCTCGGCGTGCGGCCCGGCGGCGGCTTCCTGGACGGCATGCCCGACCCCGCCGCGCTCCCCGCTTGGCTCGACCCTGCCGACCTCGACCACCACGTCGCCGAGTACCGCCGCACCGGTTTCCGCGGCGGGCTGAACCTGTATCGCAACCTCGACCGCAACTGGGCGCTGCTCGCCCCGTGGCGGGGCGCCCGCGTCCGCCAACCCGCGCTCTTCGTCGCCGGCACCCGCGACGCCGTCATCCGCACCCCTGCCGGCCGCGCCGCGCTGGACGCCATGCCGGACTGGGTGCCGGACCTCCGCCGCACGGTGCTGCTCGACGGCGCCGGCCACTGGATTCAGCAGGAGCGCCCGGCCGAGGTCACTGCAGCGCTGTTGGACTTTCTCCGCAGCCTGCCCGACGACTGACTGCGCTTCTCACCCCACATCCCGGCATGGAACGGAGGGGAATGCAGTGCCTGGGGCGGCGCGCACGGCTCCCGGTCTATCAAGTGCCGCTGCCTCGATTGATCGCCGCAGGCGACCCGAAGCGAACGGTGACGTTACGGTTGCTGGCATTTGCGATCGTCCCAGCGAGACGGACCCTTCCAAGGTGGAGAAGGGCGGTCCGCCACTTAAATCCAAAATAGCGACCAGAAAAAGAAACCGAAAAATCGGCCTCAAAACGAAAGGACACGCAATGCAAAAGAATACAATCTGTCTATGGTACAATAAAGACGCCGAAGCTGCCGCCCGCTTCTACTCCGAAAGCTTTCCTGACAGCGTGGTGAGAGCCGTGCACCGCGCACCCAGCGACTATCCCACCGGCAAAGCGGGCGACGTGTTGACGGTGGAGTTCACCGTCGCGGGCATACCTTGCATCGGCCTGAACGGGGGCCCCGCTTTCAGGCACAACGAAGCCTTCTCGTTCCAGATCGCCACGGACGATCAGGAAGAGACCGACCGCTACTGGAACGCCATCGTCGGCAACGGCGGGCAGGAGAGCGCGTGCGGCTGGTGCAAAGACCGGTGGGGGATTTCCTGGCAAATTACTCCGCGCGTACTGACCGAAGCGCTAGCGGCTGGCGGCGACGAAGCAAAGCGCGCGTTCGAGGTCATGATGACCATGAAGAAAATCGACGTTGCTGCAATAAAGGCGGCGCGGCGCGGCTGACGCTTCATTGTGTCTCTCGCGGCCAAAGCTGCTGCCCGAGAGGTCGGCTCTCCGCCCAGGCCGTGTGAAAACACGATTGCCCCCGCCCTACGCGCATGTTCGCGTCGAAAACCAGGGAGGGGGCGGCAAGCATAGTTCGCGAAAGCCCTGCATAACGCAGCAGGATTGTTGACTGCCGTTTCGGCACAGCGTTTTCACACGGCCTGCGCCCAGAAGCGACGCTTGCTGATCGCCCGCCAACCCTAGCAGGACTGCGCTGGACCGCCCTCCGGCCCGTTCGACAGGGGAGGCGAGATCCCTTGAAAATATTCCTATTCTTATGCCAAACTCCACGGCTCCCCCGCCGCCCCTGGACGCCGCCTCCATGCCCCGCCCCCGCCGCCCACAAACCCTCCCTCCCGACATCCTGCCCCCCGACTTCATCCAGCGGCACGACCTGGTCCGCCGCCTCTACACCGGCCCCCTGTTCGGCCTCACCCCGCGCCACCCCTGGGCGCCGATGACCGACGAGGAGTGGGCCTTCCTCCGCCCCCTCCTCCCCGGCTCCGCCAACGGCGGCACCGGCCGTCCCATGGCCGGCGCCCGCGCCCGCCTGGACGCCATCTTCCGCGCGGTCACGCTCAAGCGCCCGGCGGCGGAAGGCGGCGGCCGCGCGCCCTGGAAGGCGCTGCCGTCCGAATTCGGCAAGCCCGACACCGCCTCCCGCACCTTCCGCCGCTGGGCGAAAGAGGGCCTGTGGGAGCGCCTGCTGCGCCTGGTCTCCGACAAGAGCGGCGCCCGCACCCCGCTGGTGGCCGCCCTGCGCTACCGGGTGTGCTGCGCCTTCCGCCGCGCCATCAAGCTGCTGGGGCTGCGCGGCATCGTCCTCGCCCGCCGCCTCGGCCTGTACTCCGCCCTGCCCGCGCCGTCGCAGTGGCTGCCGGACCCGGATTTGTCCGAAATCTACATCCCCGTGATCCTGCGCGCGCTGGCGCGCGTGCGGGACGGGCTGCGCCCCGCCCCCGACGGCGACTCGAAGCCCCGTTGGCGCCCGCCGCGCCGCGCCTGGCTCCTTTTCCGCCAGATGCACCGCTTCGCCGGCGGCCGCGCCCGCATCACCCGCGCCATGGAACCGGCGTGACCGGCGCCGGCCGCGCGGTCGCGCCACCTCCCCGTTCCCGGTAGTCTCGTCGCCCGGAGGGGAGCACACGCGATGGACGAGGATTTCCGCAAGGCCGCGCTCGACTACCACCGCCTGCCGCGGCCGGGGAAGCTCGCGGTCGAGCCCACCAAGCGCATGGCGACCCAGCGCGACCTCGCCCTCGCCTACTCCCCCGGCGTCGCCGCCGCCTGCGAGGCCATCGCCGCCGACCCCGACGCCGCCTGGGACATGACGGCGCGCGGCAACATGGTCGCGGTGGTGACGAACGGCACGGCCGTGTTGGGCCTCGGCGCCATCGGCGCGCTCGCCTCCAAGCCGGTGATGGAGGGCAAGGCCGTCCTCTTCAAGAAATTCGCCGGCATCGACTCCATCGACATCGAGGTGGACGAACGCGACCCGCAGCGCCTGATCGAGGTGGTGGCCGCCCTCGAACCCTCCTTCGGCGCCATCAACCTCGAAGACATCAAGGCGCCCGAGTGCTTCGAGGTGGAGCGCACCCTGCGGGAGCGGATGCGCATCCCGGTGTTCCACGACGACCAGCACGGCACCGCCATCATCGTCGCCGCCGCGGTGCTGAACGGGCTGATCCTGCAAGGCAAGAGCCTGTCGGACGTGAAGCTGGTCAACACCGGCGGCGGCGCCGCGGCGCTCGCCTGCCTCGACCTGCTGGTGGAGCGCGGCCTCCGGCGCGAGAACGTCACCGTCTGCGACATCGAAGGCGTGGTGTACCAGGGCCGAACCGCCGCCATGGACCCGTACAAGGCCCGCTACGCCCGCGCCACGGAAGCGCGGCGCTTGGAGGAGGTGCTGGAGGGCGCCGACGTCTTCCTCGGCCTGTCCGCCCCGCGCGTGCTGAAGCCCGAATGGCTGTCCAAGCTCGCGCCCAAGCCGCTGGTGCTGGCCCTGGCCAACCCGGACCCCGAGATCCTGCCCGAAGCGGTGCGCGCCGCGCGCCCCGACGCCATCGTCGCCACCGGCCGCAGCGACTACCCGAACCAGGTCAACAACGTCCTCTGCTTCCCCTTCATCTTCCGCGGCGCGCTGGACGTGCGCGCGACGGCCATCAACGAAGCGATGAAGATCGCCGCGGCCGAAGCCATCGCCCGCCTCGCCCGCGTGGAAGCGAGCGAGGTGGTGGCCGCGGCCTACGGCGGCGCCGCCCCGGTCTTCGGCCCCGACTACATCATCCCCCGCGCCTTCGACCCGCGGCTGATCCTGGAGATCGCCCCCGCCGTGGCCCGCGCCGCGATGGAGAGCGGCGTCGCCCGCCGCCCGATCGAGGACTTCGCGCAGTACCGGCGCGAGCTGGAGCGCTTCGTCTTCCGCACCGGCTACCTCATGCGCCCGATCTTCGAATCGGCGCGGCAATCGACGATGCGCGTCGTGTACTCCGAGGGCGAGGACGAGCGCACCCTCCGCGCGGTGCAGACCGTGCTGGACGAGGAGATCGCCGAGCCGGTGCTGATCGGGCGCCGCGACGTCATCGAGGCCCGCGCCCGCGCCATGGGCCTGCGGATGGACCTGTCGGAGTCGGTGCGCGTGCTGGACCCGGCGAAGGACCGCGACACCTTCGCGCCGCTGGTCGAGCTGTACCAGCGCAAGGTCGGCCGGCGCGGCGTGCCGCCGGAGGCCGCGGCCCGGCGCATCGGCACGCGCCCCACCGTCGCCGCCTCCTTGCTGCTGGAAGCCGGCCTGGTGGACGCCGCCATCTGCGGCGGCAGCGGCAACTGGATGAACCAGTGGCACTACGCCTACGACATCGTCGGCAAGCGGCCGGACGTGGGCCGCGTCTACGCGCTCTCGGCCGTCATCATCCCGTCCGGCACCCTGTTCTTCGTGGACACCCACCTGCTGGTCCAGCCGACGGCGGAGCAGATCGCCGAGATGACCTGCCTCGCCGCCGAGCAGGTGGGCGCCTTCGGCATCGCGCCGAAGGTGGCGCTGCTGTCCCACTCCTCCTTCGGCGCCTCCGACGCCCCTTCGGCGCGGGTGATGCGGGAAGCCCTGAAGCTGATCCGCGCGCGCGACCCGGAACTGGAGGTGGACGGCGAGATGCACGCCGACGCCGCGCTGGTGCCGGCCATCCGCGCCCGCGCCGTGCCGGAAAGCGCGTTGAAGGAAACGGCGAACCTCCTGGTCTTCCCCAACCTCGATTCCGCCAACATCTCCTTCAACCTGCTGAAGGCGGCGGCGGACGGCTTGCAGCTCGGCCCCGTGCTGCTGGGCATGAACAAGCCCGTCCACGTGCTGGTGCCGAGCGTGACCGCGCGCGGCATCGTCAACCTCACCGCTCTGGCCGCGCACCAGGCGCAGGGGCAGGAGAAGGAGCGGGCGGCGGATGGTTGACCGCGCCGCTTCAAGCGCCGAGCAGGGGCACCCCGGACGCGGTCGCGGCGTCGCGGAGCGCCCCGTCGAGGCTCGCCAGCGACAGGCCTTCCCGCTGCGCCAGCTCGAGACAGGCGGCGTCGTGCACGGTCAACCGGTGCCGGCGGGCCAGGGTCAGCACACCTGTCTCGTCCGGCGAACGGTCGATGGAGACGGCGAGGCGGCCGAGGTCGCGCGGAAAGGCAGCGGTGCCCGCTTCCGTGAGCCGCCCGCGGCGCTCATTGACCAGCAGCGCGTTCCGCAACTCGAACCACCACAGGCTGGGGACTCGGGCGGCGTCGGATCGGATCCGCGCCGGTGCAAGCGCCGCATCCGGATGGTTCTCGTCCTCGAAGGCCCACGTCGCCGCTACGGACGCATCGAGGACGAAAGGCACCCGTCAGTACTTCCGCCCCTCGCGTATAGAGGAGAGGATTTCCTCCGCCGTGACCGTGCCTCGCCCGGCGCGAAGCCGCATTATGCTCTCGACCGCCTCGTCGATCTCCGCCTGCCGGCGGCTGGCTTCGGGCACCAGCCGCGCGATGGGGCGGCCGTGGCGGGTGATCACCACCGTTTCCCGCGCTCCACATCGTCGAGGATCTGGGGCAGGTGCGTCTTGGCCTCGGAGGCTTGGATCTCGCGCACGGCAGGGTTTCCGACTGGTCGTCTCGACCAATCCACCCAGACGCCTCGGATGTAACGACCTCCAACCGAGCGCCCTTACCGCGCCGTCGCGCCCAGCCCCAAGCGCCCCAGCAACGCCGCGTCCGGCGGCCCCATCCCGAACTCGCCGAAGCTCAGCGGCTCCGGCGGGCGCGCGGTGATCTCCACCTCCCGCGCCTCGCCGCGCAGGAAGCGCCCCACCGCCGCCCGCACCGCGTCCACCCCTGCCCCCTTGCCGAGCGACCCGAGCACCATCTCCGCCATCTCGGCCTGCTCGTCCCGCACCTGGGCTTCCGGCACCCGCATCTCCCGCGCCTGCTGGCGCACGTAGCGGCCGTGGAGCGACTGGTCCACGTAGCGCAGCATGGCCGAAACCAAGCGCACATCCTTGGGGTCCGCCCGCTCCGCCGCCTTCGGCGTCACGCCGTCCAGCACCATGGCCAAGCCGAGGGCGCCGATCTCCCGCCCCGACAAGGACAGCGAGGTCAGCTCCAGCCGCTTGGCGGCGAGGTCGAAGCGGCCCTCGGCCGAGAGGTCGGCCGTCACCGCGTCGTAGCCGAATCGGCGCAGCCACTCCGCGAAGCCGGGGAAGGGTTCGACCCGCAGGTCGCGCAAGGCGATGCTGGCGGTTTCGGGCCCGCCCGCAGGGGCCTCGCCGAGGATGCGGAGGGTGCCGAAGCCGCCCAAGGGGCGGCTGCCCTCGCGCACCGCGACGCCTTCCACCTCCAACCCGTAGCTCCCCTGCGTCCGCGGCGGCGCCTGCGACGCGACCGCCGCGGCGAAGGCCGCGGCGAGGTCCACCCCGCGCATCGCCGCCCGCGCGACCGCCACCCGGTTGGCCGACCGCGGCGCCCGGAGGTCGAAGCCGGCGAGCGAAACGCGGCCGGGGCGCCCCGCGCCGTAGTCCTCCACCGATAGCTCGGCGATGGAAGCGTCCGAGTTCCCGGTCACCCGCAGACCTTCGATCCGCAGCGCGTCGAAGCTCATCATGTCGGGGCGGAACTCCGCGCCCGGCGGCGGGCGCTGCACGGACAGCCCCGCCAGGCGCAACCGCGCCACCGTGGCGCCCCCCTGCCGGTCGCGCACCGCCACTGTCCGCGCGGTGGCCTCCCCCACCCCGTCGTCGCGCAGCCCGTCGAGCGTCAGCTCTTCCATGGTCACGCGCCGCCCGCGTCCGTCCATGGAGACGCCGAGGAGGCGGACGCTGCCGCGCGCGGGGTCGATGCTCTCGGCGGAGCGGTAGGTCAGCGCCGTGTCCGGCCCGAGCAGCGCCCGCAACCGGGCCACGGCCGCGGGCTCGTTCGCGGGCACCGCTGGCGGGGCGGGATTGGGGGCCGCCCGGCGCTGCGGCGGAGGAGGCGCCGGCCG
>CADCTL010000115.1 GCA_902805625.1 uncultured Acetobacteraceae bacterium
GGGCCGGGCGCGGCGGTTCCAGCGGCGCGGGAGGATCGGGGCGGGGCGGTTCCGGGGTCGGTTCGGGCGCCGGCGTCGGCGCGGGCCGCTCGCCTTGCGCCATCTGCGGCGGCGCTTCGGCGACCAGCTCCACCGCGATCGCTTCTTCCTTCGGCTCCGGCAAGCGGCGCGGCACGAGGTCGAGCAGGATCAGCAACAGCACCGCCGCGTGCAGCGCCGCCGAAAGGCCCCCCCAAAGCTTCAACCCCCTGCCCTGCATCCCCCTGCCCCCGGAGGTGCCCAGAGAGCGAAGCGGCCGCCACGATCGGCCCCCTCGCGCTCCAGGCTTTTTTGACGAGCGCCGCCGGTCGGCCCCCCGGCCCGCCGGCGGTGCTCGCTGGTTCCGCCGTCAGCCGCGCGGACCGGTTGTTCCGTTGGAGGTGCGCGGGACGCTCGACGGCGCTGCCGGTGGCCGCGCGGCGCCGGCCGGCGCCCCCGCGCCCGTCCGCCCCGGCTGCTCCGCCAGCAGCGCCACGCGGGAAAAACCGCCGGCGCTGACCGTGCCCATCACTTCCATCACCCGGCCGTAGCTGATGGCGCGGTCGCCGCGCACGAAGATTCGGCGCTCAGTGCCGGCTTGTTGCGCACCCGCTATGGCCTGGAGCTGCGGCACCAGCCCCTCGATCTGCACCTCGGTCTCCTGGAGGAAGATCTTGCCCTCCGGATTCACCGTGATGGTGATGGGCTCGTTCTCCTGGTTCAGCGCGCTGGCCTGCGTCTTCGGCAGGTCCACGGGCACGCCCACCGTCATCAGCGGCGCCGCCACCATGAAGATGATGAGCAGCACCAGCATCACGTCCACCAGCGGCGTGACGTTGATCTCGGCCATGGGGCGGTAGCGGCCCGTGCGGCGCCCGCCGCCGCGGCGTCCTCCACCGGACAAGGAGGTTGCCACCGTCCTCTACTCCGCCGCCGCGACGGGTTCCGCCGAATGGGCCGCTCTGCCGCCGGCCACCGCCTCGGTTTGCCGCGACAGGATGGCACCGAATTCGGACGCGAAGCTTTCCAGCCGCGCGGCGAAGCGCGACAGGTCGGTGGAGATCTTGTTGTAGGCCAGCACCGCCGGGATGGCGGCGACCAGGCCGATGGCGGTGGCGAACAGCGCTTCCGCGATGCCGGGCGCCACCACGGCGAGGTTCGTGTTCTGCATCCCCGCGATGGCGGCGAAGCTGTTCATGATGCCCCACACGGTGCCGAACAGCCCGACGAAGGGCGCGACGGAGCCCACGGAAGCGAGGAACACCATCCAGCGCTCCAGCCGGTCCATCTCGCGCTGCACCGTCACCGTCATGGCGCGGTCCAGCCGCTCCTGCGTGCCGGCGGCCGCCAGTTCCGAGCCGGCGTGCAGGCGTTCGGCGCTGCGCTGCCACTCCCGCATGGCGGAGCCGAACACCGCGGCGATCGGGTGCGCGGGCCGCTCGCCTTCCCGGCGGTAAAGGTCTTCCAGGCTGCCGCCGGACCAGAAGCTGTCTTCGAAGGCGTCGGCTTGGCGGTTGGCGCGGCGGATGCTGGTGATCTTCTCGAACACGATGGCCCAGACCCACACGCTGGCGAGCAGCAGGCCGATCATCACCGCCTTCACCACCCAGTCGGCCTGGAGGAACAGGCCCCACAGGGAAAGGTCGTGGGCCGCGTTGCCCAGGGAAGTCGCCGCCACGCTGCGGTCCATCGCCAAAGCTCCTGCTAGGCCCCCGGCGCCGTGACCGCCGGGGCCATCTCGCCGCCGATCACCACGCGCCAGGGTCCGGGTATGCGCCGTGGGCGGAGGTCCGTCCGGTCGAGGCAGGCCAGCTCAACCCGCATCACGGCCAGATCCGCGCCGCCCTTCCGCGCCCGCTGGTCGAGCAGGATCGTCACGCCCCGCACGGCCAGCACCCGGGTCTCCACCGTCACGGCGTCGTCGAGCCGGGCGGGGCGGACATACTGCACTTCCACCCGCCGCACCACGAGTATCACGCCGTGGCGCTCCATCATCTCCTGGTGGGGCAGCCCGGCTTCGCGCAGCGCCTCCGTCCGCGCCCGCTCCGCCCAGCGCAGGTAGGCGGCGTGGTAGGCCATGCCGCCGGCGTCCGTGTCCTCGAAGTACACGCGGAGCGGGTAAGAGTGCGGGCGCATCAAGGCTCCTGGCCCGCGGCGTCCGACAGGAGGTCGCGCTGCGAGGCCGCCTGCGCCGCGGCCGGGGGGATCAGGCCGAGGTGGCGCCAGCCGCGCTCGCCCAGCATCCGGCCGCGCGGGGTGCGGAGCGCCAGGCCTTCCTGGATCAGAAAGGGTTCCACCACCTCTTCCAGCGTGTCGCGGGATTCCGCCAGCGCCGCGGCGAGGGTTTCGACGCCCACGGGCCCGCCGTTGTGGTGCTCCGCGATGCGCCGGAGATAGCGGCGGTCCATGGCGTCGAGGCCGAGCGCGTCCACCTCCAGCCGCTCCAGCGCCGCGTCGGCGAGGCCGCGGTCCGCCGGAACACCCGCCACGGAAGCGAAGTCGCGCACCCGGCGGAGGAGGCGCCCGGCGACGCGCGGCGTGCCGCGGGCGCGGCGGGCGATCTCCAACGCGCCGTCGTCGGACAAATCGAAGTGGAGCTTGCGGGCGCCGCGGCGGACGATCGCGTGCAGCTCGTCCACGTCGTAGAACTGCAACCGCAGCGGGATGCCGAAGCGGTCGCGCAGCGGCTGGGTCAGCAGGCCGGAGCGGGTGGTGGCGCCGATCAGGGTGAAGGGTGGCAGGTCGATCCGCACCGTCCGCGCCGCCGGCCCCTCGCCGATGATGAGGTCGAGGCGGAAGTCCTCCATCGCCGGGTAGAGCGTTTCCTCGATGGCGGGCTGGAGGCGGTGGATCTCGTCGATGAACAGCACGTCGCGCGGCTGCAAGTTGGTCAGGATCGCGGCGAGGTCGCCGGAGCGCACCAGCAGCGGGCCGGAGGTGGCGCGGAAGCCAACCCCCAGTTCGCGCGACACGATCTGCGAGAGCGTGGTCTTGCCGAGGCCCGGCGGGCCGTAGAACAGCAGGTGATCGAGGGCTTCCGCGCGACCGCGCGCGGCTTCGATGAAGACCTTGAGGTTCTCCCGCAGGCCCCGCTGCCCGACGAAGTCGTCCAGCGACTGCGGCCGGAGCGAGTTCTCGCCGGTGTCCTCCTCCAGACGCTCGCCGGAGGTCAGCCGGCCCGCCTCGTCGCTCATCGCGGCGCCAACTCGCGCATGCTGTCGCGGATCACGTCGCCGAGCGGCGCTTCGCCGCCGAGGCGGCCGAGCGCGCGGCTGACGGCGGCCATGGCTTCGGGCTGCCGCCAGCCGAGGTTGACCAGGGCGGAAACGGCGTCCGCCTCCAGCCCGGTGCCCATCCCGGCGACGCCCGACACCGCCGCCACGGCCGGCAGCGCAGTCGCGCCGCTCCGGACACCGGGCCGCGTTTGCGCCCCGGCCCAGTCGCGCAGCTCGATCAGCAGGCGCCCCACCAGCTTCGGGCCGACGCCCTTGGCGCGGCCGAGGCTCGCCTTGTCGGCCGTGCGGACCGCGTCGGCCAGGGCGTCGGGCGAAAAGGCTGAAAGGATTCCGAGCGCCACGGCCGGACCGACGCCCTGGATGCGCGTCAAGGCGCGGAAGGCGTTGCGCTCCGCCTCGTCGGCGAAGCCGTACAGGGCGATGGCGTTCTCGCGGGCCTGGGTCTCCACCAGCACCACCGCGCGCTCCGGCGGCGGCGGCAGGGCTGACGCGGTGCGGGTGGAACAGGCCACGAGGTAGCCGACGCCGTTCACGTCCAGGATGCAGCCGCCGTCCACCAACCCGTCCACCCGCCCCGTCAACTTGGCGATCACGACACCGGGACGCCCCTCGCCCGGGCGAGCGCGATCCGGGTGGCGCGGTGGTGGGCGTGGCAGATGGCTACGGCCAGCGCGTCGGCCGCGTCCGCCCGGCGGATCTCCGCCCCGGGGAGCAACCGCTTCACCATGGCCTCGACTTGCCCCTTCTCCGCGTGGCCGGTGCCGACCACGGCGCGTTTCACTTCCATCGCCTGGTATTCGGACACTGGGACGCCGGCCAGCACCGGCGCCAACAGCACCACGCCGCGCGCCTGCCCCAGCTTCAGGGCGGCGCCGGCGTTTTTGTTCATATAGGTGTGCTCGACCGCCGCTTCATCCGGCGACCAGGAGCCCATCAGCGCCGCCAAGGCGCGGTGCAGGAAGCAGAGCCGCTCCGCCAAAGCCTCGGCCGCCGCGGTGGAGACCACCCCGCTGGCCACGTAGGAGAGGCGGCCGTCCCGCCCGCACTCGATCACGCCCCAGCCGGTGTGCTGGAGCCCCGGGTCGAGGCCCAGCACGCGGACGCCGCGCAGCGCCGCTCCTAGCGAGGCGACGCTCAGGCGGAGAGCCGCTGCATCACGGCCTCCCCCACCTCGAAGTTGGCGTAGACGTTCTGCACGTCGTCGCTCTCGTCCAGGGCGTCCACCAGCTTCAGCACGTCGCGCGCGCGCTCCTCGTCGAGGTCCACGGTGGCGGCCGGCAGCCATTCCAGCCTGGCCGAATCGGGCGCGCCGAAGCGGGTTTCGAGAGCGTCCCGCACGGCGGCGAAATCTTCAATCGCCGTCGTCACCTCGTGGACGCCGTCGCCGCTCTCCACGTCCTCCGCCCCGGCCTCGACCGCCGCTTCCAGCATGGCATCGGCACCGGCCGTTTCGATCGGGTAGCGGATCACGCCGCGGCGCTCGAACTGGAAGGCCACCGCGCCCGTCTCGGCCAAGGCGCCCCCGTTCTTGTTGAAGATCGTCCGCAGGTCGCCTGCCGTTCGGTTGCGGTTGTCCGTCAGGGCCTCGACGATGAGGGCGATGCCGCCCGGCCCGTAGCCCTCGTAACGCACCTCCTGCCAGTCCTCGCCTACACCCGGCGTGGCGGCGCGCTTGATGGCTCGCTCCACCGTGTCGCGGGGCATGTTGGCGACCAGGGCGGCCTTCACCGCGGCCCGGAGGCGCGGGTTGTGGTCCGGGTCGGCCATGCCCTGGCGGGCGGCCACCGTGATCTCGCGGATGAGCTTGCCGAAGGCGCGCGCCTTGCGGGCGCTTTGCGCGCTCTTCCGGTGCATGATGTTCTTGGCGTGCGAATGGCCGGCCATGGACCTGGCCCTTGCTCCTGAGATGCCGATTGAAGGCCGGCTTATAGAGCAAGTCGCGCAGAGGTGGAAAGACTACCGTTCGGGAGAACGGTAGGAGAACACAATGCGGCGCGGGGCAACGCCCTGTAGGTTCGGCTCCAGCGCTCGATGTTCGTCAGGCGGAAGGGACGGAACGCTCCGGCTCGGGCTCTTTCTGGGCCGCGTCAGCGAAGGCGCCGGAGCGCGAGGCGCGCTGCCACCCCGTCAACCGCAACGGGCGGCGCAGCCCCTTCTCGCGGGCCACCGCGTCTTGGATGGCCCCGTCGTAGGTGAACCCGCAAGACGCGCCGCCCAGGGCGGTCCTGCCGATCGGGAAACGCTCCACATTGTTGTGTGCCACCGCCCGGCCTCCCGATGCGGTGATTAATAAAGCATAGCCGCGCTGTAATCGCGATTACGAAACCGCGAACATTGGAACCGATGCGGGTACGATTTATCAACAACCCGCGGTCAAGCGGCAGGGATGGTTTGGGATAGACGCCCGCCTTGCCGCAGCGGCTCCACCCGGCTGGCAAGGCCGGTCGCGTCGTCCGTTTCCACGAAAACGCCGCAGAGCGTCGCCTCGCCGTCGGCCGGCGCCAAGCGCTCCCCCGGCATCTTCCGCCAGAAGCGCAGCGCGGCCCCCGCCTTCTGCATCCCGATGACGCTGTCGTAGTCGCCGCACATGCCCGCATCCGTCATGTAGGCGGTGCCGCCCGGCAGGATCTGGTGGTCCGCCGAGGGGATGTGGGTGTGGGTGCCCACCACGAGGCTCGCCTGCCCGTCGAAGCTGTGGCCGAAGGCGGCCTTTTCCGAACTGGCCTCGGCATGGACGTCGATCACCACCGCTTGCACCGTGCCCCCCGCCCCCATGCGGTGCTTTTGCAACTCGGCCTGGGTGGCGCGGAACGGGTCGTCGAGCGCGTCCATGAACAACCGGCCCATGACGTTGACCACCAGGGCGCGGCGGCCGCCTCGAAGCACCGCGACGTGAGAGCCGCGGCCGGGCGTCCCGGGCGGGAAGTTGGTCGGGCGGATCACCCTGGGCTCGGTTTCCAGGAAGGGGATGATCTCCCGCCGGTCCCAGGCGTGGTTGCCGAGGGTGATGACGTCGGCACCGGCCTCCAGGAAGGCGCGCGCCATGTCGGGGGCGAGGCCGAAGCCGTGGGAGGCGTTCTCGCCGTTCACAACCACGAGGTCGAGGCGGAGGCGTTCGCGCAGCCCTGGCAACGCGGAGGTCAGCGCGTCCCGGCCGGACCGGCCGACCACGTCGCCGAGAAAGAGCAGTCTCAAGCGGGTTCCTCTTCCCGAACATGCCGTGTCGGCGGGGCGAGCGCCCGGCCAGGACGGGAGATGGTGCGAACCCGCGGCGATGACGAGGAGGCCCGCATCCGCCGGCGCGGCGAACCGGAGCTGGGGTCGCGTTCGATCTCCGCCGCCTTACTGCCTTACTGCCTTACTGCCTTACCATCTTACGGTCTTACTGTGATTGACGCGGGCTTTCGGACAAAGGCGCGGCCTGGGCCTCGGCGGGGGAATGTAGCGTTCTCAGCGCCCTGCACGCCAGCATCTCCCGCTGGCCCGGCACCCTTCGAGACGAGCGCCGGGCGCACAGGCGCGTCCTCAGGCGGTCATGCCGCCGTCGGTGATGAGGGCGGCGCCCGTGATGTTGCCGCCGGCCGGCCCGGCCAGGAACGCGACCAACTCGGCCACGTCCTCGGGCTTGCCGTAGCGCTTGAGGGCGGTCATGCCCGTCAGCACCGCGCCGAACGGCCCGTCGGCCGGGTTGAGGTCGGTGTCGATAGGGCCGGGCTGGACCACGTTGACGGTTACGCCGCGCTCGCCGAGGTCGCGCGCCCAGCCCTTGGTGAGCATCCGGACGGCGCCCTTGCTCCCGGCGTAGAAGGCGCCGCCGGGAAAGGGCACGGCCTCGCCGTTGATGCTGCCGACCGTGATGATCCGGCCCCCGTCGGGGATGATCTTCGCGGCTTCCAGGACGGCCGCCACCACGGCGCGGACGTTCACCGCGAACATGCGGTCGAAGGCGGCGAGCGTCGCCTCGGCGACCGACGCCAGTTCGAAGGTGCCGGCGTTGTTGACGAGGATGTCGAGCTTGGGGAGGCCGCGCACCGCGGCGGCGACAGCGTCCGCGTCGGCGAGGTCCAGCCGGACCGCCTGGGCGCCGTTGCCGGCCGCCTCCGCAACCGCGCGGGCGGCGTCGGGCGAGCTGTTGTAGGTGAAGGTGACCGCGGCTCCCGCCGCCGCCAGCTTCCGCACGATCGCCGCGCCGATGCCGCGGCTGCCGCCCGTCACGAAAGCGGTCTTGCCCTCGAGCATGGTCCTGCTCCTCTCAATCTAATAACATAGCGAACGCTACGCATATTGTGCGGCGGCGTCAATCGAATATTATAGCGACCGCTATGGAAAATCGCTTGCCCCGAGGGACGCGGCCGCGGGGCCGCCCCCGCGAGTTCGACCGCGCCGCCGCGCTCGACGCGGCCATGCGACTGTTTTGGCGGCACGGCTACGACGCCACGCCGATCAGCGCCCTGACCGAAGCCATGGGCATCACGCCGCCGCAGCTCTACGCGGCGTTCGGGGACAAGCGGCGGCTGTTCGACGAAGCGGTGGGCAAGTACGTCGCCGAGGACGGCGCGTTCGGCGCCGCGGCGCTGGAACAGCCCACCGCGCGCGAGGCGGTCGAGGCGCTGTTGCGGGCTGCCGCACGCGAACTGACCGCGCCCGGCCGCCCGGCCGGCTGCTTCTGCGTCCTCGGCGCCTTGAACTGCGCCCCAGGGTCGGCGGAGGTCGAAGCGGATCTGCGCCGGCACCGCGCCGCGGGCGAGGCAGGCATCCGGCGGCGGATCGAAGCGGGCCGGAGCGCCGGCGAGTTGCCGGCGGGAACGGACGCCGAGGCGCTAGCCAAATTCTACGCTTTGGTGTTCCAGGGCATGTCGCTCCAAGCCCGCGACGGCGCCTCCAGGCTGGACCTGGAGCGGGTCGCTCAACTCGCCATGGCGGCTTGGCCGGGCTGAACCGGCGGGTAGGAAACCCGGCGAGGCGGGAAGTTGATGCGGGTCCATCGACTGTGGGGACGGGAAAGCGGTGCCACTATGGTGAGGGCCCAGGCACGCTCCCGCCCGATCCGCCGCCGCTCGGCGGAACCGGTCGGAGGGCCCCCGGGGCCGAGATAGGAGGAGCACCGGATGCCCGACTATGACCTCACCGAGCTGTGGGAAGCGCATTGCCGCCACGAGTTCGAAACGCGCGACACCGACGCGACCATGGCGACCATGGTGGACGACCCCTACGTCAACCACGTCCCGACCATGACCGGCGGGGTCGGCCGCGACCAGCTCAAGCGGTTCTACAAACACCATTTCATCGGTGGCAACCCGGCCGACATGAGGCTGGTCCCGGTCAGCCGCACGGTCGGCGCGGACCGGATCGTGGACGAGATGGTGTGCCGCTTCACCCACACCTCCGAGATCGATTGGATGCTGCCCGGCATCGCCCCGACGGGCCGCGAGGTGGAAATACCCTTGGTGGCGATCGTCCACTTCCGCGACGGCAAGGTGGCTCACGAGCACATCTATTGGGATCAAGCCTCGGTGCTGGTGCAGGTCGGCAAGCTGGACCCCAGCGGGCTTCCGGTCGCGGGCGTCGAAACTGCGTGCAAGGTCATGGACAAGGGATTGCCGAGCAACACGCTCATGCGGACTTGGGACACCAGCGAAGGCAAGCCCCTGTAAAACGCGCCCGGGAAAGGGTGCGACCGGCTTCGGACGGGCTCAGAGCACGCACTCAATGACCTCGCGTTCCGTGGCGACTCGTGCGAGGCGCGCGTCGTCCGGACCCGCGGGCACTTCCGGCATTTCTTGGAGCGCGTGGGCACAGCCGACCGCGACCGCTCCGGGCAGGGCCGCCAAGGTGCGGTCGTAATAACCGCCCCCGTAGCCGAGCCGCCGCCCTGCCCGGTCGAAGGCGAGCAGCGGAACCAGCAGCCACTCGGGTCGCACTTCCTCGCCCTCCGCCGGAAAGGAGGTGCCGAAAGGTCCCTGACGCAGCGCGTCGCCCGGCCGCCAGCGTCGGAACAGGAGGGGCCGGCCGCGCGGCGGCGTGACCGGAAGCGCGAGCGGATGTCCCCGCTCCGCCAGCGCCAACAAGAGTGGCCGGACATCCACTTCGTCGCCCATCGGCCAGTACCCGGCGACCAGCGCGCCCAGCGGCGGCGGGCACCGCGCGAGGACGTGGCGGGTCAGCGCGGCGCCGTTCGCTGCGGGGTCGGCACCCTTCCGCCGCGCCAAGGCGAGGCACCGGGCTTCCGCCTTCCGTTCCGTCAAGAGCACGGCGGATCGGCGGGAAACGGGAGGGGAAAGAGGTGCGGAGCCGCCATGGCCGTTGGCGTGTCATCCTCCCAAGGCCTGCTAGAGCAGGTGGGCGCCAGATACCCGGACCACGGCCCGGACAGTGCCAGCTCCCGGAGGATGCTTATTGGCCCCGGGGATGAATAGCCGGACGCACCGGGCAGCTCCGCCACAAAGATATAAGGCCAGGCGGCGGCGGCTTCTAGCCCCTGCCCGCCGCGGGCGCCTCCTCGCTCATCGGCGACGCGGCGCCGGGCGCGCGGGCTTCGGTGCCCGCGGCGTCGAGCGCGCCGGCGAGGCCTTCTATGCGTTCCGCGATGCCGGTCAGACGTTCCGCGAGCCGCGGATCGGCCGCGCCGGCGCCGGCCGCAAGGCGCGCCATCTCCGCCTTAAGGTCGCCGGCTTCGTCCGCCAGCAACAGGGCCACGTGCAGCAGCATCCGCGCTTCGGAGAACTGCCCGCCCATGCTGCGGATCAGCTTCGCCTTGGCCTCGATCTGCGCGATCAGCTCGAAGACGTGGGCTTCCTCGCCGTCCTTGCAGCCGATGGTGTGGCCGTAGCCGTTCACCCGGACCGTCACCTGCCCCACGCGCGCTACTCCTCCTCGCCCCGGTCCGGCCGGTCGGCGCCCTCGCCCGGTTCTGATTCTTCCCGGACAACGTCGCGCAGCCGGGCGATGCTGGCGTCCAGGCGCGCCGCGAGCGCGGCGACCTCGGCCCGGAGCGCCGGCGCGTCGGCGGGGTCGCCGGCGACCGCGCGCACCCCGCCCGGGTTCCGCGACAAGCCGAGGGCCAGCCGTTCGACCGCCACCTCCAGCCGCGCGATTGCCAGCGCCACGGGATCCCTACCGCCCTCGCCCATTCCGATCCCGCAGCCTGTCCCGAATCAGTTTCGGCGCGCTGGACGCGCGCTCCCCGACGTGCTGGAAGCCTTGGCATGGAGGCCGGAACGGGTCAACGCCGTGGCCGGTGAGGTGTCCCCTGGCCCGCGCGGCGCACCCGCCGTGGTGGCGCACACGCCCCGCCAAGCCCGCGCGGCGCTCACCATGGCTGGGCCGCGCGGCGTCGTGCTGCTGTCCGCGCCGAGCGCCGCGGGCCACATGGGCGTGGCTTGGTTCCTGGCCTTGGTGGCGCAGGCCCGCAAGGATCTAGGATGCGGCGCGCCGCCTCACTGGGCCGCGCTCGACTGCGGCGACGCGCCCGGCTTCGCCTTGTCGGCGCTGCGCGCGGGTGCTCGTTTGCTCGTCCTCGACCCCGCCGCTCCCGCCTTTCCTGCGGTGGCCGCCGCCGCCACGGAGGTAGGGGCGGCGCTCTGGGCGGAACGGCCGCCGGCGCTGGACCTCAGCGGGCTCGACCTCCGCGAAACCGGTCGCGGGAACGGGCGCCTCGCGGAATGGTTGACGGGCGGCGCGGTGACAGGGCGGCCCGGCCTCGGGTAAAGGGAGTGCAACGCCGGTCCCGACGTTCGGACGGGGACCACCACACGAGGGAAGACCCATGCAGCTCACGCCGAAGGTGAAAGAGATCCTCTCTTGGTATGAGAGCGACAATCCGGGCACCAAGGCGAACATCGCCCGCATCCTCATGGAAGGGCGGCTCGGCGGCACCGGGCGCATGGTGATCCTGCCGGTGGACCAAGGCTTCGAGCACGGCCCGGCCCGCTCCTTCGCGCCGAACCCCGCCGCCTACGACCCGCGCTACCACTTCGAGCTGGCCATCGAGGCCGGGCTGAACGCCTACGCCGCGCCGCTCGGCATGATCGAGGCGGGCGCCTCCACCTTTGCCGGCGCGATCCCGACCATCCTCAAGGTCAACAGCTCCAACAGCCTGGCCTCGTCCGAGATCAAGGACCAAGCGGTGACGGGCGGCGTGGACGACGCGCTGCGCCTCGGCTGCTCGGCCATCGGCTTCACCATCTATCCCTCCTCCGACGACCAGTTCGAGATGATGGAGGAGCTGCGCGAGCTGGCCGCGGAGGCCAAGGCGGCGGGCCTCGCCGTGGTGGTGTGGAGCTACCCGCGCGGCCCGACGCTGGACAAGAAGGGCGAGACGGCGCTCGACATCTGCGCCTACGCCGCGCACATCGCGGCGCTGCTGGGCGCGCACATCATCAAGGTGAAGCCGCCGATGGACGCGATCTCGCTGGACGCGGCGAAGAAGACCTACGAGAAGTACCCGGTCGAGCTCCAGCACCAGGCAGCGCGCATCCGCCACGTCGTCCAGGCCTGCTTCAACGGCCGTCGCCTGGTGGTGTTCTCCGGCGGCGAGACCGGCACCACCGAGAACATACTGGAGACCACCCGCGCCATCCACGAGGGCGGCGGCAACGGCTCCATCATCGGCCGCAACACCTTCCAGCGGCCGCGCGCCGAGGCGCTCGACCTGCTCGGCCAGGTGATCGGCATCTACGCGGGCAAGTCCGGCTGAGCGCCGGAGCCGCGCCGGGCGGCGACGGCGGCGGGGAAGCCCCTCGCTGCCGTTTGTATTTGATCACGCCGCCGGTCTTGGAGCCGGCGCGCTTCGCCGAAGACCTCGCGCGGGCGCTGGACGCCGGCGACGTCGGGGCCCTGCAAATCCGCTTGAAGGACGCCGATGACGACGCCGTGCGCCGCGCCGTGGACGCGCTGCGCCCGGTGGCGCAGGCGCGCGGCGTGGCGGTGATCCTGAACGACCGCGCCGACCTCGCGGTGGAGACCGGCTGCGACGGCGCGCATCTCGGCCAGACGGACGGGGACCACGCGGCGGCGCGGCGGTCGCTGGGGCCGGAGCGGACGCTCGGCCTCACCTGCCACGCCTCGCGCCACCTGGCGATGGAGGCGGGCGAAGTCGGCGCCGACTACGTGGCCTTCGGCGCCTTCTTCCCTACAGCGACGAAGGAAACCCAGCACCGCGCGGAACCCGAACTCCTGGAATGGTGGAGCGGTGTGTTCGAACTGCCCTGCGTGGCCATCGGCGGGATAACGGCGGAGAACTGCGCGCCGCTGGTGCGGGCGGGCGCGGACTTCCTGGCGGTGGTCGGGGCGGTTTGGGGGCACCCGGAAGGCCCGGCGGCGGGGGTGCGGGCGATGAACGAGGCGATCGCGGAAGCCCTCCCGTGAACCGGCCCGCCCTGGTGCCCGAGCTCATGGTGACGGACTGCGCCGCCAGCCTCGCTTTCTGGTGCGGCCCGTGCGGCTTCCGCGTGCTCTACGACCGGCCGGAGGAGGGCTTCGCCTGCATCGAGCGCGACGGGTCGCGGGTGATGCTCGACGAGTTGCGCGGCCGGAGCCGGTGGGAGGTGGCGCCCACGGAGCCGCCCTTCGGCCGGCACATCAATTTCGAGATCGCGGTCGAGGACGTCGAACCGCTCCTCGCCGCGTTGGAAGCGGCGCGCTGGCGGCTCTTCATGGGTCCGGAAACAAAGACCTACCGCGTCGGCGAGGGGGGCGTCACTGTGCGCCAGTTCCTCGTGCAGGATCCAGACGGCTACCTCCTCCGCTTCTCGCAGAGGCTCGACGGCAAACCCTTCGGTTGAGGGCGTCGGCGGGTCCGACTTCCACCGCGCGACGCACCGCCTCGGCGCTCCGCCGAACGCCGGCGCGCTCGGGGGCCACTAGGCGTGCTGCGCCCTCGCCCACTTGTACACCGCCGTCGCTTGTTCGACGGTGAGGCTCCAGATGGAGGTGCGGTACGTCCGCTCGATGTGATCCCTCGTCCGCGCGTCCGCCGCTTGGCGCAGGAGCCGCGGCAGCCTCCAGTACCAAGCCAGAGAGCCGACGACGGCACCGCCGATCCTGAGCGCGATGATGAGGATCGTCGCCATCGGAAGCCTCCTCCGCCGTTCTTCGAGCCGGCCTGGCGAGAGCCGGCTGCTGTTTCATCTAGGTAACAAACATCGGTGGACGAACTCGGTTTCCATCACACGTTGCACCGTCCCGGCACCGTGCTGGACGTCGGCGCGCACGAAGGCGCCTTCGCCCTGCCCTTCGCCGCCTTGCCAGCCTCCCGCGTGCTGGCCTTCGAGCCGTTGCCCGCCGCCTTCGACCGCCTCCGCGCCGCCTTCGGTGATCCGTTGCCGGCGCATGTGGAACTGCGGCGGGAGGCGCTCGGCGACCGGGACGGCGAGGCCTTGCTTACACTGCCCGTGCTCGACGGCGTGCCGCAGGAGCAATGGGCCTCCACGGCCAAGAGCTACGGCGCGCTCGGCGAGGCGCGGGTGGCGGAGCAGCGCATCACGGTTCCGTTGCGGCGCCTCGACGGCTTCGGGCTCCGCGACCTGACGGCGGTGAAGCTCGATGCCGAGGGCGCGGAGTACGAGGTGCTGCGCGGCGCGCGCGAGACGTTGCTGCGCTGCCGCCCCGTGCTCTCGGTGGAGATCGAGGAGCGGCACCGGCCCGGCTCGACCTGGGCGGTGCCGGCCTACCTGGACGCGCTGGGCTACGACACGTTCTGGGAGCACTGGGACGAGTGGCGCCCGATGGCGGAGTTCGACCGCGGGGCGATGCACCGCGCCAGCCCGAACCCGGCGGTGTTCGAGGCGTCCGACCCTTACGTGTTCGTCTTCTACGCCCTGCCGCGGGAACGCGCGGAGGCGATGCTGGCCCGCCTGCGCGAGGCCGCCGGGAGCGGCGGCGCCCGCGCCCCGCCTCGGTGAACCGGGCGGGCCGGCGGCCGTTGCCGCCTGCACGAACAGGAGTTTCGCCGCCCATGCCCCGTCCTCCCCGCGTGCTGTCGCGCGAGCTGCGCTTCCACACCGGCCCCGACCTCCGCCGGCGGCGGTGGGTGTTCGGCCTGTCTCTGCTCGGCACGGCAGCGGCGCAGATCGTTTCCCTGTTCCAGATGGGGCTGGTCCGGCGCCTGCCCGACCCGCCGGTCGGCCCGTTCGACTCGGCGCGCGTGGACGCCTCGGACTACGCCTACAGCCGGCTCGAAATGCCGGACGGCCCGCTGATGCTGGTCACCTACGGCGTCACCGCCGCGCTCGCCGCGGCCGGCGGCGCCGACCGGGCGGAGCGGCACCCGGCCTTGCCGCTCGCGCTCGCCGCCAAGACGGGCTTCGACGCGGTGTCCGCGCTGCGGTTGGCGGGCGAGGAATGGAGGGACAACCGCGCTTTCTGCGCGTACTGCCAGGCGGCGACGGTGGCGTCGCTGGTGAGCTTCGCGCTGGCGCTGCCGGAGGCGCGGCGGGCGTTGCGGGCGCTCACCCGGTAGCGGGGGGCAGCCACAGCACGTCGTCGATCCGCCGCGCGCCGGAGGCGAGCATCGCCAGCCGGTCGAAGCCGAGCGCGATGCCGCTGCCCGCGGGCATCCCGTGCTCCAGCGCCCGGAGGAAGTCCTCGTCCACCTCCCAGCTTCCGTCCTCTTCCCCGCCGTAGAGGCGGAGGCGCTCCGCCACGTCGCGCTCGAAGCGCTCGCGCTGCTCGGCGGGGTCCGTCAGCTCGTCGAAGGCGTTGGCGAGTTCCACGCCGGCGACGAACAGCTCGAAGCGCAGCGCGGCACGCGGGTCGGCCGGGTCGCGCCGCGCGAGCGCCGCTTGCGGCGCCGGCCAATGGGTGAGGAAGGTCGCGCGGCCGCGGCCGATGCGCGGTTCGACCCGTTCCAGGAGCAGGCGGAAGAACAGGTCTTCCCAACCCTCGTCCTCGCGCGGCTGGACGCCGACGCGGAGCGCTTCGGCGCGCAGCCGCGCCGCGTCGCCCTCCGTGCCGAGGATGTCGAGCCCGCCGCAAAACGCGGCGAAGGCCTCCGCCACCGGAAGGCGCTGGAAAGGCAGGCGAAGGTCGGTCTCGACGCCCGCGTGCGCGACAACGGGCGGGCAAACGGCGCGGACGAACGCCTCCGTCTCGTCCATCAGCCCGTTGAAGGAGAGGCCCGGCCGGTACCACTCCAACATGGTGAACTCCGGCGCGTGGAGCGGGCCGGCCTCGCCGTTGCGCCAAACCCGCGCCAGCTCGAACACCGGGCCGGCGCCCGCGACCAGCAGGCGCTTCAACGCCAGCTCCGGCGACGTGCGGAGCCACAATGCGCGCCCTACGCCGGCGCCGAGGTGGGGCCGGTACTCGCTGCGGAAAGCGCGGAGGTGGACCTCCATGCCGGGCACCGGCACCAAGCAGGGGGTCTCGACCTCCGCGTAACCGCGGGCGCCGAAGAAGGCGCGGGTCTCCGCGACGAGCCGGGCGCGGCGCCGCAAGAAGGGCAACCGGGCCGCGAAGCGTTCGGGGTGCCAAGGGGAACGGGACGACATTGCGCGGGGCCGGCCGGGGAACTAGGTTCCGCGCCCGGTCGGGTGCGGTGCGGATCGGCGACGGCCGGCCGGCACGGGGCAGGACGGGGTCGCGGTCGGCGCGGGCGGACGTCCTGACGTTGCGGGCGCTGGGCAGACGCACCGAAGCGCCCGCGTCCTGAGCGGGTTCGGAGACCGGATAGGCGAGGAACCGGCGCCCGGCACTCGCCCGTTCTTCTGCGCAACGCGCCGGTAGCGCCCCGCCGCGGCGCCGGCTGCGATCGTTCCAGGTGTTCCCGACATGCCCGACGGCTCCTCCCCACCCTGCCCGGACCGCACGCTGCGCAGCGCCGCCGAACTCGTCGCCGCCGGCCTGCTGCCCGAAGCGGAGCGCAACACGGCGGAGGAGGTTGCGGCGCGCTACGCCGTCGCCGTCACGCCGGCGGTGCGGCGCTTGATGGACCTGTCCGACCCCTCCGACCCGATCGCCCGGCAGTACCTGCCGAACGCGGCCGAACTCCGCACGGCGCCGGGCGAAACGGCCGACCCCACGGCTGACGCGCCCTTCACGCCGGTCAAGGGCGTGGTGCATCGCTACCCCGACCGGGCGCTCCTGAAACCGCTGCTCGCCTGCCCGGTGTACTGCCGCTTCTGCTTCCGCCGGGAAGCGGTGGGGCCCGCCGGCGGCGTCCTGAGCGACGCGGAGCTGGACGCGGCGCTCGACTGGTTCGCCCGGACTCCGGCGGTGCGGGAAGCGATCCTCACCGGCGGCGACCCGTTGATGCTGTCACCGCGACGGTTGGCGCGCATCGTCGAGCGCCTGTCGGCGGTGCCGCACATCGAGATCATCCGCCTGCACAGCCGCGTGCCGGTGGCGGACCCAGAGCGGGTGACGCCGGCCCTCGTGCGGGCGCTGGAGACCGACCGGGCGCTGTTCCTGTGCGTCCACGCCAACAACGCGCGCGAGTTCTCGGCCGAGGCGCGGGCGGCGCTGGCGCGCCTGCACCGCGGCGGCGCGGCCTTGCTCGGTCAGAGCGTGCTGCTGCGCGGCGTGAACGACAGCGCGGAGGCGCTGGAAGCGCTGTTCCGGGCCATGCTGGCGGCGCGCGTGAAGCCCTACTACCTCCACCAGCTCGACCCCGCGCCCGGCACCGCGCGGTTCGCCGTGCCCATCGAGGAAGGCCGCGCCCTGTTGCGCCGGCTGCGCGGCCGCGTCACCGGACTGGCTTGGCCGACCTACGTGCTCGACGTGCCCGGCGGCGGCGGCAAGGCGCCGCTCGGCCCGGATTTCGCCCGGTTCGAGGACGGGGGGTGGCGCGTGGACGCGCCGCTGGGCCAAGCCTCGCGGCCCGAGCCGGAGTAGCGCCGCCGGGCGTCGCATCACGGCGCGGCCAGCCCCGCCACCGCACGGGCCGGGGTCGCAGCGGCGGGCGGCGTTTCCGCGGCGAGGCGCGAGAAGGCCTCCGCGTGCGTCCCCTCCCCCATCCTGCCCGCGACGCGTCCCCGCAGGGCCGCGACTCCCGCTTCGTCGCCGGCCAAGGAGAGCGCGGCCGCCAAGCGCAGCACCGCTTCCCGATGTTCCCGGTCCAGCGGCGCCGGCGCGGCGGGCAGCCGCGCGTCCAAGTGCCGCTGCAGAATCTGCGCGGCGGTCGCCCAATCGCGCCGCCCGAGCGCCGCGTCCGCCTTCGCGGCGGCGGCGGCCTCCGACCCTCCCGGCACGGGCGGCGCGGAGCCGTCGCGCCGCCGGTCGGCGATCTCGGCGGCGATGGCCGTGCGGCGCGCCCGCAGCGCCTCGGCCATTTCCGGCGCGTCCGTGGTGTCGAGGGCGGATTGCGCCCCGGCCGCGTCGCCCTCTCGCAAGCGGAGCGCGGCCAAGCGCCACCCGATCTCCGCCCGCGCTTCCCCGGTCGCGCGCCCTGCGGCCTCGCCCAGCAGCGCCGACGCGCGCGCGGGCAGGTCCAGCGCCAGCAGGAGGTCCAACAGCCGCGCTTCCAACACTTCGCGCTCATCCGGCGAGATGATGTCGGACCCGGCCTGGAGGGCGGAC
>CADCTL010000116.1 GCA_902805625.1 uncultured Acetobacteraceae bacterium
GGCGGCGACAGGCGCCGCACTTGCGCTCGCCCTCCCTCTCGCCGTCCGTGCCGAGAGTTCCGCCGAGAGCGCCAGCCGCACGCTGAACTCCGAGGTGCGGCGCGACCGCGCCCGGGACGAGGCGCTGGACGCGCGCGCCGCCGACAAGGCGCGGTCCTCCACCCCTGCCGCCTCCCCCGGCGCCCGGCAGATCGACGAGGACCGCGCCGCCGTCGGCCCGG
This sequence comes from uncultured Acetobacteraceae bacterium, assembly GCA_902805625.1. Taxonomy (GTDB): domain Bacteria; phylum Pseudomonadota; class Alphaproteobacteria; order Acetobacterales; family Acetobacteraceae; genus Craurococcus. Next base: position 222 of record CADCTL010000116.1, read on the forward strand.
ACGTCGGCCGACCGGAGGAGTTCGGCCGATCGCCCCAGTCGCTGCGCGGGACGGGCCACGACTCCAACACAACCCGCTGAGGCGCCCCGCGAGGAGCGGGACGACGCCCGCGACCCGCTCCCGCAACTGCTTGCTGCATGACTTCTAGAAACGGGCCCTCACCTCGACTTTGGTTGGTACGCCACGTGGCAGGCGATGCCGGCCAGGCGGTCCAGCACGGCGCGCGGCACTTCCACGCGGTCGCCGGTGCGCCGCGGTGTCGGGAAACGCGCCGCTTCGGCCCAGAGCGAGCGCTGGACGGCGGCGGGCGCGTCGCTGAGTGGGCTCCTCCTTGCGGTACCAGGCCGCGCGGCGGTGCGTCAGCGCGCTGCGTGCGTGCAGATCGGCGGTCCGCAGGGGGACGGGCGAGAACAGGCCGAGCAGCGCCGGCGTGGTGCGCGCGACGGCGGCGTCCGACCACTGGCGCTGGGTCTCCACGCCGAGGTGCCGCCTGGCCTCGGCGAAGGTCGCCTCGACGGACCAGCGGCGGATGAACCACGACAGGACGTCGGCGGGCTCGGCGCTGAGGTCCGTGCAGAGCGGCGCTTGCGGGTCGAACCGGCGCTGAGGATCGCGCACCAGCACCCACCGCACCGGCACCGTCGGCAGGCCGGTGTGGTGCCAGACTGCGGTGCCCGATGCGGCTTCCACCAAGCGGTGGCCTCCGCCCCCGCACCAGCCGCCCACCTCCAGCCGGCACCAGGGCGTGTCGGGCCGGTGCAGGCGCTGGGCCAGGGTGGGTCGCTGGGTACCGACGACGCGCGGGCGGCCGATGGTACGCGGCGTGCCGGGCGGGGGTGGGTCGAACAGCCGCGCGTCGAGCCGCAGCCGCGCTACCACGCACACGCGACCCCGTACCGCGTGCAGCAGTTCCAGCGCCGCGTAGCTCCGGTCGGCTACCGCGACGATGCGCCGGTCCGGCGGCCAGCGGGCGAGCTGGAGCAGGGCTTGGCGCACCCAGGCGGTCAGCCTCCTGTGCCGCCTGCCGCGCCCACGCGCATGGCGCCCGGACGACGCGAGCGCGGTCAGGAACGGCACCGCCCATGCCCACTCGGACCAAGGCACCGGCGCGAGCAGGGCGAGGGTGAACCAGCACAAACCGTTCGCCTTGACGAAGTGGCCGCGGGAAGAGTGCATCGGGTCGCGACCGGGTCTCGTTGTGGTCGAGGCCGAGTTCGGTCTTGGCCGTCTCGAACGCGTCCTCGATCGCCCAACCCTTGCCTTGACGGAAACCAAGGTCTCGATGGGGGCGCCCGCCGGGCACCAAGTGCTGAAGAATGCGCCCTCGCCGTCGGCAAGGCCCCGCCGGACCAGCAGCCCGCGTTTCCAGACGCCGGTCGCGCCGTCCTTGTACTCGTCTGCGTCAAAATCGGCCAACTCGAGGTAAGCCCAGTTGGAGAGCCGCGGCCCTTTCGTGCCCTCGCCCGCGGGCAGGCGCCTCCAGGCCGAGGGGGCGAGGGCTCGCGCGATCTCTTCGGCCGTGCCGGACACCCCCGGCTTACCGATCCAGGAGTTGTAGGGCTGGGTGCCGTTGGTACCGAACACGTAGCCCACCCCTGCGCACCGCAGCGCCATCTCCACCTCGCCGGTGCCGTACACCACGTCGGCGGCCACCCAGGCGAAAGGCGCGCCCGCCGCGATGGCGCGCTCGGCCATGCCGAGCGCGAGCCGGGGCTTGGTCGCGAACGCGACGCTCTCCGGCACATGCGCCGCGGCCAAGCGGGCCGGGTCCTTGACCCAGTCCTTCGGCATGTAGAGCGCGCGGCCTATGATGGCGTGGCCGTGCCGCGACGCGTAGGCCGCGAACACGCCGACCTGGCAGTTGGTGATCCTGCTCGCCGAGCCGATGCATTGCCGCCCGACCCCGCGGGACGCCTTGCCCTGCTTGAGGAAGCCGGTCTCGTCGGCCACCAGCACCGCATCCGGAGCCTCGAGCGCCTCGGTCGCGTGGTCCCGCACGGTGTCGCGCAGCGCGTCCGCCTCCCACCGGCCGCGGCCGCGAACCGTCTGCTGCCGCCACGGCCTGGCGCCGTCCGCCGCCTCCGCGCGCATCCAACCCGTCTTGCGCCGCTCCGGCCCGAGCACGGCGTCGAGGGTTCGAAGCACTGCTTCGAACGCCCGTCGAGGCCGCGGCCCGTTCCTGCGTGAACAAGGGGCGCATCCGCGCCTTGGCGGCGCGCGCTTCCGACGCCCACCGTTCGAGCGTCACCTCCATCGACTCACCGTTCATCGCCGCGCTCCGGTCCATGCAGGACGGACGCCGCAAGTCAGCCGAAGTGCAACTGCAATGCTAAGGAGCTTGGAAGCCATGCGTGCCTTCTCCACCATGCTTCTCGCCGTGGTTGCGGCCTCGGCGCTCGTGGCGGCGTTCGGCGGCGGAGCCGCCGCGCAGGCCACCACCGGCCCCGCCACCGACGCCGGCGTCGCCGCGGGCAACACGGCCGAGCAGGCGGCCGCGGCGACGGGCACCGCCATCCCCGGCACCGGCGTCACCGTGACCGGCCTCGGCGCGGTCGCCAGCGACTACCTGTTCCGCGGCATCAGCCAGACGCGGAACAACTGGGCCGTCCAGGGCACCGTCGACTTCGAGCACGGGAGCGGCGTCTACGTCGGCGCGTTCCTGTCCAACGCCAAGTTCCTGGCCTCGCCCCACAACGACGCCCGCCAGGAACTCGACCTCCTCGCCGGCTACCGCTTCGAGCTCGCGGGCGTGAAGCTGGACCTCGGCTACGTCGCCTACCTGTACCCCGGCCAGGACAAGGCCCCCGGCGGGCAGCTCAACGAGTTCCAGGAGGTCGGCGTCAAGGCGAGCTACGCCGCCGACCCGGTGAAGCTCCAGGCCGCCTTCTTCTACTCGCCCAACTACTTCGGCCGCTCCGGCGACGGCTACTACGTGGAGGGCGGCGCGGACGTCGCGGCGCCGCTGGGCCTCACCGTGCTCGGCCGGCTCGGCTACCAGTGGATCGAGCGCGAGGCGTTCTTCGGCACGCCCGACTACCTCTGGTACGCCGTGGGCGTGCAGCGCGAGGTCTTCGCCGGCGTCAACGTCGCCGTCGGCTTCTACGGCACCGACATCAGCAAGCGCGACTGCGCGCCGGTGGCGGACCGCGCCAACGGCGGCCAGCGCATCTGCGGCCAGCGGGCGCTGGTGACGTTCAGCCGGGCGTTCTGACGCGGCACGCGGCGGGCGCCGGGAAACCGGCGCCCCCGCTCAGCACCCGCCGGGCAGGATCGCCAGCTCTTCCATCCGGCCGTTCACGCTGAACTCGCCGAACTCCATCTTCAGATCGTCGGCGACGCCGTTCTCGAAGTAGCGCAGCCCCACTTCGTAGTCGGGCGAGCTGGCGCCGCCGCCGGTCTTGGCGTCGTTGGCCCGGTCGAAGAACGCCACCCGCATCCGCGCGCTGCCGAGCGTGGCCAGCGCCGGGAAGCGCGCGTTCGACTGCGCCGCCTGCCAGCCGGAGATCACCGTGGTGGTGTCCTGCGCGCCGTCCGGGCTGGTGCCGTCGAACAACGGCGTCACCAGCATGCGCGACCCCGCCCGCGCCGCGGCCAGCGACCGGATGGTGTGCAGCATCGGCAGGAGAGTGCCGGGCGGCAACGCCTCCTCCTTCGGCTCCGGGTCGGCGTAGCGCACCCGCCCGGCGCCGTCCGGCGACACCTCCGCCTCGCCCGACACGCGCTGGGACACGGCGCCTTGCGAGGTCTGGGTCAACGAGAAGCGGATGGTCCGACCGTCCTTGGTCTCGTAGGTGGAGTAGTCGGACGCGCTCTCGACCACCTGCCCGTCGCGGTCGGTCAGCACCAGGGTGAAGCGCTGGCGCGTGGCCCAACCGTCGCAGGCGTCCACCACCTCGTACACCATGACCCCTTCCGCGCGGGCGATGGCGTTGTCGCGGGATCGGTCCAGCGTCAGGCGGTAGGCCGCCCGGTGCGCCGCCATGGCGTCCGCCCCCGGCTCGGCCGCGCGCGCGGCGAGGGGTGTGAGGCCCAGCAGGCCGGCGGCGAGCACCGCGGTCGAGAAACGGTGCATCGGAGTCTCCTTCAGGGCCATACCCATGAGTTAGGAAGCCTTGCCGCCCGCCGCACCCCGCCCCTCGCCTTTCTGCGGCGGCAGGTCGAGCCGGATGTGCAACTCCTTGAGCCGCGCCGGCTCCACCGGGGCGGGCGCGCCCATCATCAGGTCTTCCGCCTGCTGGTTCATGGGGAAGAGGATGACTTCGCGGATGTTGGGCTCGTCCGCCAGCAGCATGACGATGCGGTCGATGCCCGGCGCCGATCCCCCGTGCGGCGGGGCGCCCAGCCGGAAGGCGTTCAACATGCCGCCGAAGCGCTCCTCGACGTGCTCGGCCGTGTAGCCGGCGATGGCGAAGGCGCGGAGCATGATGTCGGGGCGGTGGTTGCGGATGGCGCCGGAGGACAGCTCGATGCCGTTGCAGACGATGTCGTACTGGAAAGCCTTGATCTCCAGCGGGTCCATCGTGTCCAGCGCTTCGAGCCCGCCCTGGGGCATGGAGAAGGGATTGTGGCTGAACTCGATCTGGCCGGTGTCCTCGTTCCGCTCGTACATCGGGAAGTCCGTCACCCAGCAGAAGCGGAAAGCGTCGCGCTCCAACAAGTCGAGTTCGGAGCCGAGGCGCGTGCGGACCTGCCCGGCGAACTTGGCGGCGGCGGCCGGCTTGTCGCAAGCGAAGAACACCGCGTCGCCGTCGCGGAGGCCGCAGGCCTCGCGGATCGCCGCCGCGCGCTCGGGCTCCAGGTTGCGGGCGATCGGGCCGCGCGCCTCGCCGCCCTCGAAGGTGATGTAGCCGAGGCCGCCCGCCCCCTGCTCCCGCGCCCACTCGTTCAGCTTGTCGAAGAAGGAGCGCGGGCTGGCGCCGGCGCCCGGCGCCGGGATGGCTCGCACCCCTGCGCCCTTCTCGATGTTGCGCGCGAACAGGCCGAAAGCGCCGCCACGGAAATGCTCCGTGACGTCGCGGATGCGGAGCGGGTTGCGGAGGTCCGGCTTGTCCGAGCCGAACTCCAGCATGGCTTGGTCGAAGGGGATGCGCGGGAACGGCGCCGGCGTCACCGCGCGCCGCGTGCCGCTCCAGTCGGCGAACTCCTCGAAAACGCCCGCCAGCACCGGCTCGATGGCGGCGAAGACGTCCTCCTGCGTGACGAAGCTCATCTCGAAATCGAGCTGGTAGAACTCGCCCGGCGAGCGGTCGGCGCGGCTCGACTCGTCGCGGAAGCAGGGCGCGATCTGGAAGTAGCGGTCGAAGCCAGCCACCATCGCCAACTGCTTGAATTGCTGCGGGGCCTGCGGCAGGGCGTAGAAGGTGCCGGGGTGCAGGCGGGACGGCACTAGGTAGTCGCGCGCGCCTTCCGGCGAGGAAGCGGTCAGGATCGGCGTCTGGAACTCGGTGAATCCGGCCTCGATCATGCGCCGGCGGATGGAGGCGATGACGCCCGCGCGCAGCATGATGTTGCGGTGCTGCCGCTCCCGCCGCAGGTCGAGGAAGCGGTAGCGCAGGCGCAGGTCTTCCGGGAACTCCGCCTCTCCCGCCACCTGGATGGGCAGCACCGCCGCCTCCGACTGCACGGTGAGTTCGCGCACGCGCACCTCCACCTCGCCGGTGGGGAGCCTCGGGTTCACCGTCGCGCCCTCGCGCCGCACCACCTCGCCCGTGATCGTCACGACGCTCTCCGGCCGCAGCGCGTCGGCCTGGGCGAGGACCGGCGAGCCCTGCCCCACCACGCACTGCGTGAGGCCGTAGTGGTCCCGCAGGTCCATGAACAGCACCCCGCCGTGGTCGCGCTTGCGGTGCACCCAGCCGGACAGGCGGACGGTTTCGCCGGCGTCGGCGGCGCGCAACGCGGCGCAGGTGTGGGAGCGGTAGGCGTGCATGGCGTCTGGACCTGGAAGCGCTGGGAATGACCCGGCAGAGAGAGTTGCCGCAAGGCGGAAGTCAACCCCGAAGCGACACCCGACGGGTCAGTCCCGCAACAGTCCCTCGAGTTCGAGGGTGGAGCGGCGGCCGAGGTCGTGCCCGTGCCTTTGCAGGAACCCCTCCGCCGCCTGCCGCCCCTCGTCGCGCAGGAAGGTCAGGAAGTCCCATTCGGCGTTGAGCTTGGAGGAGTAGCCGAGATCCGCCATGGCCGCGGACGCGATGCGGTGGACGCGCATCCTCGCCCAAAGAGCGCCCTCGCAGTCGCCGGGGTTCGCCACCTCCCGCAGCAGGGCGATCATCTTCAGTTCCTTGAGCAGGGTCGCGTTGAAAGACACCTCGTTGACCCGGTTGTTGATCTCCCGCGCCGTGCGCGGCACGCCGGGGCGTTCCACGGGGTTGATCTGCACCAGGACGGTGTCGTCGGAGGAGCAGTCCCGCACCAGCGGCGTGATGGTGGGATTGCCGGAGTAACCGCCGTCCCAGTAGGCCTCGCCCCCGATCTCCACCGCCTGGAACAAGGTCGGCAAGCAGGCGGAGGCGAGCAGCACGTCGGACGTGATCTCGGCGTTCTCAAATATCCTGCCCTGGCCCGTTCGGACGTTGGTGGCGGTGACGAAGAGCCGGATGGGCGCGCGCGCCAGCCGGCCGAAGTCCACCACGCCCGCGAGGACGTCCGTCAGCGGGTTGGAGCCGAGCGGGTTCAATTGGTAGGGCGAGACCAGCCGCGCCGCGAGGTCCATGGCCAAGAAGGCGGGCGAGGCGTCCAGCGTCCAGCGGCCGAGCAGAACGTCGAGCGGCGTGCGCCGGATCGGGCTGAACATGGCCGCGCGTGAAACGGCCGACCAGAACCGCTCCAGCGCTTCCCGCGCGCCCTCGGCGCCTCCGGCGGCGTGCCCGTCCGCCAGGACCGCGGCGTTCATCGCCCCGGCCGAGGTGCCGGAGATGGCCTCGATCTCCAGCCAGGGCTCTTCCAGCAAGCGGTCCAGCACGCCCCAGGCGAAGGCGCCGTGCGCGCCGCCGCCTTGCAGGGCGAGGTCCACCAGGACGCGGTCGCGCTGGAGCGGGGCGGCGGCCGCCCTTTCCGGCATAGCGGCTGGCTGGCCCTGTTCCGCGTCAGACCGGGTCCGGGCCGGCCGTGGCGGTCGTGCCGGGGCTGGCGCCGGCCGCCCCGGGCGGGGTCCGCGACGCCGCCGTCGGTGCCGCGCCCACGTCCTCGCGCCGCGCTTGCGACAGCGCCGCTTGGAGCCGCTGCTCCTGCTCCGGCGACAAGGACGAACGGATCACCTTTCCCTTGAAGCCCGCCAGCTCGGCCAGAACCTTCTCAGGCTGCACCTTGCGGATCAGCACGAACAAGGCCGAGGTGTTCGGCTGCAGCGTGTCGCCGATGGACTTTATGAGGCCGTCGTCGATGCCGTAGTCGCTCAGGCTGCCTGCCAGCGCCCCGCTCCCCGCGCCCACCGCCGCGCCGGCCGCGAAGCCCAGCAGCGGATTGAGGAACAGCAAGCCCACGAGCGATCCCCACAGCCCGCCCGACAGGCTGCCCTGGGCCGCGCCAATACCGACCAGGTTGACGCTCTGCTTGATCCGCACCGTGCCGTCGGGCGAGCGGATCGCCACCACCGCGTCTTCAAGATCGATCAGGTGCTCTTTCGTCAGGCGGACCAGTTCGGTCAGCGCCCGGTCGGCTTGCTGGGTGTCTTCGAAGCCCACAACGACCAGCTCGGACATCGGCATCTCCTCCCCGCCAGGCACGCGCCCGGTCCTCGGATCAACGGCAAGCGCCAGGACCGGCCGGCGGTTTCCGCGCGTTCCGGAACGGTCACGACGTCCGGCGACGCCTCACACGCTCGCCGCGTCCAGCGCTTCGGTCGCTTCCTGGTCCAGCTCCAAGCTCGCTGCTTTCACCAGCCCTTCCAACTGCTCCTCGCTCGTAGCGCTGGCGATGGAGGCGGTGATGCCGGGCTTCGCGGCCTGCCACGCGAGCGCCACCTGAGCCGGCGTTGCGCCAAGGCGCGCCGCCGTTTCGTCCAGCGCCGCCAGCACCCGCGTCCCGCGCTCGTTCAGGTACTTCGCGGCGCTCCGCGCGCCGCGCGGGCTCTTGCCGAGGTCGGATTCCGATCGGTACTTGCCGGTCAGGAAGCCGGACGCGAGCGCCGAATACGGGATCACGCCCAGCCCTTCCTCCCGGCACAGCGGAAGCAGGTCCGCCTCGATGCCGCGCTCCAGGAGGTTGTGGAGCGGTTGCAGGCTCTCGAAGCGCGGCAGGCCGTTGCGCGCGCTCGCCTCCAGCGCCGCCTTCAAGCGAGGCGCGGTGTAGTTGGAGGCGCCGATGGCCCCCACCTTGCCCTCGTCCATCAGCTTGGCGAAGGCGCCGAGCGTGTCTTCCAGCGGCACCGTCTCGTCGTCCTTGTGCGCTTGGTAGAAGTCGATCCGCTCCACGCCCAGGCGCCGGAGACTCGCGTCGGCGGCGCGGTTGATCCAAGCGGGCGAGAGGCCCTTGCCCTGCCCCGGCATTTCCATGCCGCACTTAGTGAGGACCACCACGTCGCCTCGCCGCCCCGGCCGAGCGCGAAGCCACTCGCCGATCATCGTTTCGGACTCGCCGCCCGTGTGGCCCGGCGCCCAGGCCGAGTACATGTCCGCGCTGTCGATGACGTTCAGCCCGGCGTCCACCATGGCGTCCAGCAGGCGGAAGCCGGTGTTCCGGTCCACCGTCCAGCCGAAGACGTTGCCGCCGAAGATCACCGGCGGCACCGTCAATCCCGACCTGCCCAGGGCTCTCTTCCGCATGCGCCGCTCCTCCTCCGATGCCGCCACCTTGGCGCGGCGGCCAGAGACGGCAAGGCTCGGCTTTCCCTCGCTCCGGCGGCGGCCTAGCATCCCGGCATGAGTCGTCGCGTACCCGCGCCGGACACCGTTCCGGCGCTCGTCACCACCTCCGCCGAACTCGAAACCCTTTGCCGGCGCCTGTCGTCGGAGGAGTTCGTCACGGTCGATACCGAGTTCATGCGGGAGCGGACCTACTGGCCCGAACTCTGCGTGGTGCAGCTCGGCGGCGAGGACGAGGTCGCGGTGGTGGACGCGCTGGCGCCGGACCTCGACCTGGCGCCGCTCGGCGCGTTGCTGGCCGACCCGTCGGTGGTGAAGGTGTTCCACGCCGCCCGCCAGGACGTGGAGATCTTCCTGCTGCGGTTCGGCGCCGTGCCGACGCCGATGTTCGACACCCAGATCGCCGCCATGGTGGCCGGCTTCGGCGACCAGGTGAGCTACGACGGCCTGTGCCGCGCCTTGGCCGGCGTGTCCATCGAGAAGGCGCACCGCTTCTCCGACTGGTCGGCGCGCCCGCTTTCCGCGTCCCAGATCGACTACGCCGCGGCCGACGTCACCCACCTCCGCCGCGTTTACACCGGGTTGCGCGAGCGCCTGTCGCGCGAAGGGCGGCTCGACTGGGTGGCGGAGGAGATGGCGGCGCTGACCGACCCCGCCGGCTACCGCGTGGACCCGGAGACCGCTTGGGAACGGCTCAAACCCCGCACCCAGAACCGGCGCGCGCTCGGCGTGCTGCGCGCCGCCGCGGCCTGGCGGGAGCGGGAAGCGCAGCGCGTCAACATACCCCGCCAGCGGCTGGTGCGGGACGAAACGCTGCTGGAACTCTCAGCCACCGCCCCCACCACCCCAGCGGAGCTGGCGCGGGCCCGCGGCGTGTCGGAGGGTTTCGCCCGCGGCCGCAGCGGCGCCGGGCTGCTGGCCGCCGTCGAGACCGCCAAGGCGCTGCCGGACTCGCTGCTGCCGGAACCGCCGCGCGACCGCCAAGGCCCCTCCCCCTCTCCCGCCTTGGTGGCGTTGCTGAAGGTGCTGCTCGCCGCCAAGAGCGAGGAGCACGACGTCGCGCCCCGCCTGCTCGCCAACGGCGAGGAGCTGGACCGCCTGGCCACGGAGGATGCGCCGGAGGTGCCGGCGTTGCGCGGCTGGCGGCGGGAGGTCTTCGGAGAAGCCGCGCTGGCCCTCAAGCGGGGACGGCTGGCGCTCGGCGTGGACGGGCGTAGGGTGAAGCTCATCGGCGCCGACTGAAGGCGCGTCGCGGCGGCGCTATCGTCGCCGCGCGAACCATGCGTTGGAGCTGCGGAAGAATGCTCGACATAACCTTCGTGAAACCCGCCCTGCCCCGCGGCGGCGCCCTGGTCCTGCCGGTGGCGGAAGACAGCGCGCTCGGCGGCCTCGGCGCGGACCTGGACGCCGCGGCGGGCGGCGCGGTCAAGCGCGCCCTCGACGCCGCCGACTTCAAGGGCCGCAAGGGCCAGAGCTGCACGATCTGGGCGCCGATGCCGGACGGCGCGGCGGGCCCGTCGCGGATCGTCGCCGTGGGCTTGGGGAAGGCCGGGGAGCTTTCGGCGGAAGCGGCCGAGGCCGCCGGCGGCGGGGCGCTGCCGCTGGTGCGGAGCGAGAAGGAAGCCACCGTGGCCGCGGACGCGATGCCGCCGGACCTCGCCGCCGCCTTCGCCATGGGCATGGCGCTGCGGAGCTACCGCTTCGGCCGTTACCGCACGACGGAAAAGGAGGACGACAAGCCGAAGCTGGAGCGCGTCGCCCTCGCCACCGGCTCCGTGCCGGACGCCAAGGCCGCTTGGGCGCCGATGCGCGCGGTGGCGGACGGCGTGTTCCTCGCCCGCGACCTGGTGTCCGAACCGCCCAACGTGCTCAACCCCGAGACCATGGCGGAGCGTTGCCAGGACCTGGAGAAGCTCGGCGTGCAGGTCGAGATCCTCGGGCCCAAAGAGATGAAGAAGCTCGGCATGGGCGCGATCCTCGGCGTCGCGCAGGGCAGCGTGAACGAGCCGCGCATCGCCGTGATGCAGTGGCTCGGCGCGTCGGGGGGCAACGGCAAAAAGGCCAAGCCGCAGGGCAAGCCCATCGCCTTCATCGGCAAGGGCGTCACCTTCGACACCGGCGGCATCTCCATCAAGCCGGCCGGCGGCATGGAGGACATGAAGTTCGACATGGCCGGCGGCGCCGCGGTCATCGGACTGATGGCGGCGCTGGCGGGCCGGCGCGCCAAGGTGGACGCGGTCGGGCTGGTGGGCATGGTGGAGAACATGCCGTCCGGCAACGCGCAGCGGCCGGGCGACGTGGTGAAGACCATGTCGGGCAAGACTGTGGAGGTCATCAACACGGACGCCGAAGGGCGGCTGGTGCTGGCCGACGTCATGTCCTACTGCCAGGACCGCTTCGCGCCCGCGGCGATGGTGGACCTCGCCACGCTCACCGGCGCCATCATCGTAGCACTGGGCCACGAGAACGCCGGGCTGTTCTCCAACGACGACGAGCTCGCCGCGCGCATCGTCTCCGCCGGCAAGAACACGGGCGAGGCCTGCTGGCGGATGCCGCTCGGCGACGCCTACGACAAGCAGATCAAGTCCGACATCGCCGACATGAAGAACGTCGGCGGCCGCCCCGGAGGCTCCATCAGCGCGGCGCAGTTCCTCCAGCGCTTCGTGGGTGGCGGCAACGGCAAGGACAAGGACAAGGGCGCCGCGAACGGGCACGTGCCCTGGGCGCACCTGGACATCGCCGGCACCGCCTGGACCACCAAGGACCTGCCCTCGGTGCCCAAAGGCGCCACGGGCTTCGGCGTGCGCCTGCTCGACCGCATGGTGGCGGCGCACTACGAAGGCTGAGTCCGGCGGCGGGCGGCGACGTGGCGGAGATCGGCTTCTACCACCTGACGCGCACGCCGCTCGACCAAGCACTGCCGCGTCTGCTCGGCCGGGTGCTGGCGGGCGGCGGGCGCGCGATGGTGCTCTGCGGCGGATCGGAGCGGGTGGAGGCGCTGGACGCCGCGCTGTGGCTCTCCTCCGACCCGGACTGGCTGCCGCACGGCACCAAGCGCTCGGGCAGCGCCGAGCTGCAACCGATCTGGCTGACGGACGAGGATCCGCCGGCCGAGGGCGCCCCCAACGGCGCCCGGTTCCTGTTTCTGCTGGATGGCGCCGAGAGCGAGCGGCTCGACCGCTTCGACCGCGTGTTGGACCTGTTCGACGGCAACGACGAAGCGGCGCTGGCCGCGGCGCGGCGCCGCTGGGCCGCGGCCAAGGCGGCCGGCCACGCCCTCAGCTACTGGCAGCAGGGTGCGCGGGGTTGGGAAAAGAAGGGCTGAGGCGCCCCTCCGCCATGACTACCGCGTCACGTGCGCGGACACCGCGAGCCAGCGCCCGTCGCGCCGCGCCCACACGTCGGTGTAACGGCCGTTTCGCCGCTCGCCTTCCGCCGTCGTGTAGCTGGTGCGCGCGTGGATGATGGCGATGTCGCCGAGGACTCGCACCTTCACGTCCTCCGCCGCGAGGCCGCGGACCATGACCGGCCGCGCGGTGTGCGCGAGGAAGCCCGCCTTGTCCACGAGCGAACCGTCCGGGTTCGAGCACAAGAAATCGTCGGCCAAGATTTCACTGAACCGCCGCACGTCGCCGTTTTGCACCGAGCGGATGTAATCGTTGTTCAGCGCCAGGAGCGCGTCGAGGTCGCTCCGGGCGGCCGTTTCGGCATCCATGGGCGTGTCCCTCCGGGAACGCGCACGCGCCGGCCGACCCGGCGCATCGGGCCGTGCGGATCGTGCGGCGGACAGGAGGCTACCGCGCGGGTTGGGCGTGCCTCAACAACGCGCGGCCGGGTTGGCAAGACCGCGCCGGGACGCGAGAAGCGCGCCCATGCGAACGCCCAGCCCTCCCGAGCAGCGGCGGGACCTCCGCCTGCTGATCGTGGCCTACCTCGCCTTTGTCGGTCTCGGCCTGCCGGACGCCATCACCGGGGTGGCGTGGCCGTCCATCCGCGACGCGTTCGGGGTGGGCCAGGGCAGCCTCGCCCTCATCCTGTCCGGCGCGGCCGCCGGCTACCTCGCGTCGAGCCTCATGGCCGGCGGGCTGGTGCGGACGCTGGGGCTCGGCCGGTTGCTCGCGGCCTCCAGCGCGCTCGTGGCGCTCGCCCTCACGGGGTGCGCGACGACCGGGGCTTGGCCCATTTTCCTCCTCTGCGCCGTCGCGCTCGGTGCGGGCGGCGGCGCCATCGACGCGGCGCTCAACCTGTTCGTGGCGACCGCCTTCGGGGCCCGCCAGCTCAACTGGCTCCACGCCTGCTACGGCGTCGGCGCGGCGCTCGGCCCGTTGCTGATGACGGCGGTGCTGGCCGCGGGCTGGAGCTGGCGCTGGGGGCACGCGACGATCGCCCTCGTCCTCGCCGCCCTCGCGCTGGCCTACGCCGCGACCGGGCGCGTCTGGTCCGCCGCGCCCTTGCTGGCGACTGCCGGGGGCGCCCCCACCGATGGCGCTTTCACCGCGCGGCGAACGCTCCGCCTCCCGGCGGCGCGGTTGCAGATCGCCGCGTTCTTCGTCCTGGCCGGCCTGGAAGCCACGGCGGGCCAGTGGAGCTACACCGTGCTGACGGAGGCGCGGAGCCTGGACCCCGCCGTCGCCGGTCTCTGCGTCGGCGCTTTCTGGACGCTGTTCACGCTCGGGCGGGTAGCGGCCGGCACGGTGGTGGTGCGCCTCGGAAACCTGCGCCTCGCGCGCATGGCGACCGTTGGAGCGGTGGCGGGGACTTTGCTCTTCGCCCTGGCTCCGGCCGCAGCGCCTTTGTCCGGCGCCGTCGGCCTTTGCTTGATCGGGCTCGCCCTCGGCCCGCTGTTCCCGGGCCTCATGGCGGAAACGCCCCGCCGGCTCGGCGCCGGCGCCGCGGCGCACGCGGTGGGCTTCCAGGTCGCGGCCGCCGTCGTCGGAGCGGCCGCCGTGCCGGCGCTGGCAGGTGCCCTGAGCGGCGCGCTCGGCCTCGAAATCGTCGGCGCCGTGCTGGTCTCGGCCGGCTTGGTCTTCCTGGCGTTGCACGAGAGGATCGCCGCGACGACCGGCGGGTGAGCCACCGCCGGCGGCCGACGCGGCGCGGCTGAGGCCGGTTTAGCCTTCCAGCCTTATGCCGGTGAGCGCGACCAACTCCTCCCACCGCGCCACCTCCGCGCGTTGGAACGCCGCGAATTCGGCGGCCGGCAACGGCGCGGGCTGGAAGCCCAGGCCGGCGAGGCGCGCGGCGAAGTCCGGCTCGGCCAGGATGCGCGGCAGCGCCTCCGACAGCCGCGCCACCACGGCCGCCGGGCTGCCGGCCGGGGCGAACAGCCCGAACCAAGCGTCCACCGCCATGTACGGCGTCCCCGTTTCGGCGAAGGTCGGCACTTCGGGCAAGTCGGCCAGCCGATGCGGGGCGCCGATGCCGAGGCACCGCAGCCGCCCTTCCCGCACCAGCGCGGACACCTGCGGCCAGGTCGAAACGAAGAAATCGACCACCCCGGCCACCGTGTCCGTCGTGGCCTGGGCGCCGCCGCGGTAGGGCACGTGGGTCGCGGCCAAGCCTTCCCGCCGCGCGAAGCTCTCGGCGATGACGTGGCTGGCCGAGCCCACGGACGAGGAAGCGTAGGTCAACGCCCCGCCGCCCCGCCCGCGCGCCGCCAACTCCGCCAAGGTCCGGGGTGGGGATGTCGCGGGCACCACCAGCGCGTGGTGCACCTCCGCCAAACGACCGATCGCCGCGAAGTCCTGCACCGGCCGGTAGGGCAGGCCGCGCACCATGGCGGCGTTCGCTGCGTGGGTCTGGTTGTTGCCGAGCGCCAGCGTGTACCCGTCCGGCGGCGCGGTCGCCGCGGCTTGGGTGCCGACCACGGCCGCGCCACCCGGACGGTTCTCCACGACGAAGCCTGGCCCGGGGAACACGGCTGACAGCCGCTCGGCCAGGGCCCGCGCGAGAACGTCGGTGCTGCCGCCGGGCGGGTAAGCGAGCAGGACGCGCACCGGACGTGCGGGCCACTCCGCCGTTCCCTGCGCCCTCGCCGCGAACGGGAGCAGCAGGGGTGCGACCAGCAACGGCCTGCGGAGCATCGCCGGCATCAGTTTCGTTCCAGCGTTTGTCGCGGTTTCGTTACTCACATATAGTGCCTTCCGTGGCATATGAAACATTCTGTTATATCTCTGCCATTATGACGTCACACCGCTCGTAATAAGGTGAGCGCTCGGAGCGGAGGCATCGAACGTGGAGTTGGCGACCGGACCTTTGCCCTCGCGGGCGCCGATGGCGGCGCCAGCCGAGCACCGCGTCGATCCCTGGAGCGAGTTCCTGCATCGGACACTGGTTTCGGCCAGCCGGACCGAGGCCACCGAAGCCGCGCCGGTCGCGCAGGATGGCGCGCTTCCGCAACCCGGGTCGGCGTCGATGTGCTCCGCCGGGGTGGACGCCGAATAGCGGCGGTCCCAGGCAGGCCGGAACGGCCCCCGAACAGGATGCGCCATCAAGCCTGCCGCGACCCGAGACCGGCCCCGTCCCGCCGTTCGGCGAAGAACGCACGCAACAGCGCGCCGCACTCGCCGTCCCGCACGCCGCCCACCACCTCCGGCGCGTGGTGGCACGAGGACGCGGCGTACACCCGCGCGCCGTGGTCCACACCGCCCCCTTTGGGGTCGTAGGCGCCGAACACCAACCGCTTCACCCGGAAAAACGACGCCGCCTGGGCGCACATCGGGCAGGGCTCGAGAGTCACGGTGAGGGTGCAGCCGAGGAGGCGCGGGCTGCCCTGTGCCGCGGCGGCCGCGCGCAAGGCCAGCATCTCGGCGTGGGCGGAGGCGTCGCGCCACTCTTCCACCCGGTTGCCGGCGCGAGCCAGCACGCGCCCGGCCGCGTCCGTCACCACCGCGCCGACCGGCACCTCGCCGCGGGCGGCGGCGGCGCGCGCCTCGTCCAAGGCGGTTTCGATCGGGCTCATGGCGGCCCTTATGGCCGTCGGGCAGCGGCCCCGCCAACCCCGCCCGCGTTTCCCGACGGCTGGCGCTTGGTGCTAGCGTTTCCGCTTCGCGCCGGGCGGACCGTCCCGGCGCGCAAAGGAGAGGAAACCGCTCCGATATGTCTCCGCTGTCTCGCCGCGCCGTTCTGGCCGGCGGCGCTTCCCTCTGCGCGGCGGCCGCCGTCGCCGGCTCCGCCCGCGCCCAAGGGCCGGCGCGGCGCTACGACTTGGTCATCCGCGGCGGGGAGGTGCTCGACCCCTCGCAGAACCTGCGCGCGCGGCGCGACGTCGGCATCCGGGACGCGCTGGTCGCGGCGGTGGAGCCCGAGATCCCCGCCGCCGAGGCGCGGCTGGCGATCGACGCCGCCGGCAAGCTCGTCTGCCCCGGCTTGGTGGATCTGCACGCCCACGTCTATCCAGAAGTCTCGGCCATCGGCCTGCCGGCGGACGAGTTGGTGCCCTGGACCGCGACCACCACCTACGTCAGCGCCGGCGACGCGGGGGCCAACACCTTCTCGCTGTTCCGCCACGCGGTGGCGGCGCGGGCGCGCACGCGGCTGTTCGGCTTCGTCCACATCTCGTCCATCGGCCTCGCCGGCTTCCCCGTGGGCGAGATGCTGAACATCGACTACGCCGCGGTCGAAGCGGCGGCGAAGACAGTGGCGGAGAACCGGGACATCTGCCTCGGGGTGAAGGTCCGGATCACCGCCGACGTGGTCGGCGGCAACGGGCTGGAGCCGCTCCGCCGAGCGGTCCAAGCCGCCGAGATGGCCGGCCCTTGGGCCAAGGTGATGTGCCACATCGGCAACGCGCCCGGCGACATGGGGGAGTTGCTCAACCTGCTCCGCCCCGGCGACATCCTGACCCACGCCTTCTCCGGCGCCGGCAACAACACGGTCCAGAACGGCCGCGTCCTGCCCGCCGCGTTGGAAGCCAAGCGTCGCGGCGTGGTGGTGGACGTCGGCCACGGCGGCGGCTCCTTCGACTACACGGTGTTCGAGCCGGCGCGCGACGCGGGCTTCGGCCCGGACACCATCAGCAGCGACCTCCACGCCGTGTCCGGCAACTCGCCGGGCCTGCCCTTCCTGCCATGGGTGATGAGCAAATTCCTGAACAACGGCTACACGCTGGAGCAGGTGGTGGAGATGGCGACCATCAAGCCGGCGCGGGTGATCGACCGGGTGGACAAGCTCGGCACCTTGCAGGTCGGCGCCCCGGGCGACGTCTCCATCCTGGAGCTGGTGCAAGAGCCCGTGGAGTTCGTGGACACCCGGAACAACCGCCGCCGCGGCGACCGCTGGCTCAAGCCGGTGCAGACAGTGAAGGCCGGGCGGCCCTTCGGGCGCCCCTTCCCCGTCCCGTTTGCTTGGCCTTAGCGGAACCGGATCGCCCCCGCCGCGCGCAACGGCCTTGCGCTCGCGCCACCGGAGGTTCTAGGGACGGCGCATGAGCAAACGCCCCGTGATCGGCCTGACCCTCGATGCGGAGGAGCCGGGCGGCTACTCCAAGCTGCCCTGGTACGCGCTGCGGAAGAACTACTTCGCCGTGCTGACAGAGGCCGGCGCCCTGCCCGTCGCCCTGCCGCACCACGCCGAACTCGCCGAGGA
>CADCTL010000117.1 GCA_902805625.1 uncultured Acetobacteraceae bacterium
GGCGCTCGGGCGGCTGGGTGCCACTATTCCTGTTTCCGCGGCCGGTCCGGTCCGGCACACTGGGCCGCAGGTGCGCGGCGGGCGGCCGGACGCCGCACCGGGAGGGACGCGCCATGGCCGGCACGGGCAGGAGAGCGGCGATCGTCGGCGGGTCCGTCGGCGGCCTCTTCGCGGCCAACCTCCTGGCGCGGCGCGGGTGGGACGTGCGCGTCTTCGAGCGCGCCGCCGGCCCCCTGCAATCGCGCGGCGCCGGCATAGCCATGCACCCGGAGCTCGACGCGATCCTGACGGCGGCCGGAGCCCTGCCGGCGGAGGCCATCGCCGTCCGCGTGGACGGGCGGACGGCCTTCGGCCGCGATGGACAGCAACTCGCGCACCACGCACGGGACCAGTACCTCACCGCATGGTCGCGCGTGCACCAGCCTCTCCACGCGGCGTTTCCGCCGGAGCGCCACCACGCGGCGCGGGAGGTGGTCGCCATAGACGCCACGGACGGCGGGGCGGTCTTGCGCTTCCGGGAGGGCGAACCGGTCGAGGCCGACGTCGTCGTCGGCGCCGACGGCGTCCGCTCGACGGTGCGGGCGCTGTTCGCGCCCGAGGCCACGCCGCGCTACGCGGGCTACGTCGCCTGGCGCGGCATGGTGGACGAGGCCGCCCTGTCCGCGCAATTTCGCGAGAAGACCTTCGCGCGCTTCGCCTTCGCCTTCCCGGGCCACGGCCAGTTCATCGGCTACCCCGTCGCCGGCGCGGACGGGTCGGTGGAGGCGGACCGCCGGCGCTACAACTTCCTCTGGTACTATCCGATGGACGAGGGGCCGGCGCTCGCGGACCTCTTCACCGACGACGCCGGGCGCCTGCACGACGGCGCGATCCCGCCGGCCCTGATCCGGCGCTCCCACCTCGACGCCATCCAGCAGGAGGCACGGGAAAGGTTGCCGCCGGCCTTCCTGGAGCCTTTCGAGAAGGCGCCGCAGTTCCTGCTCCAGACTGTTTATGACCTCGAATCGACGCGCATGGCCTTCGGCCCCGTCGCCCTGCTCGGCGACGCCGCCTTCGTCGCCCGGCCGCATCTCGGCGTGGGCGTGCTGAAGGCCGCGCAGGACGCGCTCGCGCTCGCCGAGAGCCTCGACGACGGGACTCCCGTCGCCGCCGGCCTCGCGCAGTACGAGCGCACCCGCCTCGGGCCGGGGCGCGACGCTGTGCGCGCCGCCCGGCACCTCGGGGCGTTCATCGAGCGCCGACTCGAGGCGCCTTGGAGCGACCCGAGCCTCGGCCTGACGCCGGAGCGCGTGCTCGAACTCAGCGCGAGTCCGCCGGAGCGCGCGGCGGTAGAGGACATCCAGGGAGGAAGGCCATGACCGTCATCACGAGCCCGCAGAACCTCGCCCCCGGCGACGCCGCCTCGCCCGAGCCCGGGGAGGGGCGCGTCGTCCCCGGCGTCCCGCCCTTCGACGCCGCCCGCCTGGACGCGCTGCTGGCGGAGCAGGACGTGGACGCGGTGGTCACGACCTCCCGGCAGGCCGCGCAGTACATGCTCGGCGGGTACACCTTTCCCTTCTTCGACCACCGCGATGCCATCGGCCTCAGCCGCTACCTGCCCGTCGTCGTGTACGTCAGAGGCCGGCCGGACCTCACCGCCTACGTCGCCCACCGGCTGGAGAAGCACGAGCACCAGCTCGGCCGGTTCTGGACGCCGGCCGTCCGCACGGTGTCCGGCACGACCACCGACGCGGTCGAGAACGCGCTCGCGCACCTGCGCGGCACGGGCGCCGCGCCGCGCCGGGTGGGGATCGAGCCCGCCTTCCTCCCGATGGACGCCGCTGCCGTGCTGCGCGACGGACTGCCCAACTGCGCGCTGGTGGACGTCGGCCACGCGCTCGAACGGCTGCGCGCCCGCAAGAGCGCGGCCGAGCTGGCGCTGCTGCGGGAGGCGTCTGAAAGGGTGGTCGATTCGATGCTCGCCACCTTCGCCGCCTGCGCCCCCGGCATGACGAAGGCCGAACTCGTGGAGCGGCTGCGCCAAGAGGAGGTCAGCCGCGGCCTGACCTTCGAGTACTGCCTCATCACCGCCGGCAACGGCCTGAACCGCGCCGCCTCCTCGCAGCGCATCGCGGAGGGCGACATCCTCTCGCTCGACTCCGGCGGCCGCTACCGGGGCTACATCGGCGACCTCTGCCGCATGGGCGTGGTCGGCGAGCCGGACGGCGAGCTGGAGGAGCTGCTGGGGACGGTGCAGGCGATCCAGCGGCGCGCGCGGCAGACGGTGCGCGCCGGCGCGCGCGGTGGGGACGTGCAGGCCGCCGGGGAGGAGGCCGTCGCCGCTTCGCCGCTCGCCCAACACATAGAGTTCCTGGCGCACGGGATGGGGCTAGTGCAGCACGAGGCGCCCTGGCTCACGGCCGAGGGCCCCATCCCCTACCCGGCCCACGACGCCGACCGCGCCCTCGAAGCCCAGATGGTCCTCTCGGTCGAGACGACGCTGCTCCACCCGCGCCGGGGCTTCATCAAGCTGGAGGACACGATCGTCGTCACCGAAGGCGGCCACGAGCCGCTGGGCGACGCCGGTCGGGGGTGGAACCGCGCCGGGCGGGGCGGCTGACCGCCGGCACATCCGCATTGACCGCGGCCGGCCAAACCGCGCATCGTTGCAACCAAGGCCGGTCCGGCCGTGGGAGCGAACCGCCATGCAGGATCTCGATCGCCTCGGGGTGACGCGGGAGGTCCTCGCCCAGATGGCGGAAACGCCGGACGCGCGGCTGCGCGAGGTGATGGCGGCGGCGGTGCGCCACCTGCACGACTTCGCGCGGGAGGTGGAGCTGACGCCGGACGAGTGGCTGGCCGGCATCGCTTACCTCACCGCCGTAGGCCAAGCCTGCACGCCCTTCCGGCAGGAGTTCATCCTGCTCTCCGACGTGCTCGGCCTGTCGCGCCTGGTGAACGTGATGCACGACGCCGACGGGCGCGAGGCGGCGGGGACGGAAACCAGCCTGCTAGGCCCCTTCTTCCGCGAGCAGGCGCCGGACTTCGCTCTGGGCGACAGCATAGCCGTGCACCACCGCGCGGGCGAGGAGATCGTCCTATTCGGCGAGGTGCTCGACGGCGCCGGCAGGCCTGTGCCGCACGCCGAGATGGACGTGTGGCAGACCAACGCCGAAGGCCTCTACGATCTGCAAGCGCGCGACGCGACGGTGATGGACATGCGCGGGCGCTTCCGGGCCGACGCGCAAGGCCGCTTCCACTTCCGCACGGTGAAGCCCATCGGCTACTCCATCCCGATGGACGGGCCGGTCGGCCAACTCGTCCAGAAGCAACGGCGCCACGGGATGCGCCCGGCGCACATCCACATCCTGGTCGCGGCCGAGGGCTACCGGGATCTGGTGACGGCCCTCTACTTCGCCGACGACCGGAACATCGGCAGCGACACCGTGTTCGGAGTCTCCAACTCCCTGGTCGTGGACGCGGCGACGGGCGTGCCGGGATCGCCGCGGCCGGACCTGCCGGGCATCCGCTACGACTTCCGCCTGTCGCGCCGCAAGGAAGGCGAGACGGGCGGGCGCGTCGGCGCCGATCCTTCACGGGTCATGCCCGCCGAGGGTTGAAAGGCGCGAAGGGGCTTCACGGGAGGAAACCAAAATGCATAGCACCACCAGGCGGGATCTGGGGCGCTTCGCCCTCGGCGCGGCGGTCGGCGGCGCCGCGGCGGGCGCCTTCCCGGCCTTCGCGCAGTCGGCCAACCCGATCCGCATCGGCTTCGCCATGGCGCTCTCGGGCGGGCTCGCCGGCAACGGGCGGGCGACGCTGCTCGCCTACCAGATCTGGGCCGCGGAGGCGAACGCGCGGGGCGGGGTGCTCGGCCGGCCGGTGCAGCTCGTGTTCTACGACGACCAGACCACGCCCGGGCTGGTGCCCGGCATCTACACCAAGCTGATGGACGTGGACCGGGTGGACATCGTCACCTCGCCCTACGCCACCGCCATGATCGCGCCGTCCATGCCGGTGGTGATGCAGCGGAACATGTGCTTCGTGACCCTGTTCGGCGCCGGGGTGAACGAAGTTTTCAAGTACGACCGCCACTTCAACATGAACATCACCGGCGACAACATGAAGGAGACCTACGCGAAGGGCTACTTCGACGTCGCCGCCAAGCTGCCGACACCGCCGCGGAGCGCGGCGATCCTCGCCGTGGACAACGAGTTCGCGCAGAAGGCCGCGGAGAGCGCGCGCTTCCACGCCCGGCAGCGCGGGCTGCGCGTGGTCTACGACCGCTCCTACCCGCCTTCGACGGTGGACTTCACGCCGACAGTGCGCGCCATCCAGTCGGCACGGCCGGACGTGGTGTTCATCGGCTCCTACCCGCCGGACTCCAGCGGCATCCTGCGCGCGGCGAGCGAGCTGCGTTTCAACCCGCCCATGTTCGGCGGCGGGATGGTCGGGCCGCAACTCGCCGCCTTCCAAGCGCAGTTCGGCCCTATCCTGAACAACCTGATCAATTGGGACGTCTACTCGCCGGAGCCCACGATGAACTTCCCCGGCGTCGCCGACTTCCAGGAGAAGTACCGGACGCAGGCGGCGAAGGAGCAGACGGATCTGCTCGGCAACTACATCCCGCCCTACGCCTACGCCCAGATGCAGGTGCTGGAGCAGTCGCTGGCGCGCGTCGGGCGCGTGGACCAGGCCGCGTTGGCGGCCGACATGCACGCCAGCGAGTTCGACACCATCGTCGGCAAGTTCCGCTTCAGCGCCAGCGGCGAATGGGCGGAGCCGCGCAACCTCTTCGTCCAGTTCCAGAACGTCCGTGACGGCGACCTGGAAAAGTACAAGCGGCCCGGCACCAAGGTGATCCTGGCGCCGGAGAACCTGAAATCCGGGGAGCTGCGCGCGCCCTACGGCCCCCCGGGCGCCTGAGCGGGCGGGTGGACCCCGACCTTCAACTGCTGCTGAACGGCGTCGTCAGCGGCCTGCTGCTCGGCGGCCTCTACGCCTTCGCGGCCTCGGGCCTGGCGATGTCCTTCGGCATGCTCGACATCGTCAACATCGCCCACCCGGCGCTGATGATCGCCGGCGCCTTTTCCGTGGTCGTCGTCGGCACCGCCCTCGGCCTCGACCCGCTGCTCGTGGCGGTGCTGCAAGCACCGCTGTTTTACGTGCTCGGCATCGGCATCTACAGCGTCTACCACCACTTTTTCGAGCGGAGAGGAGAGGAGGCGCTGCAAGGCCTCGCCTTTTTCTTCGGCATCATGTTCATCATCGAGGTCGGGCTGGTGATGGCTTTCGGGCCGGAGCAGCGCTTCCTCGACCCGCCCTACGCCTTCGTCACGCTGCGCCTCGGCGAGATAGACGTGCCGTTGCGGATGCTGGTCCCCATGTTGCTCGCCGCGGCCGTGCTCGGATTGCTGCTGCTCTGGCTCCGGTCCTCCTTCACCGGGCTCGCCATCGGCGCGGTCGCGCAGGACGCGGAGGCGCTGCGGCTCATGGCGATCGATCCGGTGCGTATCAAGCGGCTTGCCTTCGGCCTGTCGGTGGCGCTGGCGGCGCTGGCGGGCGGCGCGCTGGTCGTGGTGCAGCCGGTGGAGCCGACCTCCGGCCAGATCTTCATCGGCCGGGTCTTCGCCATCTGCATCATGGGCGGGATGGCGAGCCTGCCGGGCTGCATTGCCGCGGCCCTGCTGTTCGGCGTGGTGGAGAACGTCACCGCCACCTTCGCCGGCCCGTCCTGGTCGCCGGCGGTGGCGTTCGGCTGGCTGCTGCTGATGCTCGCCGTGCGGCCCCAGGGCTTGTTCGGGAAGGCCGCATGAGCACCACAGCCGTCGTCCCCGCCACGCTCGCGCCGCCGCCGCAAGGGGCGGCTGCGCCGACGCGCCATCTGCCGTTCTGGCTCGGTGCCGCGGCTCTCGGTGTCGCCCTGTTCGTCGCGCTGCGGCTGATCGGGAACGAGTACGGGTACTACGTGGGCTACTTCATCCTGCAATACGTCGTGCTGTCCTCGGCCTGGAACATCCTCGGCGGCTACGCGGGCTACGTGAACTTCGGCGCGGCCGGCTTCATGGCGACCGGGGCCTACACCGCCATCGTGCTGCGGAAGGCGACCGGGCTGGACCTCCTGCCGGGCATCGTCGCGGCCGCCGCGGTCGCCGGGCTGCTCGGCCTCGCCACGGGCTACCTCACCTTGCGGCTGCGCGGGGTGTACTTCTCCATCGCCACGCTCTGCCTCGCCGTGGTGCTGCACACGCTGGTGGTGAATTGGGACTACGTCGGCGGCTCGCGCGGCGCCTACATCGTCCGCCCGCGGGAGGTGCCGCCCTTCGTCAGCTACGGCGAGTACCTGTTCGTCGTCATGCTGGCGCTGGCCATCCTCACGGTCGGCATCGCCCGCGCGGTCCAGCATTCCCGCATCGGGCGCGGATTGCAGGCGCTCCGCGACAACGAGCGCGCGGCCGAGGCGGTGGGTGTGCCGACACTGCGCCTCAAGCTGGTGGCGGCGACGCTGTGCGGCGCGCTGATGGGCGTGGCCGGCGCGCCCTTGCCCTACTACAGCGGCTATCTGAACCCGGAGGCCGCCTTCGGCCTGGCCTACGCGGTCAACGCCATCGCCATGCCGCTGATCGGCGGCGTGGGCACCTGGGCCGGCCCGGTGATCGGCGCGGTGGTGCTGGGCGGGCTCCAGCAAGCCGCGACCGTCACCATCTCCTCGGCGCTGAATCTCTGGATCGTCGGTTGGATGCTGGTGATCTTCGTCGCGCTCGCCCCGCGCGGCATCCTCGGCTGGTTCCAGGGGCGGCGGTGAGCGAGGGCACGGAGGCGGCGCCCGTCCTGCTCCGCGCCGACGGCGTCGGCAAGCGCTTCGGCGGCTTCGTCGCGTTGCAAGGCATCGACATCACGCTCCGCGCCGGCGAGCGCCTGGGCCTCATCGGGCCCAACGGCTCGGGCAAGAGCACCTTCGTCAACTGCGTCAGCGGCGATTTCGCGCAGCACGACGGCACGGTGGCGCTGGCCGGGCAAGCGCTGAACGGGCTGAAACCGCACCGCCGGGCGCGGCTCGGCCTGGCCCGCACCTTCCAGCTGCCGCAGCCCTTCGCCAGCATGTCGGTGCTGGAGAACGTCCGGGTGCCGCTGCTGTTCTCCGGCGGCGCCGCCGCCGCGACGGCGCGTGCCATGGGCTGCCTGGAGCAGGTGGAGATGGCCGGCAAGGCCGGCAAGCTGCCGCGCGAGCTGACCCAGGTGGAGCAACGGCGGCTCGAACTCGCCCGCGCCATCGCCATGGACCCGCGGCTGTTGATCGCCGACGAGGCCATGGCCGGGCTGTCCCACGCCGAGGTGGACCAGATCCTGACCCTGCTCCGGCGCCTGAACGCCGCCGGCACCGCGGTCATCATGATCGAGCACATCATGCGCGCGGTGACGGAATTCTCGGAGCGCCTGGTGGTATTCGTCGCCGGCCGCAAGATCGCGGACGGCCCGCCGCGCGAGGTCCTCGCCTTGCCCGAGGTGGAGGACGCTTACCTTGGCCGGCAGTAGCAGCCTGGAGATCGCCGGCGTGGACGCGGGCTACGGCGCCGTGCGGGTGCTGGAAGGCGTCTCGCTCAGCGTGCCGGCCGGGGAGACGGTGGTGCTGCTCGGCACCAACGGCAACGGCAAGACGACGCTGATGCGGAGCATCATGGGCCAGATCCGCCCCACGGCCGGCAGCATCCGGGCGGCGATCGACGGCACCACGGTGGACGTCGTCGGCCTCTCGCCCGAGCGGGTGGTGGAACTCGGCATCGTCCTGGTCCCGGAAGGGCGTCGCCTCTTCCCGCGCCTCACGGTGGAGCAGAATCTGCGCCTCGGCGCCTTCCGGGCCGCGGCGCGGGCGGCGCTGCCGCGCAACTTCGCGCTCTGCTACGAGCTGTTCCCGCGCCTCGCCGAGCGCCGCGCCCAGCTCGTCGGCAGCATGAGCGGCGGCGAGCAGCAGATGGTGGCGCTCGGCCGCGCGCTGATGTCGGAGCCGCGCATCCTGCTGGTGGACGAGCCCTCCGTCGGCCTCGCCCCCATCCTGGTGTCCCGCACCATGGAGATGATCGCGGAGATGAAGGCCCGCCTGGGCCTGACGGTGCTGATGGCCGAGCAGAACTTCCACCAAGCGGTCCGCATCGCCGACCGCGGCTACGTCATCGTCCACGGCCGCATGGCCTTCGAGGGCGGCTCGCCCACGGCGCTGCAAGGCAACGAGCTGGTGCGCCGAGTCTACCTGGGCCTGTGAGCGGGATGCATCCTTCGGCGCCCAAGATCGTTGCTCCCACAGCCGCGCCGTCCGGCGCCGGCCAGTAGCCAGATAGGAGAGAACGCATGAGCGGGCACGCCTCGGAAATCCGCGAGCACATGGAAGTCGTCGGCAGCGACGGCGGGCACGTCGGGACCGTGGACAAGGTGGAGGGCGACCAGATCAAGCTCACCAAGAAGGACGACCCGGACGGCAGCGGCCAGCACCACCACTACCTCGCCATCGGCATGGTCGCGTCCGTCGAAGGCGACCGCGTGAAGCTGAACGTGGACGCCCGGCAGGCGCGCGACCTCGCCACGGCGACCGGCGGCTCCCCGGCCTCGTCCGGCATGGGCGGCATGAGCGCGAGCTGAGGGCGCCTTGATCCGGGCCGGCGCATAGAGGAACTCGCCCCCGTCCTGTGGGAATGGCGTCCGGACGCGCGTGGCGGGCCTCTCTGACCTTCAGCCGGCAGTTGGTCTCCGGGCTGCAACTCGCCTGACGCGCGGCCCCTCCCCGCGGGACGGCGGGCGCGCTCACGGCCCCGCGGCGCCGGCCTTCATCTCGCCCGAGAGCGCGGCGTAGCAAGCGGTCCAAGCCTCCCGCGCGCGGTCCGTGAAGTCCGTCCCGAGGCCTTGGCCGAGGGTCCACAAGAGCGCCTCGGCCACCGTGGCGTAGTGCGCGTCCTGCACGCCGAGCGCCGCGTGTTGCCGGCCCAAGGCCCGCAGCTTGGGCACCACTTCGTGCAGCCGGTCCAGGCTGTCCACGGCGACGCCGATGGTGGCCATCAGCTTGGCGCCTTGCGCCTCCATGTCGCCTTTGAAAAGCGGGCGCAGGGCCGGGTCGAGGGCGAATAGCCGCTCATAGAAGAGCGACGCGGCGGCGCCTGCGTTCGGCGCGACCTTGCTGAAACCGTCCCTCACGAGCCGTTGCTGTTCTGGAGTCATGCCTTGGCCTCTTCCACGTGCTGCCCACCGCCGGTCCTGCCAGCCCATCACGGCCGCGGGTGGCGACGTGATCGGCGCCCGCGTCGCCCCGGCATGAACGCGACGATGGAAGCGGCAGGACGCCTTTCCGCGCAAGGGCACGCCGCCCCACGTGTCCCCCTTGCCGACGGCGCCGCCGCACCCTGCAATGGGCCATGGACGCGCAAGCCGAGTACGACAACCGCGCCCGGGTCCCGGACCACCCGGCGGTCATCGAGGGCTGGGCGCGCGACGCGGCCGCCTTCCGCGCGGACTGGCCGCACGCGGACCTCGGCCTCGCCTACGGGCGGGGGGAGCGGGAGCGGCTGGACCTGTTCCGCCCGGGGCCCGGCGAGGCTTGGCCTCTCGCGCTGTTCCTCCACGGCGGATACTGGCAGGCGCTGGACCGGTCCTTCTTCAGCCACATGGCGCACGGCCCCCTCGCCGACGGGGTGGCCGTCGCCGTCGCGTCCTATGACCTCTGCCCCTCGGTGCCGCTCGCGCGCATCGTGGACCAGGCGCGCGCCGCCGCCGCCTTCCTGCATCGCCGCACCGGACGGCGCCTGCTCGCCTTCGGCCACTCGGCGGGCGGGCACTTGGCGGCGATGCTGATGGCGACGGATTGGCGCGCGCTCGACCCTGCGCTCCCGGCGGACCTGGTGTCGGCGGCGCTGCCGGTCTCCGGCGTGTTCGAGCTGGAGCCGCTGCTGCCCACCACGGTCGGGCAGCCGCTGCGCCTGACAAGGGAGGAGGCGCGCGCCCTCTCGCCGCGCTGGTTGCCGCCGCCCGTCGGCGCGCTGCACGTGGTGGTGGGTGCGGAGGAAAGCGCCGAGTTCATCCGCCAATCGCGGGACTTCGCCGCCGCCTGGGGCGGCGGCTTCGAGGCGCTGGCCGGGCGCAACCACTTCACCGTCCTCGCGCCGTTCGCGCAGCCCGGGAGCGGCCTTGCCGCGAGGGTTGCGCCCCTTGCTCCCCGCTGATGATTCGCGCTTAGTTTCGCGGCGGAGACGACGCAGGGGGAACGGCATGGGCGGCATCGGCAGGCGAGGAGTGCTGCTGGGCGGCGCGGCGACGACGGGCGCGCTGGCGGCGCCGGTGGTGCGCGGGCAGCGGGCGGCGGGCGTGAAGATCGGCCTGGTCGCGGTGCTGACCGGGCCGCAGGCGGCGCTCGGCACGCACCTGCGCGACGGCTTCCTGCTCGGCCTGAAGCACCTGGAAAACCGGCTGGGCGGGCTGCCCGCCGAGGTCGTCGTCATCGACGACGAGCTCCGCCCGGAGGTCGCGGTGCAGAAGGTGCGAGCCGCGCTGGAACGGGACAAGGTGGACTTCGTGGTGGGCGTCGTCTTCTCCAACATCCTCGCCGCGGTGATGCGGCCGGTGACGGAGGCGAACACCTTCCTGATCTCCACCAACGCCGGGCCGTCCACCTTCGCCGGCCGCGGCTGCAACCCGTTCTTCTTCACGACCTCCTACAACAACGACCAGGTCCACTCCGTGATGGGCCAGGCGGCGCAGGACGAAGGCCACCGCCGCGTCTTCCTGATGACGCCGAACTACCAGGCCGGGCGGGACGCCATCGCCGGCTTCAAGTCCCGCTTCCGCGGCGAAGTCGTGGACGAGGTGTACGCGCCGCTCGACACGCGCGACTTCTCGGCGGAGCTCGCGCGCATCGCGGCGGCGAAGCCCGACGCGCTGTTCACCTTCATGCCGGGCGGCCTCGGCGTCACGCTGGTGCGGCAGTACCGCCAAGCCGGCCTCGCCAACATCCCCTTCCTGTCCACCTTCACCGTGGACGAGGCGACGCTGCCGGCGCAGCAGGACGCGGCGCTCGGCTTCTTCTCCGCCGCGCCCTGGGCGCCCAACATGGACAACCCGCAGAACAAGCGCTTCGTGGCGGATTTCGAGGCCGCGTACAACTACGTCCCCGCCAGCTACGCGGCGCAGTCCTACGACGCCGCCAATCTGCTCGACTCCGCCGTGCGCCGCGTGAACGGCAACCTGTCGGACAAGAACGCGCTGCGGGAGGCGATCCGCGCGGCCGATTTCCGCAGCGTGCGCGGGACGTTCCGCTTCGGCACGAACCACTACCCGGTGCAGGACATGTGGCTGTGCCGCGTGGCCCGCCGCCCGGACGGCCGCTTCCAAACGGAAACGGTGCGCCGCGTGCTGGAGGCGAACGCGGACCCCTACGGCGCCGAATGCCGGATGCGCGTCGCCTGACGACCGCCACGGCCGGATGAGCGCGCAACTCCTGCTCGTCCAAAGCCTGAACGGGCTGCAATTCGGCGTGCTGCTGTTCTTGGTGGCGGCTGGCTTGACGCTGGTGTTCGGGGTGATGGACTTCATCAACCTCGCGCACGGCGTGCAGTACATGCTGGGCGCCTATCTCGGCGCGACCTTCGCCGCCTGGGCGGGCGGGTTCTGGTGGGGCTTGCTGCTCGCGCTGCCGACGACGCTCGCCATCGGCCTCGCCCTGGAGTGGTTGGTGTTCCGCCACCTCTACGACCGCGACCACCTGAGCCAGGTGCTGGCGACCTTCGGCGTGATCCTAGTCTTGAACCAGGGCGTGCGGGCGATCTGGGGCACAGCGCCGTTGCAGATGCCGCTGCCGGAGGCGCTCTCGGGCGGCATCGCGCTGATGCCCGGCCTTCTGTACCCGGTCTACCGCTTGGCGATCCTGGCCGCCGGCGTCCTCCTCGCCGGGCTGCTGTGGTTCCTGGTGGAACACACGCGGACGGGCGCGCTGGTGCGCGCCGGCGCCTCCAACGCGCCGATGGTGGCGGCGCTGGGCGTGGACATCCGGCGGCTGTTCACCGTGGTCTTCGCGTTCGGCGCCATGCTCGCGGGCTTCGCGGGCGTGATGGCGGCGCCGATCCTTTCGGTCGAGCCCGGCATGGGCGACAGCCTGCTGATCCTGGCTTTCGTCGTCATCGTGATCGGCGGGATCGGCAGCGTGCGCGGCGCCTTGATGTCGGCGCTGCTGGTCGGGCTGATCGAAACGCTGGGCAAGTCCCTCATGCCGGACCTGATGCGCCTCTTCCTCGACCCGTCGGCGGCGCGGCAGGCCGGGGCGGCGCTCGCCTCCATGCTCGTCTACATCGCGATGGCGGCGATCCTGGCGGTGAGGCCGCAGGGTCTGTTCCCGGCGCGCGCCGGGTAGTGGAACGCGCGTCCGCCGCCCTGCGGGAAGCCTCCCCCGCGCTGCTCCTGTTGGGGCTGCTCGCCGCCGCACCCTTCCTCGGCTTCGGCCAGGGCTACACGATGACCCTGCTGGCGCGCGCCATGATCCTGGCGATGGCAGCCGTGAGCTTGTCCGTGCTGGTGGGCGGCGCGGGCCTCGTCAGCCTCGGGCACGCCGCGCCGCTCGGCGTCGGCGCCTACGCGGTGGTGGCCCTGGACGCGGCCGGCGTGACGGAGGGGCTCGTGGTGCTGCCCGGCGCCGCGGCCGCCGCGGCGCTGTTCGCGCTTGCCACCGGCGCGGTCGCCATCCGCACCAGCGGCGTCCACTTCATCATGATCACGCTTGCCTTCGGGCAGATGGCCTTCTTCACCGCGGGCTCCCTCACCGCCTACGGCGGCGACGACGGCTACACGCTGTACGGGCGGACGGAGCTGTTCGGCACCCGGCTCCTCGAAGACCGCTTGGGCTTCCACTGGGTCTGCCTCGGCCTGCTCGCGGCCGTGCTGCTGCTGTGCCGCCTCCTCCTCGCGTCCCGGTTCGGGCGGGTGCTGCGCGCTTCGCGGGAGAACCCGTTGCGCGTGCGCGCCGTCGGTTTCGAGCCCTACCCCTTCCGCCTGCTCGCCTACGCGCTGATGGGCGCGGTCGCCGGCCTCGCCGGGGCGCTGCTCGCCAATGCGACCGAGTTCGTCGCCCCGTCCTACATGGCGTGGCAACGGTCCGGCGACCTCTTGTTCATGGCGATCCTCGGCGGCCTCGGCTCGCTCCCCGGCGCGGTCGCCGGCGCGCTCGCCATCGTGCTGCTGGAGGAGTGGCTGTCGGAGCTGACGGAGCACTGGCGCCTGATCTTCGGGCCGCTCCTCATCCTGTCCGTGCTGTTCCTGCGCGGCGGCCTCGCCGGCCTGCCGGCGCAGCTCGGGGGCCTGCTCCGCCGTGGCTGACGGCGGGCCGGTGCTGGAGCTGCGCGGGCTCCGCAAGCGCTTCGGCGGCCTCGCCGTGACGGACGACGTTTCGCTCGCCGTCGCGCCCGGCGCGATTCACGCCGTCATCGGGCCGAACGGCGCGGGCAAGACGACGCTGGTCCACCAAATCTCCGGCCTGCTCGCGCCCGACTCCGGCCGCGTCCTGTTCGCCGGCGAGGACGTCACCGCGCTGCCGATGCACCGCCGCGCGCGCCTCGGCCTCGCGCGCACCTTCCAGATCACCTCCGTCGTGCCCGGCTTCTCGGCCCTGGAGAACGCCGCGCTGGCGGTGCAGGCGCGCTCCGGCTCCTCCTTCCGCCTGCTCCGCCCCGCCGCCGGGCAGCTCGCGCTGGACGACCCGGCCATGGAGGCGCTGGAGGCCGTCGGCCTCGCCGATCGCGCGCGCACCCCGGCCGGCGCGCTGAGCCACGGGGAGCGGCGGCAACTCGAACTCGCCGTCGCGCTGGCGATGCGCCCGCGCCTGCTGCTGCTCGACGAGCCGCTGGCCGGCGCCGGGCCGGAGGAGGCGGAGCGGCTGGTCGGCGTCCTGTCCGGCCTCCGGGGGCGCTACGCCATCCTGCTGGTGGAGCACGACATGCCGGCCGTGTTCGCGCTGGCGGACGGCATTTCCGTGCTGGTGTACGGCCGCGTCGTCGCCACCGGCCCGCCCGCCGCCATCCGCGCCAACCCCGAGGTCCGCGCCGCCTACCTCGGCGAGGACGACGCCGCCTGATGCTGGACGTGGAGGACCTCTCCGCGGGCTACGGCGGCGCGCAGGCGCTGTTCGGCCTAAGCTTCCGCGTCGCGGCCGGCGAGGTGGTGACGCTGCTGGGCCGCAACGGCATGGGCAAGACCACGGCGGTGCGCGCGGTGATGGGCCTGCTGCCCTCCGTCGGCGGGCGGCTGCTCGGCGGCCGCATCGCCGTGGACGGCGAGCCCGTGTCCGGCCTGCCGCCGCACCGCGTGGCGCAGCGCGGCCTCGGCTTGGTGCCGGAAGGGCGGCAGGTGTTCCCCACCCTCACGGTGGAGGAGAACCTGACGGCCACCGCCGCCAACCGCGCCGGCACGACCTCGCCGCGCTGGACCCTACCGGAGGTGTACGCGCTGTTTCCCAGGCTGAGGGAGCGGCGCGGCAACACCGGCGCCAAGCTCTCGGGCGGGGAGCAGCAGATGCTGGCGATCGGCCGCGCCCTGATGACCAACCCGCGCCTGCTCATCCTGGACGAGGCGACGGAAGGGCTCGCGCCGCTGGTCCGCGCCGAGATCTGGGCCGTGCTGGCGAAGCTGAAGGCGGAAGGCCAGGCGATTTTGCTGATCGATAAGAACCTAGCCGCGGTGCTGCGCCTCGCCGACCGGCACGTGGTGATCGAGCGCGGCCGCGCGGTCTGGACCGGGACGAGCGCGGAGCTGGAAGCCTCGCCCGCCGTGCGCGACACCTCGCTGCACGTCTGATAGCGTCGGCCCGGACACGGAGGGAGGGCAACCATGGCCGCGGAAACACCGGGCATCACCCGCGCGGGCGAGGGCTTGCAAGGCACGGTCTGGAACATCCTGGGCCAGACCTACTACCCGAAGCAGGAGGCGGACGATTCGTTCGCCTTCGAGGCGCTGAGCCCGCCCGGCACCTTCGTACCTCCCCACATCCATCCGACACAGGACGAGTTCATCCTGATGCTCGAAGGCACCTGGAAGCTGCTGCTCGACGGGCGGGAGCACCATGCGCGGCCGGGCGACCTGGTGCGGATGCCGCGCGGCATCCCGCACGGCTACTTCAACGAGAGCGGCGCCCCGGCGCGCGCGTTCTTCTGGGTGAGCCCGGCGCGGCGCTTGCCCGACCTGTTCCGCGCCATCCACGACGTGCCCGACCCGGCGGAGGTGGTGCGCCTGTCCGCGCTGCACGAGGTGGATTTCCTGCCGCCGCCGGGGTGACGGGGCGGCTCTACGCACGCGGTGCCGCGAAGCCCGCCATGCGCGCGTAGCCGCCGGCGATGGCCGCCAAGTCGTCGGGCGGCAGCACGTCCTCGATCCGCGCGAAACCGTCCGGAGCCAGCGCGCTGACCACGTCCACCACGCGCTCCGGCCCGCCCTCGCGGTTGCTGCGGACGATGGCGGCGGTGGCCGGCAGCCGCTCCGCTTCGTAGGCCGCCAGCGCCTCGGGAGCCGGCCGCTCAGCCAGCAGCCGCGCCAAGCAGCGCGCGTCCAGCACCGCCTGGGAAGCGCCGTTGGAGCCCACCGGGTACATCGGGTGCGCGGCGTCGCCGAGCAGCGTGGCGCGCCCGCGCGTCCACCAGGGCAGCGGGTCGCGGTCGCACATTGGGTACTCAAAGAACTCCGCCGTGGCTCGGATCATGGCTTCCACGTCCAGGAAAGGCAGCCGGAAGCGACGCGCGTGCGGCAGCACGTCCTCCAGCCGGCCGGGGCGCGACCACTCCTCGCGCCGAGGCGGCGGCGCGCCGCCGTCGCCGACGCGGGCGCAGACCACCCAGTTGGTGAGCCGCGTGCCCGGCGCCGCGCCCGCCCCGATCGGGTAGAGCACCAGCTTCTCCCGCATGTCGCCCGCGACGACCATGGTGTCGCCGCCCTCGAAAGCCGGGAGGTCGAGCGCGCCGCGCCACATCTGGATGCCCTGCCAGCGGATGCCGCCGTCGTCGGGGTGCAGAGCCGCGCGCAGGGCGGAGTGGATGCCGTCCGCGCCCACCAGCACGTCCCCGCGCTCCACGCACTCCGTCCCGTCCGGGCGCCGGAACCGCGCGAGCACCGCGTCGCCGCCATCCTCGAAGCCGGCCAGCCGATGGCCGGCGCGGAGAGCGCCTTCGGGCAGGCGGTCCTCGGCGGCGCGCCACAGCACCCCGTGCAGCCGGCCGCGGTGGACGGAGAATTGCGGCACATCGTGGCCCGCCCAGGTGCCGCGCGGTTCCTGCCAGATCGTCTGGCCGAAGCGGTTGAGGTAGCGCAACTCCCGCGTCCGCACCGCCACCGCGTCCAGCGCGGGCAACAGGCCGAGCGCCGCGAGTTCCCGGATGGCGTGCGGCAGCGTGTTGATGCCGACGCCGAGCTGCCGGACTTCCGCCGCCGCCTCGAACACGGCGCAGCCGATCCCGCGCTCCGCGAGCGACAGGGCGAGGGTGAGGCCGCCGACTCCGCCGCCCGCGATCAGCACCCGCATCGCCGCCGCCTCTCGATCCGCTGCGCCTGGCATCCTGCCCCCGCGGTCCGGCCGTCGCTACTCCGCGGCGCGCGGCAGGGCCGGGGCGGGGGCGTGGCGGCTGGGCCGGGCCTTCAGCCGCAGATCGCGCAATTCCTCTCGCTCCTTCGCCGCGTTCCGCATCAGCGCGTCGCGGCCCCAGCCGTACTGCACCGGGCAGGACACGTCGGAAACGCCGTATTGGGCGGCGGCGCGCAGGGCGAACATCGGGTCGGTCAGGTGCGGCCGGGCCAGCGCGACGAGGTCGGCGCGGCCGGCGGCGAGGATGGTGTTCGCCTGGTCGGCGGTGGTGATGTTGCCGACGCACACCGTGGCGATCCCCGCCTCCTGCCGGATCATGTCGGACCAGGGCACCTGGAACATCCGGCCGTAGGTGGGCGCGCTGTCGTGCACGGTTTGCCCGGTGGACACGTCCAGCAGGTCGCAGCCATGCGCCGAGAAGGTGCGGGCAATCGCCAGCAGGTCCTCCTCCGACAGCCCGCCCTCGGCCCAGTCGGTGGCCGAAAGGCGCACGGACATCGGCCGGTCCGCCGGCCAAGCGGCGCGCATAGCATCGAACACCTCCAGCGGGTAGCGCAGCCGGTTTTCGACCGTGCCGCCGTACTCGTCCGCGCGCCGGTTGGTCAACGGGGACAGGAAGCTCGCCAGCAGGTAGCCGTGGGCGCAGTGCAGCTCCAGCATGTCGAAGCCGCAGCGGACCGCGCGCCGCGTGGCGGAAACGAAGTCGGCCTTCACCGCGTCCATGTCGGCCCGCGTCATCGCCCGGGGCGTCGGGCTGTCCGGGAAGTAGGGAAGCGCGCTTGCCGAGAGGGTGGGCCAGCGTTGCTCCGGCGGCAGCGGGCGGTCCATCCCCTCCCACATCAGCCGCGTCGCGCC
>CADCTL010000118.1 GCA_902805625.1 uncultured Acetobacteraceae bacterium
AGGCGGTGTCGCCGGCGAGCGCCTCCGCGACACGCCGGGCGAAGCCGGCCGGATCGCGCGGCCCGTCGCCGTCCTGGATGCGCGCCAGGTCCAGCAGCAGCCCCGCCGTCTCCGCCAGCTCCTCGCCCGCCACGCCGGGGCCGGCGAGCCTCCGGAGCAGCGGGTGGCGCGGGTTGACCTCCAGCACGGGCGGCGCGGCGCCGAAGCTCCGGCCGGCCCTGCGCAGCAGGCGCTGCAGCTGCAGGTCGGGGCCGTGTTCCGGGGCGGCGAGCACCGCGGCGCTGTCCACCAGCCGGTCGGTGGCGCGCACCTCGGAGACGTGCTCCTTGAGCGCGTCCTTGAGCAGCGGCACGAGCCGGGACAGGTCGGCGGCCTCTTCTTCCCCGGCTCCCGCCCCGCCGGCGAGCTTGGACAGGTCGACCGCGCCCTGGGTGACGCTGCGGATCGGCTTGCCCTCGAAGCTCCCGAGGCGTTCGGGCCAGAAGGCGTCGATCTGGTCCGACAGCAGCAGCACCTCCACCCCACGGGCGCGGAAGCCCTCCAGCTGCGGCGACCGCGCCAGCGTCTCCGGGTCGTCGCCGACCAGGACGTGGACCGCCTCCTGCCCCGGCTTCATCCGGCCGAGGTAGTCGGGCAGCGAGGCCCAGCCCTCCACGGCCGAGGAGCGGAAGCGCAGCAGCGCGGCGAGCTCCCCGCGGTGCTCGGCGTCCTCCCAGACCCCCTCCTTCAGCACCGGGCCGAAGTTCTCCCAGAACTTGGCGTAGTCTTCCTGATCCTTGCTGCGGGCCTTCAGCTCGGACAGCACGCGCCCGGTCACCGCGCGGCGGATGCGGGCCAGCGCCGGGGTGGACTGCAGCGTCTCGCGCGAGACGTTGAGCGGCAGGTCCTCGGTGTCCACCACGCCCGCCACGAAGCGCAGCCAGGGCGGCAGCAGGCCTGCCTCGTCGGTGACGAACATGCGCCGCACGTGCAGGCGCACCCGGCTGTCGCGCCCGCCCTCGACCGCCTGGAAGGGCTTGCTGCCGGGGACGAACAGCAGCGCCGCGAAGTCCAGCGCGCCCTCGGCGCGCCAGTGCAGCGTCGCCCAGGGCTCGTCGAAGGGGTGTCCGAGGTGGCGGTAGAACTCCGTGTGGCTTTCCCGGCCGACCTCGGCCTTGGGCTTGCGCCACAGCGCCGTGCCCTCGTTGGCCGGCTCGTCCTTGCCCTCCCGGGCGATGGTGACCGGGACGGTGATGTGGTCGGCCCACTTGCGGACGACCGCCCGCAGGCGGAAGGGCTCGAGGAACTCCTCGGCGTCGGCCTTGAGGTGCAGCACGACGTCGGTGCCCGCCTCGGCGCGCGTGGCGGGGGCGAGGGTGTACTCGCCCTGGCCCTCGGAGGCCCAGGTCCAGGCTTCGTCGGTGCCGGCGCGGCGCGAGGTGGCCTCCACCCGGTCGGCGACCATGAAGGCGGAGTAGAAGCCGACCCCGAACTGGCCGACGAGGGAGGGCCGGTCCGCGGCTTGCGCCTCGGCCAGGGAGCGCGCGAAGGCGAGGGTGCCGGACCGCGCGATGGTGCCGAGGTTCTGCGCCAGGTCGGCCTTGGCCATGCCGATGCCGGGGTCGGAGATCGTCAGCGTCCGGGCCGCCTTGTCGGGCAGGACGCGGACCTTCGGGTCGGCCGGGAGCGTCAGGGCCGGGTTGGTCAGGGCCTCGAAGCGGCGGCGGTCGACGGCGTCGGCGGCGTTGGCGACCAGCTCGCGCAGGAAGATCTCGCGCTCGGTGTAGAGGGCGTGGACGACCAGGTCCAAGAGGCGCCCCACCTCGGCGCCGAACGCGTGCCGCTCCACCGTCTCGCTCACCGCGGGCTCCTTCGTCGTTGGTTCCGCGGCCGGCGATATGCGGAACGCCGCACCCGCTTTCAAGCGAAGCCGCCGATGAAAGCCGGCGGCCGGCGCCGGTCGACTCTGGGCGTCAGAAAGGGCCACTCGTCGGC
>CADCTL010000119.1 GCA_902805625.1 uncultured Acetobacteraceae bacterium
CGGCCGCGCGCATCGGCGGTCACGACCGTGATGCGCTCCTTCGGCATGTCGATGTGGCGCAGGATCAGGGGCAGCACGCCCTGGCCGATGCTGCCGCAGCCGAGCATCACCAGGCGGCCGGAGAAGGAAACGTGCTTCATCTTGAGGTCCTCCAGTCTTCAGGCGGCCAGGGCGGGGTCTTCGGTCTCGATCATCGGCCGGTCGCGCACCTCGACGATGCGCGCCCTGTCGAAGCCGTTGAAGCCGGTCCGCAGGCAGGCGCCGTAGGCGCCGAGTTGTCCGATCTCGATCCAGTCGCCTTCACGCGCGTCGTCGGGCAGCGGGAAGGGGCCGCGCATCCGGTCGGCGCTGTCGCAGGTCGGGCCGAACAGCGCGAAATCGCGGAGCGCGGACGAGGGCGTCGGCGCACCCGGGCGGATCAAGCGCACCGGGAAAGCGAAGCCCGGCAGGCCGGCGTCCGAGAGCGCGCCGTACACCCCGTCGTTGACGTAGAGCGCGCCGTCGCGGCGGAGCTGGACTTGCACCACCACGGAGCCGCCGGCGGCCACCAGCGCGCGGCCGGGCTCGGCCCAGAGCGCGGTGCCCTCCGGGAGGTCGAGCGCCTCGAACCCCGCCTCGATCTCGGCGAAGAAGGAGCCGAGCGCGGGCGGCTCCACACCGGGGTAGGCGACCGGGAAGCCGCCGCCGACGTCCACGATCTCCAGCGGGACGCCGGCTTCGCGGATGACGGCGCCCGCCAGCGCGAGCGCGCGCCGCCAAGCCAACGGCTCCAGGCACTGCGAGCCGACGTGGAAGGAGACGCCGAGCCGCGCCGCGTGCGGACGGGCCGCGCGCAGCAGCGCCGCCGCCTCGGCCGGCGCCGCGCCGAACTTGCCGGACAGGTCGTACACGGCCTCGCCCTTGGGCAGCGCCAGGCGCACCACCAAGCCGAGGTCGTCGGCCGCGCCGGCGCCAGTTTCGGCCAGGATCTTCGCCAGCTCGTCCGCGCTGTCGAGCACGAAGTCGCGCACGCCGTGGCGGCCCCACGCCTCGCGGATGGCCGAGCGGGCCTTCACCGGGTGCATGAAGTGGATGCCGGCCTCGGGGAACATGCTGCGGACCAGCGCGACCTCCGCCGCAGAAGCGCAGTCGAAGCGGCGCACGCCGCCGGCCCAAAGGGCGCGCAGCACCGCCGGTTCTGGGTTGCACTTCACGGCGTACAGGGTCTCGCCCGGGAAGCCGGACACGAACGCCCGCGCGGCGGCGGCGATGGCCTCCGGACGCAGGCAGTGCATCGGCTCCTCCGGCCGCTCGACGGCCACGAGGTCGTCCACGGCGGGCAGGCCGAGGACGGCGGCGCCGAGGTCGCGGCGGAGCGGGGAAACGGCGGCGCGGGAACGGAGCAGGCTCATGGGACGACACCTCGCGGCAAGGCGAGTGCGCGCAGGGCGGCGCGCGGCAGCGGACGGACGGATGGAGAGGACCGGGCTGAGCCCGGCCGCCTTCAGGCGATGCTGGGTGTTCGCATCGCAGCGAACCGTGTGAGCAACATAGGCAATCCCTCGCGGCCCCGGCCGGAGGCGTGAGCCCCGACCGGCATGGACGAAAAGGACGCGTCCCGTCGTTGCTGTGCCCGCGGAGGGTGATCCGTAGGGGCTCGCGGCACGTGCGCTGGCGTCAACGCGACCCGTTCCGGGTTGCGCGACCGGAGAAATAAGGGGTCCGGGCCGGGAATGCTAGAGGTTTTTCCGCCGCTCCGCATTTTTCCGGAGAAGCCGCCGGCCGTCTCCAGGCCCGGGCGGAAAATAGCCGGTCCACTAGCCGGCGCCGGACACCCCGAGTAGGGCGAGGTACTCCCAGGCGATCGTTGCGGCCGCCAAGCTTGTGATCTCCGCCACGTCGTGCGCCGGCGCCACCTCCACCACGTCCATGCCGGCGAAGCGCACCCCGCCGAGCCGCCGCAGGACGGCCTGCACCTGCCAAGTGGCGAAGCCGCCGACTTCCGGCGTGCCGGTGCCGGGCGCGAAGGCGGGGTCCAGCGCGTCTATGTCGAAGGAGAGGTAGGCCGGGCCGTCGCCCAGCACCGTCCGCACCCGCTCCGCCACCGCGGCCGGGCCGATCTCCAAGGCCTCCTGCGCGGCCATGATCGTGACGCCCCGCGCCAAGGTCCAATCGCGCACGTCGCGGCCCATGGGCGAGCGGATGCCGACCTGGACCATGCGGCGCGGGTCCACCAGCCCCTCGTCCAGCGCGTGGTAGAACACCGAGCCATGGGCGAGGCGCTGGCCGAAATTCTCCGGCCAGGTGTCGAGGTGGGAGTCGAATTGCAGCAAGCCGAGCGGCTCGCCGATCCGCTTCCGCAGCGCGCGGAGCAGCGGCAGGGTCACGCCGTGCTCGCCCCCCAGCGCGACCAAGTGCCGCAGCGGCGCCGCCTGCGCCTCGATGGCGGCGAGGCTCGCCGCCAAGTCGCCGAGCACGATGGCGAAGTCGCCGGCGTCGGCGATGTCCATGCTCGCCGCCGGCTCCACCCAGTGGTGCGGGTGCGCCCCGTCCACCAGCATCCGGCTGGCGCGCCGGATGGCGGAGGGGCCGTCACGGGCGCCTGCGCGGTTGGTGGTTCCGATGTCGAGGGGGATGCCGGCCACCGTGAAGGCGGCGCCGGGATCGCGCCGCTCGATGCCGAGGAAGCCCGGCGGCGTGGCGAATGTCGGGACGAGGGCCAAGCGGCGCGTTGCTCCTCTGGGGGCCTCAGCGGACCGACGAGAAGGCGGTCGGCTGGAGGATCTGGTTCACGATGTTGGCCACGATGGGCCCGTCCTTCTCCGTCTCCGCGCGCTTGGCGATCCACTCGGGGTCGCTCTGGAAGGCGTTCCACTTCTGCTCGCGCTCGGCCAGCGACTCCCAGGCGAGCAGGTAGGTGAGGTCCTGGTTCGACTCGCCGACCGCCGTCGTCCAGAAGCCGGCCTGCCGGATGCCGTGGCGCTTCCACAGGTCGAGCGTGATCGTCTCGAACCGCTTGAGCAGCGCCGGCAAGCGGCCGGGGACGCAGCGGTAGACGCGCATTTCGTGGATCATGGCGGGTGGCCCCCTCCGCGGGCGGTGGATGCTAGCCTGGCTCGCGGGCGTTGCGGAAGCCGACCGCCAATAGAAAGTCTTGGGCGAACCGTGCAGAGTGCGCCGCAGCAATCCTTTTATGGAGACCGCCTTCGATGCGCCCTGACCGCCGCGGCTTGATGCTCGGGACCCTCGCCGCCGCAGCCGTGCCCGCCACACTCTCTGCCCAAGGCGTGCTGCCAGATAGGCCCGTGACGATCGTCGTGCCCTTCCCTCCGGGGGGCTCGGTGGACGGCGTGGCTCGCATCCTGGCGCAGGAGCTGGGCGAGCAGACCGGCGGCACCTTTCTGGTCGAGAACCGGGCGGGCGGCGCCGGCGGCGCGGTGGGCTCGGCCGGGGTGATGCGGGCGCGGCCGGACGGCGCGACCTTGTTGTTCA
Organism: uncultured Acetobacteraceae bacterium; assembly: GCA_902805625.1. Lineage (GTDB taxonomy): Bacteria > Pseudomonadota > Alphaproteobacteria > Acetobacterales > Acetobacteraceae > Craurococcus. Next base: position 3,472 of record CADCTL010000119.1, read on the forward strand.
ACGCCTCCATCCACGTCGTCGTGCCGCTCATCAACCGGAACGTCACCTTCGACGTGGTGAACGACTTCTCCCACATCTCTCTGGTGGCCGACGGTCCGCTGATCGTCAGCACGCACCCCTCCGTGCCGGCGCGGACGCTCGGCGAGTTCTTCGACTTGGCGAAGAAGGAGCCGGAGCGTTACGCCTTCGCCACCACCGGCCTCGGCTCGGCCGGGCACCTCTGCGTCGAGTTGCTGAAGCTGCGCACGGGATTGTCGCGCGAGGTGGTGGCCTACCGCGGCGGCGGCCCGGCGCTGGCCGACCTCATGGCCGGCACGATCCACCTGCTGGCCGACCCGATGCTCTCCTCCCTGCCGCTGGTGAAGGCGGGACGTATCAAGGCGCTGGCGGTGACGACCAAGGAGCGCACGCCCCTCGCGCCGGACGTGCCGACGGTGGCCGAGAGCGGCATGGAGCCGCTGGAGATGGTGTCCTGGTACGGGCTCTGGGGCCCGAAGGACATGGACGGGCCGCTGGTGCGGGAGCTGGCGCGGCGCGTCGGTGTCGTCACCGCATCGGCCAAGTTCCGCGAGCGGCTGGACGCGCTGGGCTTCGTGCCGCGCGCGTCCAGCCCGGAAGGCTTGCGGGCGTTCGTGGAGAAGGAGATCGCGCAATACAAGCCCATCGTGGAGGCCGCGAAGATCCGGGTGGAGTAGCAGCAGCCGGCGGCGGGAGAGGGAGGAAGCAACAATGAAGTTCTACAACTCGGTCGGCCCCAACCCGCGGGTCGTGCGGATGTTTATGGCGGAGCGCGGCCTCGAGGCGGCGCGCGTGGAGGTGGACCTCCGCGGCGGCGAGAACCGCCAGGTTTTCTACACGGCCAAGAACCCGGCGGGGCAACTGCCCTGCCTGGAACTCGACGACGGCACGGTGCTAGCCGAGATCACCGCCATCTGCGAGTACCTGGACGAGACGGCGCCGCCCGGCGGTCCGACGCTGATCGGCGCCACGCCGCTGGAGCGGGCGGAGTGCCGCATGTGGACTCGGCGGGTGGACCTCAACGTCGCCGAACCCTTGGCGAACGGCTACCGCTTCGGCGAAGGATTCAAGTTCTTCGAGAAGCGCTTCCGCTGCATTCCCGAAGCTTCCGCGGGGCTGAAGCAAATCGTTCAGGACAAGCTGCGCTGGCTGGACGGGCTGATGGCCGGCCGCGCCTTCCTCTGCGGCGAGCGGCTGACGCTCGCCGACATCCTGCTGTTCTGCTTCCTCGATTTCGGTTCCAAAGTCGGGCAGCCGCTCGACCCGGCGCTCGGCAACGTCGTCGCGCACCACACGCGCATGGCGGCGCGGCCTAGCGCGGCGGCCTGACCTACACCGCGCCGTCAGCGCGGAGCGCGGCGATGTCGCCCGGCGCGTAGCCGAGTTCGGCCAGCACCGCGTCCGTGTCGGCGCCGAGGCGGGGCGGCGGCGCGTCCACCCGCGGCCCGCCGTGCGCCAAGCCGAAGGCGGCGACCGGCACGCCGAAGGCGCCCTCCACGCCGGGCGCGCCCTCCGGGAAGCGGTGCAGCAGGCCGCGCGCGGCGAGGTGCGGGTCCGCCATCGCCTCCGCGGTGGTCCGCACCCGCGCGGCCGGGACGTGGCGCGCTTGCAGGAAGGTTTCCCACTCGTCCGCCGTGCGCGTCCGCATGGTCTCGCGTAGCGCCGCCGCCTCTTCCTCGCGCGCGGCGAGGCGGGCTTCGTTGTCGGTCTTGGCCACCTCCGGTCGGCCAAGCGCCGCCCACAGCCGTCGCTGCTGCCGCAGGTTGCTGGCGCCGAGCATCACCAGCGCGCCGTCCTTCGCCTCGTAGGCGCTGTTGGTGGCGTAGGCGTGGTCGTTGCCGTGCGGCTCCGGCCCCTTGCCCGTCCGCATGAACGCGGTGAGGTGCGAGGCCTGCATCATCATGGCCACGTCCAGCATGGCGAGGTCTATGCGCTGGCCGCGGCCGGTGCGCTCGCGCTGGAACAGGGCGGCGGCGAGGGCGAAGGCGCCCATGGTGCCGGTGGCGTAGTCGATGACCGGCGCGCCGAGCTTGATCGGGTTGGCCTCCGCCGTGCCGGTCGCGGCCATGACGCCGGAGGCGGCCTGGATGACGTGGTCGTAGGCGGTCTGTCCGCCGCGCGGTCCGCCTTGGCCGAAGGCGGAGATGGAGCAGTAGACGAGGCGCGGGTTGATCGCCGCCACCGCCTCCGGCCCGAAGCCCAGCGCTTCGAACGCGCCGGGACGGTAGTTCTCCACCAGCACGTCGGCGCCGGCCAGGAGACGCCGCATCACCTCCTTGCCGCCTTCTTGCTTCAGGTCGAGGGTGACGGCGCGCTTGTTGGCGTTCTGGGTCAGCGCGTACACGCCCATGCCTTGGCGATTGAGCGCGAGGTCCGGGCCGCTGTCGCGGCTCTGGTCCGGGTCGTCCGGGTGTTCGACCTTGATCACGTCGGCGCCGAGCAGCGCGAGCTGGTACGCGGCGAACGGCCCCGCCAGCACGTGCGTGGCGTCAATGACGCGGATGCCTTCGAAGGGCCGGCTCATGTGGCGCTCCCGGACGTTCTTCCCTGCGCGACTATGGCCGCGGGCCCGGCCGGGCGCCATTGCCCCCCGCGTCCGCCGCCGCCACCATGGCGCGCAACGATGGGAGGAAACGGCGCCTTGCACCGGCAAGCTGCGGCGGCGCGGCGCGGGTTGTTCGCCGAGCCCGACTTCCGCCGCCTGTGGTTCGTCGGCCTCGTGGTCTTCCTGGTGCGCTGGCTCGAAACGCTGGTGACGGGGTTGTTCACCTGGAACGCGACCGGCTCCGCTTTCCTCGTCGCAACCATGACCATGCTGCGCCTGTTGCCCATGGGCCTGTTCGGCGCCTTCCTGGGCGCGTGGGCGGAGCGGGTGGAAGGCCGGACGGCGCTGCTGCTGACGGTGTTTGTCAGCCTGCTCGCCTCGCTCGCCATGGCGCTGCTGGCGGGGGCGGGCGCGCTGGCCGTGTGGCACTTGGCGGCGCTGAGCTTCGTCAACGGCCTCGCCTGGGCGGCGGACAACCCGGTGCGGCGATTGATGATCGGGCGGACTGTGGGCGCCGACCGCATGGGCGCCGCCATGTCGGTGGACGTCGGCACCAACAACGCCAGCCGGCTGCTCGGCCCGACGCTCGGCGGCGCGATCCTCGCGGGCGCGGGGATCGGCGGCGCGTTCTGGGTGAGCGTCGCGCTCTACGCCGCGGCGCTCGCGGCGGCACTGGCCCTGCGCGCCCGCGTCCCGCCGCGCCCCCCGTCCGGCGACGGCGTGCTCGCGCAGATCGGGGAAGGGCTGGCCGTGGTGCGGCGGGACCGGCGGCTGGCAGGCGCCTTGCTGGTGACGGTCGTGTTCAACCTGTTCGGCTGGCCTTTCAACAGCCTCGTGCCGGTGATCGGGCAGGAGCACCTGCGGCTCGGGCCGGAGGCGGTCGGGCTGCTCGCCGGCATGGACGGCGTCGGCGCCTTCGGGGGCGCGCTGCTGATCGCGTGGCTGGTGCCGCCGGCGGCCTACGGGCGGTGCTACCTCGGCGGCATCGCGCTCTACCTGGCGAGCGTCGCGCTGTTCGCGCTGGCCCCGCACCCGCTGCCCGCGGGCGCGGCGCTGGTGTTGAACGGCTTCGGCGGCTCCGGCTTCAGCATCATGCAGGCGACCTTGGTGTACACCGCCTCGCCTCCGGAGCTGCGAAGCCGCGTGCTCGGGATCCTCTCGGTCTGCATCGGCCTGGGGCCGATCGGCTTCGTCCACATCGGGCTGCTCGCGGAGGCCATCGGCCCGCGCGCGGCCTGCGTGGTCTCCGCGGCCGAAGGGCTGCTGGCGTTGGCCCTCACACGCCGCTGGTGGCGCGATCTTTGAACAAGCGACAGGAGGAAGCCGCATGACCGCCGACATGACCATCCGCGAGGTCCGCACGTCCTTGCTGCGCCTGCCCTGGCCGGACGACCCCTGGCTGGCGCACCACCCGCTCGGCGCCACGCGCGACCTCGTGGTGGTGGAGGTGGAGACGCAATCCGGCATCACCGGAATGGGCTACCTGCACCTCCTGAACCTGCCGCTGCTGCGGACAGTCGGCGCCTGCGTGGAGGAGGCGATGGCGCCGCGGGTGGTGGGGCGCGACGCCACCGCCGTCGAGGCGATCTGGCACGACCTCTGGCGCGCGACGATCACCGCCGGGCGCGGCGGCATCGCGATGATGGCCATTTCCGCGCTCGACATCGCGCTCTGGGACGCGGTCGGCAAGCGGGCGGAACTGCCGCTGCACCGGCTCTGGGGGCATTACCGCCCCGCCATCCCCGCCTACGGCAGCGGCTGCTTCCGCGGCGCGGGCGGCGACGGGATGATCGCGAAGGCGCGGCGGTACGTCGAGCAAGGCTACAAGGCGATCAAGATGCAGGTCGCGCACGTCGGTGACCTGCGGACCGACCTCGACAACGTGCGCCGGATGCGCGAGGCGGTCGGGCCGGACGTCGAGATCATGATCGACGTCAACATGGGCTGGAGCGCCGACACGGCGATCCTGATGGGCCGCAAGTTCGAAGAGCACGACGTCTACTGGCTGGAGGAGCCGGTGCTGCCGGACGACTACGCCGGCTACCTGCGCTGCGCCGAGGCGCTGGACCTCCGCGTGGTCGGCGGCGAGACGCATTGGGGCCGCGCCGACCTCAAGCCCTTCCTGGAGAACCCGCGCCTGCCGATCCTCCAGCCCGACCCCATGCGCGGCGGGCTGACAGAGCTGCGCAAGCTCGCCGCCGTCGCCGACACTTGGGGCGTGACGATCGCGCCGCACCTCTTCCCGGAGCTGAACGTGCAGCTCCTGGCCTCCATCCCGAACGGGCTCTGGATCGAGCAGATGGGGCTGCTCGACGACCTCTGGGTGGACCCGGTGCCGGTTGTGGATGGCATGATCACCGCGCCCGAGCGGCCCGGCCACGGGCTGGCGTTCAAGCCGGAGGTGCTGCGCGACTTCCGGGCGTGAGGCAGGCGGCTCAGGCGGCGGTTTCCTCGGCTAGGAAGGCCATCGCCGCGTCCACGCCGCCCGGCGCGTGCGGCACGCCGTTCAGCTTGAGCGACATCTCCACCGCGGCGAGGGTGCCGAGGACCATCGGCTCGTTCAGGTCGCCCAAGTGGCCGATGCGGAACACCCTGCCGGCGAGCTTGTTCAGGCCGGCGCCGAGCGAGACGTTGAAGCGCGTCAACGCCGTGCGCCGCACCGCCTCCGAATCGTGGCCCTCGGGCATCAGCACCGCCGTCACGGAATCCGAGAAGCGGCCGGGATTGGTGCAGAAGAGTTGCGGCCCGTTGTTGCCGGACCAGTGCCGCACGCAGCGCCGCACCGCCTCGCCCAACCGCGCGTGGCGGCGGAGCACCTGCTCCAGCCCTTCCTCCTCTTCGATCAGGCGGAGGGATTCGCGCAGGCCGTAGAACAAGCTCGTCGGCACGGTGCCGATGAAGGAGCGCTGCCGGCGCGCCAGCATCCCCGTCCAGTTGAAGTAGTGCTTGGGCAGCCGCGCGTCCGCGTGCGCCGCCATCGCCTTTTCGGAGGCGCCGGTGAAGCTCATGCCCGTCGGCAGCATCAGCCCCTTCTGGCTCCCGCCCACCGCCGCGTCCACGCCCCACTCGTCCATGCGGAAATCGATGGAGCCGAGCGAAGAAATGGTGTCCGCCAGCAGCAGCGCCGGGTGGCCAGTGGCATCCAGCGCGGCGCGCACCTCGGCGAGCGGCAGCATCATGCCGGTGGAGGTCTCGTTGTGGACGGCGCAGACCGCCTTGATCGCGTGGCCCTTGTCGGCGGCCAGCGCGGCCCGCAACGCCGCCATGTCCAAGCCCTGGCGCCAGTCGGCACCGACCTCGCGCACCTCCAGCCCGAGGTCGCGCGCCATGTTCGCCCAGGACACCGAGAAATGCCCGGTCTCCGGGATCAGCAGAGCGTCGCCGGGCGAGAACAGGTTGACGAGGCTCGCTTCCCAGGCGGCGTGGCCGGAGCCGGTGTACATGAAGAGGTGCTGGCGCGTCTTGAGCACCCGCTTCAGGCCCTCGAAGCAGGCATCGTACAGCTCCAAGAACGCGGCGTCTTGGAAGTCCACCGTCGGGTGCGCCACCGCCCGGAGCACCGAGTCCGGGATGTTGGTGGGGCCGGGGTTGGCGAAGAACTGACGGCCGCGCGGGCGCGCTGGTGTTTCGGTGGCGCTCATGGCGGTGTCGTGCCCTCCTGCGGTTCGTTCAACCGTGGTTCTCCCACGAAACCGTGCGGCTGGCCATGCGCGCCGGCGGCGTCAGGCGGGCAGCGGATGCCTTTGCAGGTAGGGCATGTAGCTCTCCTCCACGTCCACCTCCAAGGAAGCGAGCAGCCGCACCACGGCGCAGTAGAAGCTCGCGGTCGTCACCAGGTCCACGATTTCGGCGGGGCCGAGCGCCCCGCGCAGCGCGGCGAAGGTCGCCTCGGACACGCCCGGCCCGTCGTGGATCTCGCGCGCGGCGAGCAGCACCAGGCGCGTGGTCCCGTCGAGCGCCGTCGCCTCGCCGCGCGTGTCGGCGACCAGCGCTTCGATGTCCGCGTCGGACACGCCGAAGTCGTGGCCGATCTTGATGTGGTGCGACCACTCGTAGGCCGAACGCGCCAGCCATCCGACCTGCAAGATCGCCAACTCGCGCAACCGCGGGTCGAGCGCGGTGCGGTGGCGGATGTACTGGCCGAGGCCGGAGAAGGCCCGCGCCGCGCCGGGGTTGTGCGCCAGCACCCGGTGCAGGTTGATGCCGCGGGCGAGGAGGTCGGCGTGCTCCGGCGGGAGGTCGGCCTTGTCGAGGTAGGGCAGTCTGGCCATGCGCTGTCGTCTCCCTCTTCCGCGGCGCGGCCCGGCTCAGCGCAACTCGGGCGCCGGCCAGGGCAGGGCCGCCAGCGGCGCGTCCGGCCCGGCGCGGACCATGTTCGTCCAGGTGCGGCAGTCCACCAACCGCCAGCCCTCCGCCGGCGGGTCGCCGAAAGCGATGGGCGGGCAGCGGCGGGACTCGGCGATGATGCGGGCCATCCGATCCCGGTCGCGGAGGCGGCTGCGGGCGGTGTGCTCCCAGCGTTCCCAGCGCGCCAAGCCGAGGCCGCGGCCGAACCAGAAGCGCTCCAGGTGGTCGGCCGTATCGACGCTCGCGCCGCCGAAGTGCTCGGACACCAGCACCTCCACCGGCGCGGCCGCGACGGCGCCGGTGGCCGCTTCCCGCCAAGGGAGTTCGACGCGGGCGGTGCGCCAGCGGGTGAGGCTGGGCACGAAGGCGAGCGGGCATTCATCGGGGCTGCGGGCCTTGTTGAGACGCACCACGCGCTCCTGCCAGCTCTCGCTCAAGGGCAGGGCGGCGAATAGCCAACCCGGGGCGGGGCCGGGGGCGCCGCGGCAATCGGGGGACTGGAACCACTGCACCCCGCCGCCGCCGTCCTGCGTCAGCGGCGACGCCGCGGCGCCGTCCCGCAGCAGCACGGCTTGGCCGCCGTCCCCCGCGTCGAAGCGGGTGAAGGCGCGGGCGTCGTGCCCGAAATCGAAGGTTTGCAGGATGGCCGGGCGGCCCAGCAGGGTCCCGCGCAGGGAGTCGCTCGCCTGGTAGCCGCGCGGCAGAACGGCCGCGTGGGACGCGCCGGGCCAGTCGTGCTTGCGGTAGGGCAGCGGGTCGCCCACGGAGAGGGGGCGGCTGCGCTCGCAGCCCGGCTCAAAGGGCAGGCGGCCGGGGTGGGGCGCGTCCCGCGCGTCCAGGCAAACGGATTGCGCCATGAACGACGCCAAAGGGTCGTCCGCCGCGGCGGCGGGCGCGGGGCTCGCCAAGGCCAAAAGGAGGCACCCGGCCCCCAAAAGCGAAATCGCGGCCCGCGGGGGGCTGCCCCGCGCCGCGGTTGCCTGCGGTTGTCTGCTTGTCGCCGGGCGGAACGGGCCGCCGGCCGGGCTCAGAAACCCTCGCGCTCCAGGCGCTTGCGCTCGACCTTGCGGGCGCGGCGGACGGCCTCGGCGGCCTCGCGGGCGCGGCGCTCGGACGGCTTCTCATAGTGGCGGCGAAGCTTCATCTCGCGGAAGACGCCCTCCCGCTGGAGCTTCTTCTTGAGCGCCTTCAGCGCCTGGTCGATGTTGTTGTCACGGACGACGACTTGCACGCGGGACAGCCTCCTGTCGCTGTTGGGTGGACGCGAATAGCCGTGCAGGGGAGCGTCGCCGCGGGGCCCGGAAGCCCCGCACGCCGTCCCCCTGGCACGGAGAGCGAGGACGATAGCACGGCCTCGACGGTTGCCGGAAGCCCTCGCCGTTCGGGCACCCCCTGCCCACTTGAGGGCTGTCCCGTTTCTCCGTCCGGAGGCTTCCATGGCCATCCTGAAGATCGCGCGCATGGGGCACCCTGTCCTGCTGCGCGAAGCCGAGCCCGTCCCAGATCCGACGGCGCCCGAGATCCGCCGTTTGATCGCCGACATGGCCGACACCATGCGCGACGCCCAGGGCCTTGGGCTGGCGGCGCCGCAGGTGCATGTCCCGCTCCGCCTCTTCGTGTGGCGCGGCGACGGCAACGCCGTCTCGGCGCTCGTCAACCCCGAGGTCGAACCCGCCGGGGAGGAGATGGAGTCCGCCTGGGAAGGCTGCCTTTCCATCCCCGGCCTCCGCGGCTGCGTGACCCGGCCGCGCCGGGTCCGGTTCCGCGGCCTGGACGCCGAGGGCAACCCGGTTGAGGGCGAGGCCGAGGGCATGGCCGCCCGCGTGGTCCAGCACGAGACAGACCACCTGGACGGCGTGCTCTACACCATGCGGATGGATGATTTCGCCTTGTTCGGCTTCACGGAGGAACTCTCCCGCGCCGCCGCCGCCGGGGATGGGCAGCGATGATCGAGCGGAGCGAGGCGCGGGACCGGGCGGTGCGGGCGATGCCGCCGGTCGCTGCGGAGGAGGGCTGGACTTGGGCCACGATCCGCGCCGGCTTGGCCGCCGCCGGCGAGGATCCGGCGCTGGCCGAGAGCCATTTCCCGGGCGGGCCGGTTTCCGCCGTGGTCGCTTGGGCCGACCTCGCCGACCGGGACATGGAAGCGGCCGCCGCGGCCGAGGGCTTGGCTTCGCTGCGGACGCCGGATCGCATCCGGCGCGTGGTGGAACTGCGCCTCCTCGCCGCCGCGCCGCACAAGCGGGCGCTGCGCCGGGCCTTGAGCCTGCTGGCCCTGCCGTGGAACGCCGGGCCGGCGCTGCAAACCGCGGCCCGCACCGCGAGCGCCATGTGGTACGCGGCCGGCGACAGCTCGGCCGACTTCTCTTGGTACACACGACGCGCGTCCTTGGGCGCCATCTACGCCGCGACCTTGGCCTACTGGCTGCGCGACGACGACCCGGACACGGGGGACGCCATGGCCTTCCTCGACCGCCGCCTGGCTGACCTGGCGCGGTTGCAGCGGCGGCCGGGCGGGCGGAGGGCGGCCGCCGCATCGGCGTAGCGTGCGCGTCGTCCGTGGCGGTTGCGGTTCCCGGCGGCGGGGCTTTGGTGTAATGCGGGATCGCCAAAGAGGGGAATGCGCGTGACGGTCGTACCCGTGATCCTGTCCGGCGGTTCCGGCAGCCGGCTCTGGCCGCTGTCGCGGGAGGGCTACCCGAAGCAGTTCTGGCCGCTGGTCGGCGGCGCCCGCACCATGCTCCAGGAAACCGCCTCCCGCGCCGTCGGCCCGGGCTTCGCGCCACCCGTGGTGGTCTGCAACGAGGCGCACCGCTTCCTGGTGGCCGAGCAGTTGCGCGAGGCGAAGATCGCTGACGCCCGCATTCTGCTGGAGCCGGCCGCCCGGAACAGCGCCCCGGCCGTCGCCGCCGCCGCCCTGCTGCTGCGCCAGACCGACCCGGACGCGGTGCTGTGGCTGATGGCGGCGGACCACGCCATCGCCGACGTGCCGGTGCTGCACGCGGCGCTGGAGAGCGCCGTGGCGGCGGCGCGGGCCGGGCGGATCGTGACCTTTGGGATGCGGCCGACCAAGGCGGAAACGGGGTACGGCTACATCGAGCGGGGCGGGGAGCTGCCCGGCCTGCCGCGGGTCCACGCCGTGGCCCGCTTCATCGAGAAGCCGGACGCGGCCACGGCGGAGACGCTGGTGGCGGGCGGGCGGCACCTCTGGAACAGCGGCATGTTCGTCGCCACCGCCGCGACCCTCCTGGACGAGTTGGCGCGGTTCGCGCCGGCGGTGGTGGAAACGGTGGAACGGGCGATGGCCGCCGCGCAGCGCGACCTCGACTTCGTGCGCCTGGGCGAAGCGGAGTTCGCGGCGGCGCCGGCCATCTCCATCGACTACGCCGTGATGGAGAAGACCGAGCGCGCCGCCGTGGTGCCGACCTCCATCGGCTGGGCCGACATCGGCTCCTGGGCGGCGCTGTGGGAAGCGGCGGAGCGCGACGGCGCGGGCAACGCCACGACGGGCCCGGCGGAGCTGCTGGACTGCCGAGGGTGCTACGTGCGCTCGGAAGGCATCCTCACCGCCGCGATCGGCCTGAAAGACACGGTCGTCGTGACCACGGACGACGCCGTGCTGGTGGTGCCGCGCGACCGGGCGCAGGACGTGAAGGCGCTGGTGGAGCGGATGCGCGACGCGGGCCGCCCGGAGGCCAAGGGCCACCGGCGCGTGTACCGCCCCTGGGGCCACTACGAGGGGCTGATCCAGGGCGAGCGCTTCCAAGTGAAAAAGATCCAGGTTCTTCCGCGGCAGAAGCTCTCCTTGCAGAAGCACTTCCACCGCGCCGAGCATTGGGTGGTGGTGAACGGCACCGCCATCGTTGAGCGCGACGACGAGCGCATCCTGCTGCGGGAGAACGAAAGCGTCTATCTGCCGCTCGGCTGTGTCCACCGGCTGGAGAATCCGGGGATGATCACGCTCAACCTGATCGAGGTGCAGGCCGGGGCCTACCTCGGCGAGGACGACATCGTGCGGATCGAGGACACCTACGGGCGGGCGTGAGGCCCGCCCGACGCTCACCCCAGCGTTTCGTTCACCTGCGCGACGGGTTGGGCGTCGGTGAAATTCGGGATGTCGCCGAAGATCTCGGGGCCGTGCGCCGCCGCGGCCTTTTGCAGCGCGTCCGCCGACGCGAAGGTGAGCAGCGCCACCACCCGGTAGGGCGCCGCGCCGCCGTCCGGCGTGGCCGTCCCGCGCAGCAGGCGGAGGTCGGTCAGGCCCATCGGCTCCCAGCGTTGCCGGACCAGCGGGATGTGCTTGTCGAGGTAGTAGCGCTCGTCGAAGCGGGACCCGGGCTGGTTGGGGTAGAGCACGCTCACCAAGACCATCTCCGCCTCCTTTTCCCTGCCTGCCCGGCCCGCCTCAGCCCATCGCCTTTTGCAGGTTCTCGTCGATCTTCGCCAGGAAGGCCTGGGTGTTGAGCCAGGGCTGGTCCTTGCTGATCAGGCCGGCGAGGTCCTTGGTCATGTCGCCGCTTTCCACCGTTTCGATGCAGACCCGCTCCAGGGTTTCGGCGAAGGCGGTGACGTCGGGCGTGCCATCGAAGCGGCCGCGGTAGGCCAGCCCGCGCGTCCAGGCGAAGATGGAGGCGATGGGGTTGGTGCTGGTTTCGCGGCCCTTCTGGTGCTCGCGGTAGTGGCGCGTGACGGTGCCGTGCGCCGCCTCCGACTCCACCGTGTTGCCGTCCGGCGAGAGCAGCACGGAGGTCATCAGGCCGAGCGAGCCGAAGCCCTGCGCCACGATGTCGGACTGCACGTCGCCGTCGTAGTTCTTGCAGGCCCAGACGTAGCCGCCTTCCCACTTCAGCGAAGCGGCCACCATGTCGTCGATCAGGCGGTGCTCGTAGCCCAGCCCGCGCTTCTCGTACTCGGCTTTGAAGTCCTCGTCGTAGGTGTGCTGGAACACGTCCTTGAACATGCCGTCGTAGGCCTTGAGGATCGTGTTCTTGGTGGAGAGGTACACGGGGTAGTTGCGCGCCAGGCCGTAGTTGAAGCAGGCGCGCGCGAAGCCCTCGATGGAGGCGCGGGTGTTGTGCATCCCCATCGCCACGCCCGCGCCCCGGAAGTTGAACACCTCCAGCACCTCCGCCTGGCCACCGCCGGCGGGTTGGAACTGGAGCGTCAGCTTGCCGGGGCCGGCGATCTTGGTTTCCACCGCGCGGTAGATGTCGCCGTAGGCGTGGCGGCCGACCACGATCGGCTTCGACCAATGCGGCACCAGCCGCGGCACGTTGCGGCAGATGATGGGCTCGCGGAAGATGGTGCCGTCCAGGATGTTGCGGATGGTGCCATTGGGGCTGCGCCACATCCGCTTCAGCCCGAATTCCTGCACCCGCGCCTCGTCCGGGGTGATGGTCGCGCACTTCACGCCGACGCCGTACTGCTTGATGGCGTTGGCGGAGTCCACCGTCACCTGGTCGTCCGTCTGGTCGCGGTACTCGATGCCGAGGTCGTAGTACTTCAGGTCCACGTCGAGGTAGGGCAGGATCAGCTTTTCCTTGATGAACCCCCAGATGATGCGGGTCATCTCGTCCCCGTCGAGTTCGACGACCGGGGTCTTCACCTTGATCTTGGCCATACGCTGTCCTCGCCGCTCCCTCGCCCGCGGCGCGGCGGCGTGCGCGCGGGCGTCCGTTCAATGGGCGCGGACCTTCGCACCGGGGCGGGGAGGGGGCAAGCCTGCTGCTCCGGTCACGCGGTTCCGGACAAAAGGGCGGCGAAGGAAGGCGTTTCCGCGTCCGGCGGGTCGTCGGCCAGCACGGCGAAGCCGTCGTTGAGGAAGGCCACGAAGCCGTCGGCGTGCCAGTGGCGGGCGCTGCGCCGCGTTTGCACGAGGCCCCAAGGGCAGTCGGCGGCGGCGCTCTCGCGCAGGCTCCCGGCGTTGTAGGCGATGCAGACCAGCGGCGGGTCGAATCCGGTCGGGCGGCGGCCGGAGACCGCCTGGCGGCGGATCACCGCGGCCCCGGCCAGGAGGGACACGGCGGGGTCGAGCAGGCGGGCGCGGTCGAGCGAAGGGTCGCCGAGCGCTTCCCGCGCGGTGCCGATCAAGGTCTGCATGAGGCCGGGCGAGACGCGCTGCGGCGTGGCCTCGTCGCCCGCGTAGCCCGGCTCTTCCCGCACGGCGTCGGCGCGGCCGCCGCTTTCGGTGCAAGCGGTGGCGAGCAGCAGCTCCACCGGCACGCCGTAGCGCGCCGCGGCGGCTTGCATCGGCACGCGGAAGCGGTCCCAGGCGAGGGACGCGGTGCGCGGCGGGCCGGGCGAGCGTGGCGGCGCGGTGTCACCGTCCAGCACGACGCCGCTCGGGGTCAGGCGCCAGCGGCGCGGGCCGCAGCCGACCGGCGGGCCGTGCGGGGCGCAGAGGCGGGGGAGGAAGGGGCGCAGCATGGCCCGCCAA
>CADCTL010000120.1 GCA_902805625.1 uncultured Acetobacteraceae bacterium
GGCGGGCTGGAGGACTCCCGGCGCACCGCAACCCGCCGCGACAGGCTCGCGCAGAACCACCTCGCCGCCGCCCACATCGCCGCCGCCGTCAGTTACCGGTTATGAGGCTGGACCCTAGTCGGGCCCGCGCTCGGCCAGCGCGTCCGAGGCGCTCCGCCCGGCGTGCCGGCCTCGAAGAAGCTGGCACGCCGGGCGGGCTTTCAGAGGCGGTATGCCTGCCGGGCGAGCAGGCGCCAGTCGCTGCCTTGCTTCTGCCAGACCTGCAGCACCCCGATCCTGACCGGGGTGACTTGGCCGGCGGGGCTGATGGTCTCGCCGGTCATCAGGTGCCGCACGATGGCTTCGTTGTCCACGAGCGAGATCGTCTGGTCGCTCAGGTCGATGCGCCGGAAGGCGCTGGCCCGCGACACGAGGTAGTCCACGAACTCCTTCTTGTTCTCGATCCGCCCCGCCGAGTGGCCGTAGCTCAGTTGGTCGGCGGACAGAGCTTCCAGCTTCGCGCGATCGACGTCGATCATGGCCTTGGTCAGCGCTTCGACCGCTTCGGCGACCGCCTTTTGATCGGCGGATTGGGCGTGCGCCGGCCGGCTTGCGGACGCGGCAACGCCGAGGAGCGCCGCTGCCGCTCCGGCCTGGGCGACGCGGCGGCGTTGAAGGTTCATGGTTTCCTCCCTCCGTTGCTTCGATTTTGGTTGATGCGGAGGGTACGCTTGCGAACCCGCCCGGTCTACAGGGCCTTCCCCGTCCGGCGCGGCAGGTCCGCGGTGCGGGAGCCCCCGGAGCCGAGGGCAGGGTTGGCGCAGGACCGGGGTGGTCGGCCCGGTGGCACCGGGGTGCGCCGCAGCAATAGGATGGCCGCCAACGTCACGGTCGAGGCGCCACGGACCGGGAAAGGCAAACGGCCAGCCGCCGACGCGTTGGCTTATCGAAAAAACGATTGCTGGTGCGGGATGGTGGAGCTGAGGGGAATCGAACCCCTGACCTCGTCATTGCGAACGACGCGCTCTCCCAACTGAGCTACAGCCCCGCTCCGCAGCGGCGTTTACTGCATCCGGGGCGCTCCGGAGTCAAGGCGGCCGCCCTGCTTGTCCCGCCCTGCCCCCCTCTATAGGGTGCCGCCGCTTTCGCGCGGGGCGCTCTATGTTGCTGGATGCGGTGTTCTTCCTGATCAGGGCGTTGCTGGACCTGCTGTGGTGGGCGGTGCTGCTCGCCGCCATCGTCCAGACCCTGATCGCCTTCAACGTGCTCGACACGCGGAACCGGGTGGTCTGGACGGTCGCCGACTTCCTGTACCGCGTGACCGAGCCGCTGTTCCGCAGGGTGCGTAATTTCCTGCCGAACCTGGGCGCGGTGGACCTTTCGCCGTTGATCGTGCTCCTGCTCATCACGGCGGCGGTCCTCGTGGTCAACGCGTTGCAGCGGTACATGATCCTGTCCGGCCTGTATTTCTGAGCGCCCGGTGGCCGCCCGCGTCATAGACGGCAAGGCCGTGGCCGGGCGGCTGCGCGGCCGCGTCGCCGCCCGGGTCGCCGCGCTGCCCTTCCGGCCGGGGCTGCGGGTGGTACGCGTCGGAGACGACCCGGCGAGCGGCGTTTACGTCCGCAACAAGGACCGCGCCGCGCTCGCGGCCGGCTTCGACAGCGCCACCCTGCGTCTGCCGGCAGACACGGCGGAGGCCGCGCTGCTGGACTTGGTCGGGGAACTGAACGAAGACCCGGCGGTGGACGGCATCCTCGTGCAACTCCCCCTCCCGCCGCATATTCGGCAGGAGGCGGTGGTGGACGCCGTCCGCCCGGACAAGGACGTGGACGGCTTCCACCCCGTCAACGCCGGGCTGCTCTCCACCCGTCAACGCTCCTTGGTGCCCTGCACGCCGAAGGGGGTCATGCACCTGCTGCGGGAGGCGGGCGTGGCACTACCCGGCGCGCGGGCGGTGGTGCTCGGCCGGAGCCAAATCGTCGGGCGGCCGATGCTGCAACTGCTGCTCGACGCGGATTGCACCGTGACCGTGGCGCATTCCCGCACGCGGGACCTCCGGGCCGAGTGCCGGCGGGCCGACGTGCTGATCGCCGCGGTGGGCCGGCCGGAGATGGTGCGCGGCGACTGGATCGCCCCCGGCGCGGCGGTGATCGACGTCGGCATCAACCGCTCGCCGGACGGGCGGCTGGTCGGCGACGTGGCCTTCGCGGAGGCCGTGGGGCACGCCGGCGCCATCACCCCGGTGCCGGGCGGCGTCGGGCCGATGACCATCGCTTGCCTGTTGGAGAACACGCTGATCGCGGCGCTGCGGCGGCGCGGGGAGGGGAGTTAGGGCCTGGGCCGACGGGGCGCTCGGTCGGCCGCCTTACTTTCCGCCTGCCTTACTTCCTTACTATCTTGGCATCTTACTTTCCGCGCCGGTTGCTTCTGGACAAAAGCCGCGGTTCGGGCGGTGGCGGGGCGAGTATAACGCGGTTCGTTTCCTCGATGCGAGCGGTTGCGGTTCGGGCAGTGTTCGGCTCGGCAGGCGGGTGTCCGGAGCGGTGTCACGCCAACTCCCGCGCGTCCCGGCGGCGGTAGGCGAGCAGCGCCAAGGGCGGCGCCAAGCGCCTCGCCAGCCCGTGGAAGGGCACCGGCCGCGGGTCGCTGAAGGGCAGGGCGAGCGTTTCCGGGTCCACGCCGCGCGCCGCCGCCGCCAACTCCCGCCCGAGCGCGACCGACAGCGCCACCGCGCGCCCGTTGCAGCCGGCCCAAGCGAAGGCGTCGGGGCCGACGCGGTGGATGCGCGGCAGGAAGTCGCGCGTCATGCCGACGTAGCCGTTCCAGACGTGGGTGAACCGCATCTCGCCGAGCTGCGGCCAGATGCCCCGCAAGCGGTCCGCGACATAGGGCTTGAGCCGGCCGGCGCGGTTGAACGGCGCGGCCAGCGCGCCGCCCGTGACCAAGCGGTTGCGGGCGTCGTAGCGCGCGAACCACAGCTCGCCGTGGGTGTCGCTCATGGCTTGGCGGCCGGGGATAATGGTGCCGCGCAGGTTGTCCGTCACCGGCTCGGTCGCCATCTGCCAGGACAGCACTGGAACGACCTGCCGGGCGATGTCGGGGCGGACTTCTTTGGTGAATTCCAGGCTGTAGGCGTTGGTCGCCAGGACCAGGGCGCGTGCGCTCAGCTTGCCGTTCTCCGTCCGCAACACCCAGCGGTCGCCCTCGCGCTCCAGCGCCGTGACCGGGCTGCGGGCGAAGACGCGCCCGCCCGCGCGCAGCACCGACCGCGTCAGGCCGCGGGCCAGCGCCAGCGGGTTGATGTGGCCGCCGGTGCGGTTGAGCCAGCCGCCGTGCCAAGCGTCGCTGCCCAGCAGCTCGCGCGTCGCGGCGTGGTCCAGCAATTCCACGTCGGCGCCGACCGCAGACCACTGCCGGACGCGCCGCTCGGCGATCTTCATGCGGCCGGGGCTGTGGACCGGTTGGATCCAGCCGTTCTGCTCCGCTTCCGCTTCGATGCCCTCTTCGCGCACGAGGTCGAACAGGATGGAGGCGGAGTCCCGCAGCAGGTGGACGAGGCGTTCGCCCGCGGCGCCGTGGCGGCGGACGATGTCCTCCGGATCGGGACGCGACAGGGTGGGGATGACCTGGCCGTTGTTGCGGCCGGAGGCGCCCCAGCCCGGCTCGGCCGCCTCCACCACCGCCGCGTCCACGCCGGCCCGGCGAAGGTGCAGCGCGGTCGAGAGGCCGGTGAAGCCGGCGCCCACCACGGCCACGTCCGCGACCTCTTCGCCGCGCAGCGACGGCAGGTCGGGGCCGGGCGGCGTCACGGCGGCCCAGAGGCTGGGCGGCCAGACGACCTCTGTTTCGGGCATGGGCTGCTCCTCCGCGCTATCTTGCGCCGCAACATGGCCCGCGCCTAGGGTCGGAGCGAAGGAGACGGGAATGCTGCCGACCATCGACGGGCTCGACCATGTCGTGATCGCCGTGCGCGATCTCCAGGGCGCCGCCGAGCAGTGGGGGCGGCTCGGCTTCAAGGTTTCGCCGCGCGGCCTGCACAGCCCGCACATGGGCAGCGGCAACCACACCATCATGTTCGGCGAGGACTACGTCGAGCTGCTCGGCGTGGTGGAACCGCAGCCGCACAACGAGCCGATGCGCCGCTTCCTGGAAGAGCGCGAAGGCCTGGAGCGCTGCGCCTTCACGACGCGCGACGCGGCGGCCGGCGTGGCGGCCCTGCGCGAGCGCGGACTCGAGGGCGTGGGGCCGTTGGACTTCGGCCGCCCCGTGCCCGTGCCGGGCGGCGGCGAGACGGAGGCGCGCTTCTCCGTGTTCCAGTGGCCGCAGGAGGAAGCGCCGGGCGGCATCCGCATCTTCGCCTGCCAGCACCACACGCGCGAGGCGGTGTGGATCCCCGAGTTGCAGCGGCAGGGCAACGGCGTGGTCGCCATCCGCCGCGTCCTGGTGGCCGATGCGGAACCCGAAGCGGCGGCGGCGCACCTCGCGCGCCTGCTCGACGGCGAGGTGCTGGAGGAGGGCGCGTTCCGGCTGGTGCCCACCGGCCCGCGCCGCGCCGCCATCGCCTTCGCGCCGCGCGAGGCCATAGCCGCCGCGTATCCGGGGCTGGACGCCAGCGAGTTGCCCGAGCACGGCGGTGCCGGGCTGGTGCTGCGGACCGCGTTGACGCGGCCGCCGGCCGTCGCCGCGGGGTGCGCCCTGGTCTTCGTCGCCGACTGACACTCCGCAGGAGAGCCCGAACATGAGCGGACCCACCCGGCGCGAAACGCTCCTGATCGCGGGCGGTGCCCTGGCCGCGGCGCCCTTCGCCGCCTCCGCGCAGGAAACGCCGCGGCGCGGCGGCGTGCTGACCGTCCATTTCGCGACGGAGCAGCGCATCCTCAACCCGTCGCTCCAGGCCTCCACCGGCGTCTACATCGTCGGCGGGAAGATCCAGGAGCCGATGCTGGACCTGGGCGCCGACGGCAACCCTACGCCTTGCCTCGCCGAGTCATGGGAGAGCACGCCGGACGGCAAGGCCATCACCTTCCGCCTGCGCCGGGGCGTGACGTGGCACGACGGCAAGCCGTTCACATCGGCGGACGTGCAGTTCACCGCCATGGAGATGTGGAAGAAGATCCTCAACTACGGCACGGCCTTGCAGCAATTCCTGACAGCGGTGGACACGCCCGACCCGCACACGGCGGTGTTCCGCTACGAGCGCCCGATGCCGCTCGGCCTGCTGCTGCGGGGGCTGACGGACCTCGGCTACGTCTCGCCCAAGCACGTGTACGAGACGGGCGACATCCGCCAGAACCCGGCCAACACCGCGCCCGTCGGCACCGGGCCGTTCCGCTTCGTGCAGTACGAGCGCGGGCAGCACATCATCGCCGAGCGGAACGCGAACTACTGGCGCCCGAACATGCCCTACCTGGACCGGGTGGTGTGGCGCGTGGTGACGGACCGGGCGGCGGCGGCGGCGCAGATGGAGGCGGGGCAGATCCTGTTCAGCCCCTATTCCTCGCTGACCATCGCCGACATGCAGCGCCTGGGCCGCGACCGCCGCTTCGAGGCGACCACGCGCGGCAACGAGGGCAACGCGCGAACCAACACGCTGGAGTTCAACTTCCGCCGCCCGGAGCTGGCCGACCTCCGCGTGCGCCGGGCGGTGGCGCACGCCTTGAACATCCCGTTCTTCATCGAGAACTTCCTCGGCCCCTTCGCCAAGGCGGGCACCGGCCCGATCCCGTCCGTCGCGGCGGACTACTACCCCGAAGGGACGCCGCAGTACGGCTTCGACCGCGCGCTGGCGAACCGCCTGCTGGACGAGGCCGGGCACCCGCGCGGCGCCGGCGGCACCCGCTTCTCCGTGCGGCTGCACCCCGCGCCCTGGGGCGAGGACATCAGCCTCTTCTCCACCTTCATCCAGCAATCGCTGGCGGAGGTCGGCATCCGCGTGGAGATCGTGCGGCTGGACGCGGCGGGGTTCCTCCGCACCGTGTACAACGACCACGCCTTCGACCTCGCCACCGGCTGGCACCAGTACCGCAGCGACCCGGCGGTGAGCACCACGGTGTGGTACCGCTCCGGCAGCCCGCGCGGCGCGCCCTGGACCAACCAGTGGGGGTGGGCGGACGAGACCATCGACCGGATCATCGACGACGCCGCGACGGAGGTGGACCCGGCGAAGCGCAAGGCGCTCTACGCCGACTTCGTCCGTCGGGCGCAGGAGGAGCTGGCGCCCTGGATGCCGATCGAGCAGATCTTCGTGTCCGTGTTCAACCGCCGCGTCCGCAACGCCGGCAACAACCCGCGCTGGGCCTCGTCGTCCTGGCACGACACCTGGCTGGCGCCGGCCTGAGGAGAGCGCCTTGCGCGTCCTCCTGCTGGCGCTGCGCCGCCTTGGCGCCTCGATCCCGACCCTGCTGCTGATCCTGGCCGGGCTGTTCCTGCTGCTCCAGCTCGCGCCGGGCGACACGGTGGACGCGCTCATGGCGCAGATGGGCGGCGGCGACGCGGCGCTGGCGGCGGAGCTGCGGCGGTTCTACGGCCTCGACCTGCCCGTGATGGCACGGCTCGGCGACTATCTATGGAGGCTCGTGCGCCTCGACCTGGGCTTCTCCGCCATCTACGGCAAGCCGGTGGCGACGGTGATCCTGGAGCGCCTGCCGGCGACGCTGCTGCTGATGACGGCCTCGCTCTCCTTCGCTTTCGCGGCCGGCATGGCGTTGGGCGTCCTGGCGGCGCGGCGCGTGAACCGCTGGCCCGACACGCTGATCTCGACGCTCGGGCTGGTGTTCTACGCCACGCCGTCCTTCTGGTTCGGGCTGATGGCGATCGTGGTGTTCAGCGTCCACCTGCAATGGCTGCCGGCGGGCGGCTTCGGCGACGTGGCCATGGGCTACACGGGCTGGGAGGCGGCGCTCGACATAGCGTGGCACTTGGTGCTGCCGACGCTCACGTTGGGGCTGATCTTCCTGGCGATCTATCTCCGCATCATGCGCGCCTCCATGCTGGAGGTGCTGTCGCTGGACTTCGTCCGCACGGCGCGCGCGAAGGGGTTGACCGAGACGCGGGTGGTCGCGCGGCATGTGCTCCGCAACGCCTTGCTGCCGATGGTCACGCTGATCGGCTTGCAGGCCGGCACCATGCTCGGCGGCTCCGTCGTGGTGGAGAGCGTCTTCGCGCTGCCCGGCCTCGGGCGGCTGGCCTACGAGAGCGTGGTCCAGCGCGACCTCAACACCCTGCTCGGCATCGTCTTCGTGTCCGCGCTGCTGGTGATCGCGGTGAACTTCGTGGTGGACCTGCTCTACGCGCGGCTCGACCCGCGCATCCTGTCGGGCCGATGAGGGCCTGGCGCCTCTACGCCCGCAGCCCGGCCGCGCTGCTCGGGGCGCTGCTGGTGCTGGCGGTGGCGGCCATGGGGTTAGCGGCGCCGCTCCTCTACCCGGACGACCCGCTCGGCCTCGCGGGGCGGCCGCTGCAATGGCCGGGCGACAACCCGCGCTTCCCGCTCGGCACGGACCCGTCCGGCCGCGACATCGCCGCCCAGATCTTCCATGGCGCCCGGGTGTCGCTGCTGATCGGCTTCGCCGCCACCCTGATCGCGGTGGCCATCGGGATCGCGGTGGGGGCGCTCGCCGGCTTCTACGGCGGC
This sequence comes from uncultured Acetobacteraceae bacterium, assembly GCA_902805625.1. GTDB lineage: Bacteria > Pseudomonadota > Alphaproteobacteria > Acetobacterales > Acetobacteraceae > Craurococcus. The sequence goes on from CADCTL010000120.1 coordinate 7,613, forward strand.
GCGGCCGACACCGCGCTGATGCGCGTGACGGAGGCCTTCCAGACGCTGCCCAACTTCCTGCTGCTCCTGCTCCTCGTGGCGGTGTTCGGCTCCGATCTGCGGACGATCACGGTCGGCATCGGCGCCGTGTCCTGGCCGCCCGTGGCGCGGCTGACGCGCGCGGAGTTCCTTTCCCTCCGCACGCGCGAGTTCACGCAGGCCGCGCGCCTGCAAGGCTTGGGCGACGCGCACCTGATCCTGCGCGAGGTCCTGCCCAACGCGCTGCCGCCCGTCCTCGTCTACGCCAGCGTGGTGATGGCCGTGTCCATCCTGCTGGAAAGCGCGCTGTCCTTCCTCCAGCTCTCGGACCCCAACGTGCCGTCCTGGGGCAACCTGATCGGCCTCGGGCGGAACGTGCTGCGGACGGAGTGGTTCGTGTCGGCGATCCCGGGGGTGGCGATCCTGCTCACCATCCTCGGCGTGTCGCTGGTGGGGCAGGGGCTGAACGACGCGCTGAACCCGCGCCTTGCCGGCCGCTGACGCGACCGCCCCGGGCGCGCTGGCGATCGAGGCGCTGACGGTCGCCCTGCCGCCCGGCGCCGACCGGCCTTTGGCCTTGCGGAACGTCTCGCTGCGGCTCGCGCCCGGCGAAATCCTCTGCGTGGTCGGCGAGAGCGGGTCGGGCAAGTCGGTCATGGCGACGGCGGTCATGGGCCTGCTCGCGCCCGGCCTCCGCATCGTGTCGGGGCGCATCCTGCTCTCGGGCACGGATCTCGCGTCGCTTTCCGAGGAGGGCCTGCGCCGGGTGCGCGGCCGGCGCGTGGCGATGGTGTTCCAGGAGCCGATGACGGCCCTGAACCCGCTGATGACGGTGGGCGCGCAACTGGCCGAGATGTGGCGCACGCACACGGACTTGGCCGGGGCGGAGATCGCCGCGCGCAGCCTGGAAGCGTTGCGGGAAGTGGCGCTGCCGGACCCGGAGGGCGCGCTGCGCGCCTTTCCGCACGAACTCTCCGGCGGGCAGCGCCAGCGCGCCATGATCGCCATGGCGCTCGCGCTCGAGCCGGAGGCGCTGATCTGCGACGAGCCGACCACCGCGCTCGACGTCACCACCCAGGCGCAGGTGCTGGCCTTGGTGCGGGACCTGCAACGGCGGCGCGGCACGGCGGTGCTGTTCATCACCCACGACTTCGGCGTGGTGGCGGAGATCGCCGACCGGGTCGCGGTGATGCAGCGCGGCGTCCTTGTGGAGGAAGGGCCGGTGTCGCGCGTGCTGACCGCCCCGGCGCACGACTACACGCGGCGGCTGCTGGCCGCCGTTCCGCCGCTCCGCGCCCCGCCCGCGCGCAGGCTGGGGAGCGAGGCGGCGCTGGAGGTGCGCGGCCTGTCCAAGACCTACGGCGCCGCCGGCCTGTTCCGCCGCCGCCGCGCCACCCGCGCCCTCGACGACGTCTCCCTCACCCTGCGGCGCGGCACGACCTTGGGCGTGGTGGGGGAGAGCGGGTCGGGGAAGTCCACCTTGGCCCGTTGCGTCGTCGGCCTGCTGGCGGCGGACGGCGGAGAGATCCGGGTGGCCGGCGCACCGCTGCCGCGCAAGCGGGCCGAGGCGGCCGGCCTCGTGCAGATGGTCTTCCAGGACCCTTACGCCTCCCTCAACCCGCGCCGCCGCGCGGGCGAGCAGGTGGCGCAAGGCCCGGTCGCCGCGGGCGTGCCGCGCGCCGAGGCCGTGGCGCGGACGCGCGAACTCTTCGCGCTGGTGGGGCTCGACCCCGCCGCGGTGTCGCGTTTCCCGCACGAGTTCAGCGGCGGGCAGCGCCAGCGCATCGGCATCGCGCGCGCCCTCGCCATGCGCCCGCAGGTGCTGGTCGCGGACGAGCCGGTGTCCGCGCTGGACGTTTCGGTGCAGGCGCAGGTGCTGGAGCTGCTGCGCGATCTGCGGGCGCGGCTGGGCCTCTCGACCCTGTTCATCACCCACGACCTGCGCGTGGCGGCGCAGGTCTGCGACGAGGTGGCGGTGATGCGGAACGGCGCGGTGGTGGAGGCCGGGCCGGTGGCCGAGGTCTTCGCCCGCCCCCGGCACGACTACACGCGCAGCCTGCTGGCGGCGGTGCCGGGCCGCGAGGCGCCGGGCTTGGGCGACGGCCCTCCGCCATCTATGGTCGCCGCGGCCGGAGCGCGACCGGCCGGGGAGTGATGCTATGGCGGACGACGCCCCGCTGGTGATCGACAGCGTCACGCGCTTCGCGCCGGACGCCGCCGGGCGCGTCTGTGTCGGCGCCTCGCATGGCGGTGTCTACGCCGCCTATCTCTGCGCCAAAGCCGGCCTGCGCGGCGTGGTGCTGCACGACGCCGGCGTCGGTCGGGACGGCGCGGGCATCGCCGGCCTCGCCTACCTCGACGCGCTGGCGATCCCAGCCGCCGCCATCGACCACAGGAGCGCGGTCATCGGCGACGGCGCTCCTGCTCGACCGCGCCCCGCCCGCCGCGCGGCGGCTGCCGCCCGCGCGCGAGTGTCGCTTTCCCCTGGAGGGCTTCGGCGCGGGGCCGGTGTAGGCCCTCGACAGCGCTTCGTTGATGGAGGAGGCGGACCGCGGCGCCGTCGTCGCCACGGGCAGCCACGGCAACATTCTCGGAGACCGGCCCGAGACGGCGGCCAAGGCGGACGTCTTCGCCGCGCTCTTCAACGACGCCGGGCTCGGCCCCGCCGGTCCGGGCGCCACGCGCCTGCCCGCGCTCGACGCGCGCGGCGTCGCCGCCGCCACCGTGGCCGCGGCGAGCGCCCGCATCGGCGACGGCCGCAGCACGGCGGCCGACAGCGTGCTGAGCCGCGTGAACACGGCCGCTGCGCGCCTCGGTTTGCGGGAGGGCATGGACGCCCCTGCGGCTCTCGCGCGCCTCGCGTCCGCATGGGAGGAGAAGCGCCGCGCGTGATCGAAGCCACCACCTCCGCCGCCCTCCGCACGACGGGCGGCGAGGCCCTGGCGCGGTCTCTCCAGGCCGCCGGCGCAGGGCCGGTGTTCGGCATGGGCGGCTTCCAACTTCCGGCTCTGGCTCCCGCCGCCCGATCAACGCCTTTGCCGGAGGGCAAGAGGCTGGCCTATCGGGCGGTGAAGCCCGGAACGGTGCGCGGGGGCATCATCGGCCAGCAGCACGACGAGCGCTCCAGGAGCGCGTGTCGCGTCGCCGGCATGTTCTTCCTCCCGTGCCGCAGGCGGCGGCGCGCTACCGCGCCTTCGCCGACTTGGCCTCGCGCAGCAGCCCGCCGCTCTCCGCCACCTCACGCAGGAGCGCCGACGGCGCCCACCTCGCCCCGTAGCGCTGGTGCCAAGCCGAAACCCGGTTGTACACCTCGCGCGCGCCGATGCCGTCGGCCCAGAACATCAGGCCGCCGCGGTAGCGCGGGAAGCCGAAGCCGTTGAGCCACATCACGTCGATGTCGCTGGCCCGCAACGCCTTCCCTTCTTCCAGGATCTTGCACGCCTCGTTGACCGAGGAGAACAGCAGCCGGTGCAGGATCTCCTCGTCGGTGAAGCCCCGCTGCTCGATCCCCATGCCGGCGGCCACCTCCTTGATGATCCGATGCACCTCGGGGTCCGGATGCGGGGTGCGGTCGCCCTTCTCGTAGCGGTACCAGCCGGCGCCCGTCTTCTGGCCCTTGCGGCCCATCTCTACGAGCCGGTCGGTGATCGGCAGGGTGCGGTAGTTCGGGTCCGCCGCGGCGCGGCGCTTGCGCGTTTGGTAGCTGACGTCGAGGCCCGACATGTCGTTCACCGCGAAGGGCCCCATCGGGTAGCCGAACTCCACCATCACCCGGTCGATCTGCTCGGGCAGCGCGCCTTCCTCGACCATCAGGCCCTGCTCGATGTTGAAGGGCACGCGGGTGCGGTTGGCGACGAAGCCGTCGCTATTGCCGGCGTAGGCGCTGATCTTGCCGATTGCCCGGCCGAGCTTCATGGCCGCCGCCATCGTCGCGGGCGCGGTCTTCGCGCCCTCCACCACCTCCAGCAGCTTCATCACGTTGGCGGGGGCGAAGAAGTGTGCGCCGGCCACCATCTCCGGACGCTTCGTCGCTCCGGCGATGGCGTCGATGTCCAGGGCGGAGGTGTTGGTGAGCAGCAGCGCCCCCGGCTTCATCGCCGCGTCCAGCCGCGCGAAGACCTCCTTCTTGATCGGCATCTGCTCGAAGGCGGCCTCAATCACCACGTCGCAGTCGGCGATCGCCTCGTAGGTCTCCACGGGCTCGATCAACGGCAGGCGGCGGTCCATGTCGGCCTGGGCCAAGCTGCCGCGCTTCACGCTGACGGCGTAGTTGTCTCGGATGCGTCCCAGGCCCTTCGCCAGCGCCTCGGGCGAGGCGTCGAGCAGCTTCACCGGGATGCCGTGGTCGGCGAGGCTCATGGCGATGCCGCCGCCCATGGTGCCGGCTCCGACCACCGCGGCGGAGCGGATCTCGGGCAGCGGTAGGTCCTTCGGCAGCCCCGGTATCTTCGCCACCTCGCGCTCGGCGAAGAAAGCGTACCGCAGCGCGCGCGCCTCGTCGGCGTTCTCCAGCTCCTCGAACAGCCGCCGCTCGGTCCGCAGCCCCTCCTCGAAGGGCTGCGTCACCGCCGCCTCGACGCAGGCTATGCAGTGGTAGGGCGCCTTCTGGTTGCGCGCCTTGCGGGCGATGGCGGCGCGCATGGCGTCGAACATGCCCGGGTCCGCCGCCGCCTCGGCGAGTCGCTCGGTCCGGTCGCGCACCCGCGGCAGCGGGCGCAGATCGGCGACCCGCTTGGCGTACGCGATGGCGGCGCCGCGCAGGTCCTCCCCCTCCTCGACGAGGTGGTCGAGGATGCCGAGCCGCTTCGCTTCCGGCGCCGGCGCGTGCCGGCCGGAGACGATCATCTCCATCGCCGCCTTCGGCCCGACCAAGCGCGGCAATCGCTGGGTGCCGCCGCCGCCCGGCAGGATGCCGATGAGCACCTCGGGCAGACCCAGCTTCGCGCTCGGCACCGCGACGCGGTAGTGGCAGGCCAGCGCGTTCTCCAGCCCGCCGCCCAGGGCGTAACCGTGGATCGCGGCGACGACGGGCTTGGCGCTGGCGTCGAGCACGTCGTAGGTGCGCCGCGCGGGCTTGGGGCGCGGCGTGCCGAACCGGCGGATGTCGGCGCCGGCGATGAAGCTGCGGCCGGCGCCGATCAGCACCATGGCCCGGACCGCAGGGTCCGCTTCCCCCCGCTCGACGGCGGCGATGATGCCTTCCGGGACGCCGGGGCCGAGCGCGTTCACCGGCGGGTAGTCCACGGTGATCACGCCGACCCCGTCCTCGACCTCGAACCGGACCACCGGGCTGTCGCTCATCGCGCTGTCCTCCGCCTTCGTTGGAGCTCCCCGCGCGGGGCTCGGACATCCCCGCCCGATCACCGCGCGCCGGCTGATCAGTCGCCGCGCGCGCCCGTCTCGCGCACCACGGCGCCCCAGCGCGCCCAGTCGGCGGCGATCAACCGCGCGTAGTCGGCGCGACCGCCGCCCATCGGCTCGGCGCCGAAGCTCCGCACCCGCTCGGCCACGTCGGGCAGGCGCAGCACAGCATCGACCTCGCGGTTGAGCCGGTCCAGGATCGGCTCGGGCGTGCCGCGCGGCGCGAGCAGTCCGCCCCAGAACATCACCTCGTATCCGGGCACCGTCTCGGCGAAGGCCGGGACGTCGGGCATGACCGGGGAGCGCTGCGCGCCCGTGGTGGCGACGGCGCGGATGGCGCCCTGGTCCAGCAGGCTGCGCGCGGCGAAGGGCGAGTCGCTCGCCAGGTCCACGTCGCCCCGCACCAGGGCGGTGAGGGAGGGGCTGTTGCCGTTGTAGGGCACGAGGGTGAACTCGGCCCCCGTCTGGCGGGTCAGCATCGCCATGGAGAGGTGGTTGATGCCGCCGCTGCCGGGGTGCGAGACGGTGACGCGGCCCGGCCGCTCCTTCGCCAGGGCGATCACTTGCGCCAGCGTCCGCGCCGGGAAATCCGGCCGTGATACCAGGAGCAGCGGCGAGCTCTGCGCCATGGCCACCGCCGCGAAGTCGCGCGGGGGATCGAGGGTGGAGCCGCGGTTGACCAGCGGCGCGATCAGCGTGGAAAGCGAGGCGTACAGCAGCGTCGTGCCGTCCGGCGCGGCGCGGGCGACGTGCTCGGCCGCGACCAGCGTGGCGGCGCCGGGCCGGTTGTCCACGGTGAAGGAAACGCCTTGGAGCCGCTCGTTCAGCTTGCCCGCGATCAGCCGCGCCATGATGTCGTTCGCGCCGCCGGGGGCGAAGCCGACGACGACCCGGATCTGCCGCCCGGACAAGTCCTGCGCCGCGGCGGGGCGCGGGCCACCGCTCGGCGGGATCAAAGGCGCCACGCCGCCCAGCAGCGCCGCACGCCGGCCGATCCGATGCATACGCCCCTCCCGCTTGCTTGCTTGGGCGCGAGGCTAGCGGTTCCGGCCGCGGCGTGGCCACCCCAAGCCCGCGGCCCCGGTGACGGGAGCCCGGCTCAGCATCCGGTGGCCTGGCGCGGCGAGGCTGAGCGCGCCCGTGATGCCGCGCCCACCATGGGGGCTTCGGAGGCTGCACCTCCTAGAGCGTTTTGCTTTCACACGGGCTCGTATCCGCAGTCGGCCAAGTAGTTCTGGCACTCTTCGGGCGAGTAGGCGCTGAGCAGGTCCGCGATGGCGGCCCACAGGGCGTCCATGGTGCGGGCCTCGGCCTTCCGGAGCAGCGCCTTCAGCTTGGCGAAGGCCTGTTCGATGGGGTTGAGGTCGGGCGAGTAGGGCGGCAGGTACAGCAGGCTGGCGCCCGCGGCCCCGATCGCCTCGGCGACGCCCGCGACCTTGTGGGCGCCGAGGTTGTCCATCACCACGACGTCGCCCGGCGCCAGGGCCGGGGCGAGGACGCGCTCCACATAGGCGCGGAAGGCGGCCCCGGTCATCGGCCCGTCGAGCACGAAGGGCGCGACGAGGCCGCTCTGGCGCAGGCCCGCGACGAAGGTGGTCGTCCTCCAGTGCCCGTGCGGCGCCGCGTCGACCAAGCGCTCGCCCCGGGGCGCCCAGCCGTGGCGGCGGACCATGTCGGTGCTGGCGCCGGTCTCGTCCAAGAACGCGAAGCGCGCGGGGTCCATGTACCGCTGCCACACCCGCCAGCTCCGCCGGTGGCGCGCGACGTCCGGCCGGTCCTGCTCGGCGGCCCTCAGCGGCTTTTATGGGATGGCCCGCCCCTCCAACCCGGCAGCGTAGGCTGCCCGGGCAATCGGAGGACGGGGAGGCAGTGATGGAGATCGCGGTTCTCGGGATCGACCTGGGCAAGAACAGCTGCAGCATCGTGGGGCTGGACGGCGCGGGGCGCGTGGTCCTGCGGCGGCGCATGCACCGGGACGGGGTGGCCAAGCTCGCGGCGGGGCTGCCCGCGTGCGTGGCGGCGATGGAGGCTTGCTGCGGCGCGCACCACCTCGGCCGCCTGCTCCGCGGGATGGGCCACGAGGTCCGGCTGATGTCGCCGGAGTACGTCCGCCCCTACGTCAAGGCGCAGAAGAACGACGACCGCGACGCGGAGGCGATCGCCGAGGCCGCGACCAGGCCGACGATGCGCTTCGTCGCGCTGAAGTCCGCCGAGCAGCTCGACACGCAGTCGCTGCACCGCGTGCGCGACCGCCTCGTGGGCGAGCGGACGGCGCTGCTCAACCAGCTCCGGGCCGTGCTGCTGGAGCGCGGCGTCACCGCGCCCCAGGGGCGCCACAAGCTGGGCCAAGCGCTCGCCGCGCTGCTGGACGGGGCGTCTGGAGGGGACGGGCGGGCGGCGCTCAGCCCGCGCGTCCGCGCTTTGCTGGAGGACATGCGCGCGGAGTGGTCCGACCTGGACCGGCGCATCGGAAGCTTCGACGACGAGTTCGCGGCGCAAGCCAAGGCGGACGAGGCCGCCCGGCGCTTGGCCACCGTCCCCGGAATCGGCCCGCTCAACGCGACGGCACTGGCGGCCGCCATCGGGGACGGCGCGGCGTTCGCGCGCGGGCGCGACCTCGCGGCCTGGCTCGGGCTGGTGCCGCGGCAGGCGACCACGGGCGGCAGGCCGAAGCTGCTCGGCATCAGCAAGCGGGGGAACAAATACCTGCGCAAGCTGCTGGTCCACGGCGCGCGGTCCGCGATGCCGTCGCTCTTGAAGGGCGCGACGCCGCTGGGGGCTTGGCTGCGCGGCCTCGTCGGCCGAGCCCACAAGAACGCGGCCACGGTGGCGCTGGCCGCCAAGCTGGCCCGGATCGCCTGGGCGGTGCTGCGCCGGGGCGAGCCGTTCGACGCGGCAAAGCCCGCGGCGGCGTAAGGGCTCGGCCGCGCGCGCGCTGACCCGGCGCGCGAGCGGCCGTGAAGTGTCTGCGGGCGGTGGAAGCGAGATGGCCTGACGGTCGAACCGGCGCTCTGGAACCCTGGGCTTAAAAATGGCGCTCCGACGCCGATGCTTTTATGAGGACCAGGGCGCGCGGCTCTCCATCTTGGCCGGGGTGCCAACCCCGAGACCGGATACGTTAGCGCAGACCGCTCAAGCCAGGTCGCACAGGCCGCTTGCAGACGGGGCGGGCCATACGTTTTTGTGCCGCAGGCCCATGCGGACGAGGGCGCGGTGGACGGTCGAGAGCGCGGCGACCTCGACGCCCCGTAGGCGCAACTCGGCTTGCATCTCGCGTAGCGTGGTGCCGGGCTTGGCCGCGAGCAGAAACCGCAGGAAGGCCTCGTGCGGCCCGAGCACCGGGACGCGGTGGCCGCCGACCTGGCCGGGCGCGGCGCTGCCGGTCTCCCGCACGCGCCGCATCAGCTTGACCGCTGCGGACGGGCTCACCGCGAACCGCGCCGCCGCTTGGCGCACCGAGCTGCCGCCCTCCACCGCGGCCACGATCCGGCCGCGCAGATCCCCGGACAACGCCGCCGTCATGCAACCCTCGCCGCTCACCCCACGTCAGCGTCGAATCACCGCAGCCGATTCCGTGCAAGGGCAAACCGCTCTAGCAGCCTGTCGGATTCCCACGCGGCCTGAAATGGGCGAATCTGCATGGCATGACGCAGTTCATACCGTTCAGCCGCGACCAGGCCTTCCTGCTGCCGCCAGATGCGAAGGACTGGCTTCCGGCGGACGACGTGGCGCATTTCGTGGT
>CADCTL010000121.1 GCA_902805625.1 uncultured Acetobacteraceae bacterium
GCGGCGCCCGGCTGGCGCTGTACTTCACCACCGTGTTGCCCGAGAGGTTGGCCTGCGCCCGGCCCTGGATGACCGCCTGCACCGCGTCCGGCTGCGTGTCGAAGGCGAGCAGCTTGAGGTCCAGCCGCTCGGCGTTGCGCGTCACCCACTGCTCGTAGGGCGTGCCCTTGTTGACGCTGATCGTCTTGCCGCGCAGGTCCTCCTCCGAGCGGATCGGCGGCGAGCCGCGGCGGATGCCGAACTGCAATTCGGTCCAGAGGTAGCCTTCGGTGAACAGCAGGTTCGCCGCCCGCTCCGGCGTCACGGTGGTGGGCGCGCACAGGAAGTCGTAGCGCCCGGCGTTCAGGGCGGGGATCAGGCCCGAGAAGCTGGCGGAGTCGATGGTGATGGTCCGCCCCATCCGCTTCGCGACCTCCTGGAACAGGTCCACCTGGAAGCCCTGCACCCCGCCCTCCAGCCGCGGAAAGGCGTGGGGGGCGAAGGTGCCGTCCACCGCGCACCGCAGCGGCGCCTGGTTCGCCGCGCCCCCCGGCGCCTGCGCCCGCGCCCCGGCGGCGAGCGGCCCCTGGGCGACGAGCCCGGCCGCGAGCAGGAAGAGAACTGCGGGCAAGGGGCGCTTCATGGCGGGCACTCTCTCCGGGTCCGGTTCGACGCGGACGATCAGCGATCCCGGTGGAGGGCGCAACCGGCCCGGCAACAGCGATGTCGCCCCACGGACCCGGCATTGCTCGGGTTAGTTGCACAACCCGAAGCATTTGCCACGAAATCGCCCCAAGCTCGGCTTCAACCCGCCGCCAGCGGGAGATTAAGTGCGTGTCACCGGGCCAGGGTGGTCCGGGTGGTGGAAAAGAAAGCCGGGAGCACAGCCATCATGCAACGCCTCGCCTGCACGATGATCGGAAGCGCCCTCTTCGTCGTTTGCTGCCTCGTCGGGCTGCTGCTGACCGACGCGCTGTCGCCGGGTCGCCTGCCGCCGATGCTCGCCTTCTACGCCGCGTGCGGCGCGGGCCTGTCCATGATCCTTGGCCTGGTCATGCTGGAGCGGCGCGGCGTGCCGCACGGCATCGCGGCCTTCGAGGGGCGCTGAAGCGCGCGCGTCCCGGCCCGGGCCTCAGGCCTTGTCCGGGTACAGCGCGAGCAGCGCCGCCTCGCTCGCCTCGCACCGGCCGCGCTCCGTGATGAGGCCGGACACGAGCCGCGCCGGCGTCACGTCGAAGGCCGGGTTGGCGGCCGGGCTGCCCTCCGGCACCACCCGCACCGTTTCCATCCGCCCGTCGGCGGTGCGGCCGGTGAGGTCCGTCACCTCCTCCGCGCCCCGTTCCTCGATCGGGATGCCGGAAACGCCGTCGGCCGCCCCCGTGTCCAGGGTGGAGTGCGGCATGGCCACCCAAAAGGGGACGCCGTTGTCCCGCGCCGCCAAGGCCTTCAGGTAGGTCCCGATCTTGTTCGCCACGTCGCCGTTCCGCGCCACGCGGTCGGTGCCGACGATGCAGATGTCCACCCGCCCGTGCTGCATGAGATGGCCGCCGGCGTTGTCCGCCACGACCGTGTGCGGCACCCCGTGCCGGCCCAGCTCCCAGGCGGTCAGCGCGGCGCCCTGGTTGCGCGGGCGGGTCTCGTCCACCCAGACGTGGATCGGCAGCCCCGCGTCGTGCGCCTGGTAGATGGGCGAGAGCGCCGTGCCCCAATCCACCGTCGCCAACCAGCCGGCGTTGCAGTGGGTGAGCACGTTCACGGTTCCGCCCGACGGCCTCGCCTCGGCGATCTCCCGCAGCAGCGGCAACCCGTGCGCGCCGATGCGCCGGCAGGTCTCGGCGTCGTCGTCGGCGATAGACGCCGCTTCCGCATATGCGGCCGCGGCGCGCTCCCCCGGCGGCAGGTTGTGCAGCGCCGCCCGCATCCGCCCGACGGCCCAGGCGAGGTTCACCGCCGTGGGCCGCGTCCGCCCGAGCATGGCGACGGCGGCGTCGAGGCCGGCGGTGGACGGGTCGCGCCGCAGCGCCAGCGCCACGCCGTAGGCCGCCACCGCGCCGATCAGCGGCGCGCCGCGCACCTGCATGGAGCGGATGGCGTGCGCGACCTGCTCCTCGTCCGTGAGGCGCAGCACGTCGAGCGCCCAGGGCAGCCGCGTCTGGTCGAAGATGCGGACGGTCCAGCCGTCCTCGTCCACCCAAACGCTGCGGTAGTGCTTGCCGTCGATCCTCACGGCGTCAGGCCGCCGCGACCGCTTCGATCTCGACCAGCCACCGCTCGTCGAAGATGCCCGCCACGACCACGGTCAGCGCCGGGCTCCGGTCGCCCAGCACCTCCTGCCGCACCCGCCGGTTCTCTGCCGCGTGGCCGCGGTCGGCGAGGAAGGTCGTGACCTTGACCAAATCGTCCAGCCCCATCCCAGCGGCGTGCAGTTGGGCTTCGACGTTCCGCCACGCCTGCGAGCACTGCGCCCGAAAACCCTCGGGCAGCGTGCCGTCTGCCGCGATCGGCACCTGCCCGCTGATGAAAAGGAAGCGCCGCGGCCCCTCGACCTCGACCGCCTGCGCGTATCCACCCGCGGCGGCGGGGGCGTCGGGCGCCGCCACGGACCGTTTCTGCACGGGCGCCTACATCCGTTGGTGGAGGGCGCAGACCAGGGTGAACAGCCGCCGCGCCGTCTCGAAATCCAGCGCGATGCGGCCTTCCAGCCGCTCGGTCAGCAGCTCCGCGCCTTCGTTGTGCAGGCCGCGCCGGCCCATGTCTATGGCCTGGATGCGCGCTTCCATCCCGCCTTCCTGCACCGCGCGCTCGTGGCTCTCCACGATCATGTGGTAGTCCTTGATCAGCCGGCGGAACGGCCCGAGCGCCAGCAGGATGGCGCGCAACGGCCTGTCGTCGGCGTCGCGGATGTCGAAGGCCAGCCGCCCCTCGCGCACGCAAAGGTGCAGCGCGAAGGGGCCGCCCTCCACGCCGTCCGGGTCGAAGCTGTTCTCCATCAGCAAGTCGGCCACCGCCTGGCTGCGGTCCGCTTCCGCGTAGGCCGAGGGCAAGGGGCTGGCGTCCGGCAATTCTATGCGCGACAGCCGCCGGGCCGAGCCCTCGGCTGCCTCCGCAGCGCCGGGCGCCAAAACCGGCTCAACCACGCCCGTCCGCCTTCGGCGCGGCGCGGACCCGCGCCTCGCGGCCGCCCTCCGGCTCCTCTTCCGCGTCCATGAAGCCCATGCGGATCATGTAGCCGACGACCCCGCCCTTCACCGGCCGCAGCAGCAAGGTGCAGAGCACCGCGAACAGCGGGAGCCAAACCGCCATGTGCAGCCACATCGGCGGCTCGTAGTTCCGCTCCACCCAAAACACGCCCGGCACCAGCAGATGCCCGACCAAGAAGATGACGACGTAGGGCGGGGCGTCGTCCGCCCGCACCCGGCCAAGCGGCGCGCCGCACTCGGAGCATTCCGGCACCACCTTGAGAAAGCCTTTGAACACCTTTCCTTCGCCGCAGACCGGGCAGCGATTGGCGATGCCCCGGCCCAATCCCGTCAGGAGAGACGGCGGCGTGTAGGGCAGCGTCTGGCCCGCGCGTTCCGGTTGCCATCTCATTCGGCGATCTCCACCTTTGCGTCCGCTCAGGAACCCGGTGCAACCGGCACACGGCCGGCTCAACGCCGCCCTGCGGCGCACCCGGTTTGTGCGACGCAGCAATTCTTAAGATAATGGTGCAGGCTTACCTTAGCATCAAGCGCCCGACCGCCGGCTGCGTTCCCGCCCGCCACGCTTGCCGGAGCAACGGCGCCGCGCGAACCTGAGCCCATGCGCGCCCGCGTCCTCGTCATCAACCCGAACAGCTCCCTGTCCTGCACGGAAGGCATCGCCGCCGCGCTCCGCCCCTTGACGTCGGCCGCGGCGAGTTTCGACGTGGTGCGCCTGCCGGAGGGGCCGCCGGCGATAGCGAGCTGGCGCGACTGGTTCTCCGTGGCCGAGCCGCTGCGAAACTTGGTGTCGCGCGAGGAAGCCTCCGCCTACGTGATCGCCTGCGTGTCCGACCCCGGGTTGGATGCGGTGCGGGAGGCGACCCCGCGCCCGGTGTTCGGGATGCTGCGCTGCGCGGTCGCGGCGGCGCTCGCCCGCGGCGCCGAGCGCTTCGGCATCATCGGCTTCACGGACGCCAGCCGGGCCCGCCAGCGCCGCGTGCTCCAGTCCATGGGGGTGGAAGCGAGGCTTTCCGGGTGGGAACCGCTCAACCTCCCCATGGAAACCCTGACCGACCCGGTCGCGCCCCGCGCCCGCGTTTCCGAAGCGGCGCGAAGCTTGGCGGCGGGCGGCGCGGAGGCGATCGTGCTCGGCTGCGCCGGCCTCGCGGGCCACGCCGCCACGGCGGCGGAGGCGGCGGGAGTGCCGGTGGTGGAGCCTTGCCGCGCGGCGGGAGCCATGGCGCTGATGGCGGTCCTCAACGACCCGCCGAGGACCGGCCCCGCCGTCTGAGCACGTTGGGCGGAGGGCCCTACCGCTGCGGGTTCGGACCCATGCTGGGCAGTTGCCCGGACGTCCCAGACGTCGAAAGGCGGCCGTCCTGCTCCGGGCGGCCGACATCAGGCCGCAGCGTTTGCCGCTGCGGCTCGAACTGCTGGACCTCGGGACGGGTCGGCGTGTTGCGGCCGGGCGTGTCGCGGCCGCGCGCGTCCTGCGCCGCGTCGTGGAAGCGGTCTCCCCGCATGTCCCGCTCCAAGCTGCGCGAAGCGCGCTCGGCGGGCGATTGCGCCACGTCGCGCGCGCGGTCCGCCCGGGTGTCGCGCCGGGTGTCGCGGTTCAGGCCGCGCGAAGCGCGCTCGGCCGGCGTCTGCGCCGCGAGGCGGGTGCGGTCCGCCCGCACGTCCCGGTTCGGGCCGCGGGACGTGCGCTCGCCGGGCGTTTGCGCCGCGGCCAAGCCGGTGGACAAGACCAGGATACCCAGTGCTCGCAGCAACATGGCACGCCCTCCGTTCTCGATGCGGCGCTGGAACGGATTTCCCGGCTCCGTCGCCGCTCCTTCACTCCGCCGCGTCGCGGCGGTTCGGCGCCCACTCCGCCGGCGGTTCGCTGCCCACCTGCGCGGTGATGCGGGCGTAGGCCTCCGGCCGGCGGTGGCGGGCGAAGTCGAAGATGGTCTCGCGGCCCAGCCGGCACATCTCCAAATCGCAGTCCGCCACGATCACTTCGTCGTCCCAGCTCGTCGCCTGGGCCATTATCTCGCCTTGCGGGTTGACGATGATGGAATGACCGAACAGCTCGTGCCCGTCCTCCGTGCCCGCCTTGGCGACGGACGCCGCGAAACAAGCGTTCTGGTAGCACCCGGCCTGCACCGACAGGTGCGAGTGGAACACCCGCAGGTGGTGCGCCTCGAAGCCGCGCCCGTCCATGTTCAGGCTCGGCGTGTTGTAGCCGAGCATGACCAGCTCGACCTGCTGCAAACCCAGAACGCGCCACGCCTCCGGCCAGCGCCGGTCGTTGCAGATCATCAGGCCGAGGTTGAGCGCCTGGCCGCCCACCGGCGCACGAACCACCGGGAAACCCAGGTCGCCCACTTCGAAGAAGCGCTTCTCCAGGTGCTGGACCTTCCGCAGCGGGTCGTATTCAGCGTGTCCGGGCAGATGCACTTTGCGGTACTTCAGCACGACCTCGCCGGAGGGATGCACGTAAACGGCGGTGTTGAAGCGCCGTCCGTCGGGCGTTTTCTCCGCGTAGCCGAGATGGAAGCCGAGGCCGAGGCGCCCCGCCGCCGCGAACAGCGGCGCCGTGGCCGGGGAGGGCAGGGCGGTCTCGAACCAGCGGTCCGCCGCCGCCACGTCCTCCTCGTACCAGCGCGGGAAGAACGTGGTCAGCGCCAGTTCGGGGAAGACCACCGCCTCCGCCCCGCGCCGGTGCGCGCGCTCCATCAAGCGGACCATGCGGCCCACCGCCTCGTCTCGCCCCTCAGCCTTCTGGATGGGGCCGAGCTGCGCCGCCGCCAGGGT
Organism: uncultured Acetobacteraceae bacterium; assembly: GCA_902805625.1. Taxonomy (GTDB): domain Bacteria; phylum Pseudomonadota; class Alphaproteobacteria; order Acetobacterales; family Acetobacteraceae; genus Craurococcus. The sequence continues at coordinate 5,961 of CADCTL010000121.1, forward strand.
CAGGACGCGCGCCATCGGCGGCCTACTCGTACACCAAGGAGAGCGTTTCGGCGACCAGCGCCGGCCGCCCGCTCCCTTCCACTTCCACCGTCGCTTCCGTCACCAGGCGCGAGCACCCGTTCCCCATCGGCTCGATGGCCTTGAGGGTGAGGTGCCCGCGCACGCGCGAGCCGGACGGCACCGGCGCGGTGAAGCGCACCTTGTTCGACCCGTAGTTCACCCCGCGCTTGCGGCTCTTGATGGTGTAGATGTTCGCGTTGAGCCGCGGCAGCAGCGACAGGGTCAGGTAGCCGTGCGCGATGGTGCGCCCGTCCGGCATCTCGCGCTTGGCCCGCTCCACGTCCACGTGGATCCACTGGTGGTCGCCCGTCGCCTCGGCGAAGCGGTCGATCATCGCCTGGTCCACCACCATCCACTCGCTGGAGCCGAGCGGGCGGCCGACGTGCGCCCGCAGCGCGTCCACGCTTTCCACCTCCATCATGCGCCGCCTCCTCCGTTTGCCCGAAAGGCGTCGCACATCGCCCCCCGCTTGGCCAGCGGCCCCGCCGGCGCCCGCCCTTGCCCGGCGCGGCGCGGCGCCCGACCTTGCCCGCCCCGCACCAGGACGCCGATGCCGGAGTTCCAGCCCGCGCCCGCCTCCCTCCCGGACGGCCACCGCGTCTACGCCGTCGGCGACATCCACGGCTGCGACGAGCGCTTGGCGCGGCTGCATCGCATGATCGCGGAGGACCTCGCCGCGCGGCCGGTGGCGCGGCCGCTCCTGCTCCACCTGGGCGACTACGTGGACAAGGGGCCGGACAGCGCCGGCGTGGTGGCGCGCCTGGCGGCCGGTCCGCCGCTGCCCGGCGTGCCGACCGTGAACCTGATGGGCAACCACGAGCGCACCATGCTGGACGCGCTGGACGGGCAGCCCGCCGCCGTCACCGACTGGCTCTACAGCGGCGGGGAGCAGGCGCTCGCGAGTTGGCGCATAAACCCCGCTTCGCCGATCGCCGGCTGGGCCGGCGCCATCCCGGCCGCGCACCGGGAATTCCTCGAGAGCCTGGCGCTGCACCACCGCCTTGGAGGCTACCTCTTCGTCCACGCCGGGCTCAAACCCGGCGTCCCGCTGGAGCGGCAATGCCCCGACGACCTCCTGCGCATCCGCCGCACCTTCCTGGATTCGGACGCGGATTTCGGCCCGGTCGTGGTCCACGGGCACACGCCGGTCCGGCACGGGCCGGAGGTCCGGCGCAACCGCGTCAACCTCGACACCGGCGCCGTGTTCGGCCGGGAGCTGACCTGCGGGGTGTTCGAGGCGGACCGCCTGGGTTTCCTGTTCGCCTGATCCCGGCCGGGTTCCAAACTCGGTTTCGGGGTTAGCGGTTTGGTGACACCCGGGCCGCAGAATGGCGGCGCCACTTCGAACCGCCCGAGCCCATGGCCACGTCCGTCGCACCGGCCACCCGCCGCCGCATCCTGTCCTCGGCCTTCCTGCCGCCGCTCCTCCTGTGGGCGCTGTTCTGCGCCGCCCTCGGCGCCGGGGTGGCCGCGTACCTCCACCGCGCCTCGACGGCCGCGACCGAGGAGATCTACACCCGGGCCGAGGCGGTCGCGGCGGTGGCGGAGCACACGCTGCTCCGCGCCTTCGAGGCGGTGCAGGGCGTGCACGACCTGCTGCAACTCCGTCAAAGCCTGCTCGAAGCGGAAGAAACGCCCGGCACCCACGCCATCCAGACCCACATCGAAGCCATCGTCGCGGGCGGGCGCTTCGGCATCGTCCAGGTCGGCGTGACCGACCGCCACGGCGTCGGCGCGTGGGGCACAGGGGGTGGCGCCGGGGGCGTGTCCGTGGCGGACCGCGAGTACGTCCGGGCGCATCTGGACGGCGGCGCGGACGGCCTTTTCGTCAGCCACCCGCTCCTCGGGCGCAGCACCGGCCGCTGGGGCGTTCAGGTGAGCCGGCCCGTGCGGGACCTTTGGGGCAGGCTCGTCGGCGTGGGCGTCGTTTCGCTCGACCCCGTGGCGCTGTCCCGCGGCCTCGGCCGGGACCTCAACGGCGCCGCCCAGGTCGCGGTCGTCCGCCGCCTCCAAGACGGCGCGGTGCTGGCCCGCAGCCGCGACATGGAAGCTTGGCTCGGCCGGACCAGCTTCCCCGACCACCCGGTGGTCGTGGCCGCGCGCCGCGTTCCCTCCGGCCGGATCGCCTTCCGGGGCGTCACCGACGGGCGCGAGGTGATCGGCGCCTACCGGGTGCCCGAAGGCCTGCCGCTGGTCGTCACCGCCGGCTTCGACTTGGCGGCGGAGCGGGCGCAGTCCCGTTGGACGGCCTCAGCCACGGCGGCCGCCGCCTTCGCGGCGATGCTGCTCGCGCTCCAGGTCGCGGTGTCCTGGGCGCGCGGCCGCGAGCTCCGCCAGCGCCTGCAACTGGAAGCGGCGCGCGACCCCCTGACGGGGCTGCTGAACCGCCGGGCGCTGCGGGCCCAAGCCGCCCGGCTGTTCACGGAAGCGCGGGCGTCCAGCCAGACCGCGGCGCTGCTGCTGCTCGACCTCGACCACTTCAAGGCCGTCAACGACACCCACGGGCACGCCGCGGGCGACGCGGTGCTGCGGGATGTCGCGGAAGTGCTGCTGGGCGAGATCCGGCACGACGACCTCGCCTGCCGCTGGGGCGGCGAGGAGATGCTGGCGGTGCTGCGGAACTGCGACTTGGTCCGCGCCGAGGAGCGGGCGGTCAAGCTGCGGGCCGCGATCGCCGCCGCGCTGCCCGGCGGCGTGCCAGGACTGCGGGTGACGGCCTCCATCGGCGTCGCCGCCTTCCCGGAGCACGGCGCCGGGCTGGACGAGCTCACGCAGCGGGCCGACATGGCGCTCTACGTGGCCAAGCGCTACGGCCGCGACCGCGTGGTCTGCGCCCTGGCGGCCGCTTAGCGCACCGGCGGAGTCTCCGGCCGGGCGCATCGCCGAGTGTTGTACTGCGCTCGTTTCCGGTGTTTGGTCGCGCCGGTGGCGCTGGATGGCCGGGCACTCAGGGAAACATGCAAATTCATGTCTGAGCCCTCCCGATTGGGCCTGCTCCACCGTTTCCTGTCCTCTGCCATCCTGCCGCCGTTGCTGCTGTGGGCCCTGTTTTGCGCCGCCTTGGGCTCCGGCGTCGCCGCATACCTCTTCCGGGCCTCCGCCGACGCCACGGAAAGCATCTACGCCCGGGCGGAAGCGGTCGCCTCCATGGCGGAGAACACCCTCCTCCGCACCTTCGAAGCGGTGCAGGGCGTGCACGACCTCCTGCAACTCCGGCAAAGCCTCTTGGAGGCGAACGAGGCGCCCGGCGCCCACGCCATCCAAACGCACGTCGCGGGCCTCGCCGCGGGCGGGCGTTTCGGCATCCAGCACGTCAGCGTCACCGATCGGGACGGTCGGGTCGTGTGGGGGACGGAGCCGGGGGCCACGGGGGCGATGATCGGCGACCGCGACCATGTCCGGGCGCACCTGCGCGGGGCGGCGGCGGGCGTGGTCGTCAGCCCGCCCATCGTCGCGGGCGCGGGCAGGCGCTGGGGCATCCAGGCCAGCCGGCCGGTGCGGGACGGGTGGGGCGCGGTGGTCGGGGTCGGCGTGGTCGCGCTCGATCCGCTGACCCTGTCACGCGGCTTGGGCAAGGACGTGAACGGCGCCAGCCAAGTCGCCATCGTCCGCCGCTTGAGCGACGGCGCGATGCTCGCGCGCAGCCGCGACATGGAACGGCGATTCGGCGAGCCGCCCGACCCCGACCACCCGAGCGTGGTGGCCGGCCGGGCCGCGCCGGCGGGCCGCCTCGGCTACACCGGCGTCCGGAGCCGCCGCGAGGTCATGGGCGCCTACCGCGTGCCCGAAGGCCTGCCCGTGGTCGCCACGGCCGCCTTCGGCCTGCACGACGAGCGGGCGCATTTCCGCCAACACGCCACCGCCTTCGTCGTCGCGGCGGGCGTGATGATGCTTTTCGGCTTGCAGGTCGCGCTGTCGTGGGCGCGGGGCCGCCGGCTCCGCCACAGCCTCCAGGTGGAGGCGGCGCGCGACCCGCTGACCGGGCTGCTCAACCGCCGCTCCTTGCACGCCCAGGCCGCCCGCATGCTCGCGGCGGCGCGGAACAACGGCCAGAAGGCGGCGCTGCTTCTGCTCGACCTCGACCACTTCAAGGCCGTCAACGACACCCACGGGCACGCCGCGGGCGACGCGGTGCTGCGCGACGTCGCGGAGGTGCTGGCGCGCGAGATCCGGCACGACGACCTCGCCTGCCGCTGGGGCGGCGAGGAGATGCTGGCGCTGCTGCGGAACTGCGACCTGCGCCACGGGGAGGAGCGCGCCGCGAAGCTGCGGGCCGCGATCGCCGCCGCGCTGCCCGGCGGCGTGCCGGGACTGCGGGTGACGGTGTCCATCGGCGTGGCCGCCTTCCCGGAGCACGGCGCCGGCCTCGAAGAACTGACCAAACGGGCGGACACGGCGCTCTACCACGCCAAGCGCCACGGCCGCGACCGCGTGGTCTGCGCCGCCGCGGCGTGAGCCGCCGCCGCCCGTCCCGCCACCGCGATGGCGGACGAGGCGTCGCCGCTTGCAGGTTTCGGCGCGGAGCCGAAATCGCCACCGATGCCCGCACTCCCCCCGCCCGACCCGGCCTCCCCGGGCCGCCGTTGGATGCCCGCGCCGGCCGTGCGCGCCTCCTGCTGGCTGCACGCCGCGGCGGCGGTGGGCGTCGCGGCGCATCCTCCGGCTTGGCCTTGGGCGCTCGGCGGCGTCGCGGCCAACCACGCGGCGATGGCCGTCGCGGGGTTGCTCCCGCGCAATCGCCTGCTCGGCCCCAACCTGCTGGAACTGCCTGGGGGCGCGCGCCGGCGCGGCGAGGTCGCGCTCACCTTCGACGACGGGCCGGACCCGGACGTGACACCGCGGGTGCTGGACTTGCTGGAGGGGCACGGCGCGACCGCCTCCTTCTTTCTCATCGGCCGCCGCGCCGCCCGGCACGCCCCGCTCGTCCGCGAGCTGGTGTGCCGGGGCCACAGCGCCGAGAACCACACACACCGCCACCCCGCCGGCTTCGCCGCCCTGCCGTTCGGGGCCATGCGCCGCGAGATCGCCGCCGCGCAGGACGCGATCGCCGACGCCGCCGGCCCCGGCGCCGCGCCGCGCTTCTTCCGCCCGCCCGCCGGCATCCGCAGCCCCTTGCTCGACCCGGCCCTGTCGGCGGTCGGCCTTCTGCATGTGTCCTGGACGCGGCGCTGCTTCGACACCGTCCGCCGCGACCCGGCGCCCCTGCTCCGGCGCCTCGGGCGCGGCTTGGCGGCCGGCGACGTCCTCCTGCTGCACGACGGCAACGTCGCGCGCACGCGGAACGGCGGGGTGCCCGTGGTGCTGGAAGTGCTGCCGCCGCTGCTCCGCCAGATCGCGGCGGCCGGCCTCAGGGCCGTGTCGCTGCCGCGGGCGATGCCGGCGGGGGAACCCGACGCCCCAGCCGACGCCGACGGAGCAGGACAGGAAGCCGCAGCAGCGCCCCCAGCGCCAGCCGCGTGTGCATCCAGGTGAGAAGCGCGTTGTCCCGCAGGTAGCGGAAGTGCGAAACGCCGCCCTCCGCCGCGGAAAGGTAGCGCACCGGCGCCGGCAGGTTCACCGCGCGCACGCCCCGCCAGGACAGGCGCACCGCCGCCTCCGGGTCGAAGTCGAAGCGCCGCATCCAGCGCGTCCCCCCCATCGCGGCCAGCAGCGGGGCGATCGGGTACACCCGGAAGCCGCAGAGGGAGTCGCCGATCCCGGCCCAGCCGGTTTCCAGCCCGGCCCACCAGTTGGACACGCGCCGGCCGCGCACCCGCAGCGCCGGCGCCTCGGGGCCGAACACCGGCAGGCCCAGCACCATGGCCCCGGGGTCGGCGCGGGACGCCGCCATGAAGGCCGGGATGCGCTCCGCCGGGTGCTGCCCGTCCGCGTCCATGGTGAGGGCGTGGGTGAAGCCGGCCGCCGCCGCTTCCCTCAGCCCGTGCAGCACCGCGGCGCCCTTGCCGCGGTTCTCCGGCAGGACGAGGACGCGCAGCCCGGTCGCGGCGGGCCCGCCGGTCGCCTCGGCGAGGAGCGCCTCGCCGGAGCCGTCCGTGCTGCCGTCCACCACCACCCAAACCTCCGGCCACCGCTCGCGGGCGGCGCGGACGGTTTCGCCGAGCTTGGGTCCGCTGTTGAAGCTCGGGATCAGGACCAGTTGCCTCACGCCGCGGCGCTCCCCTCCTCGACCCCGGCGCGGAGTTCCCGGCGGAAGTAGGCCTCGAGCCCCGCCACGAACGCCTCCGGGTCGCGCCCCATCGTGAACCGCTCGCCGAGGCGCACCCGGAACACCAGCGGCAAGTCCGGCCGGCGGAACAGCGGCCAGCCCTTCCGGAGGTAGGAGGAGTCCGCTTCGATCAGCACGGTCTGGATCGGGGCCCCGGCGGCCCGCGCCATCACCGCGAAGCCGCGGGTGAAGCGGTCCACCGGCGGCCGCGCCGTGCGGCTGCCTTCCGGGAAGACCATGAGCTGCCGCCCTTCGCGCACCGCCTCCGCCGCCCGGCGGATCATGGCGAGCGGCGCGTCGTTCCGCACGTAGCCCGCCAAACGGACGCCGCCGCCCAGGAACGGGCTGTCCCAGAGCGAAGCCTTGGTGATGCACGCCACGCGCGGCAGCCGCGAGATCAGCAGCACGGCGTCCATCATGGTGGGGTGGTTGGAGGCGACCACGAGGGAGCGCTCGTCCCGCAGCGCGTCCAGCGGCGAAAGGTCCACCCGCACCACCCCGAGCAGGCGCATCACCCAGAGGCACCAGCGGAAACCCGCCATGATGCCGAACTGCCCGAGCGGCTCGCCGATCCGCCGGGGCAGGACGCGGTGGAGCAGGGAGGCCGGCAGGCTCCACAGGAGGCAACTCGCCCCGAACACCGCCACCGCGATGTAGAAGGCGGCGGCGTAGTAGAGCGGCACCGCGCGCGCGAGGAGGGCGGCGCGGCCGGACCGCGGCGGCGGACTATCGGCGTCGGCTCGGATCATGGCGTGTCGCCGTTTCCCACCTGTCCTGTTGGGCGTCTCGCCGTTGCGCGATGCGTGTTGTAAGCTGGATCGCAGGTTGAAAAACAGTCCGCAGAGCGGGGCGATGCCGGTGGTTTCAAGATCGAACGGATCGGCGGGGGCGGCGGTGGCGGGCGCGGAGCCGCACCGGCCGCTCACCCGCCACTACGCCGCGCCCGCCGAGCGGAGCGGCTTCGTCCGCGACCTCTTCAACGGCACCGCCGCCGATTACGACCGCATCAACGGCGTGTTCTCGCTCGGGACCGGGGGCTGGTACCGGCGCGAAGCGCTCCGCCGCGCCGGGCTGGCGCGAGGCCAACGCCTGCTGGACGTGGCGGTGGGCACCGGCTTGGTCGCCGCCGAAGCCGCGCGCGTGCTGGGCGACCCGGCCGCCGTCACCGGCTTGGACCTCAGCGAAGGGATGCTGGCCGAGGCGCGGCGGCGGCTCGGCGACGGCGTCCGGCTCGTGCAGGCGCGCGCGGAAGCCCTGCCGGTCGCCGACCGTAGCGTGGATTTCGTCAGCATGGGCTACGCCCTGCGCCACGTCGCCGACCTCGGCGTGGCCTTCGCGGAGTACCGGCGCGTCCTGCGTCCCGGCGGCCGGGTGCTGCTGCTGGAGATCGGGCGGCCGGAAGGGCGGGTCGCCCAGGCCGCGCTCAAGGCCTATCTCGGCCGCGTCGTGCCCGCGCTCTGCCGCTGGACCGCGCCGCGCCGGCGCGCCGGCCAGCTCATGGACTACTACTGGGACACCATCGAGGCCTGCGTCCCGGCTGAAACCATCCTGCGCCACCTCCGCGGCGCGAACTTCGCCGATGTCCGCTGCGACACGGCGCTCGGCGTGTTCAAGGCCTATTCCGGCCGCCGGCCGCTCGCTGACGACGACGCGGCCTGACCCCGCCATGCCCGCCGCTTCGCTCCCCCGGCCGGGAGGCTGGGACGCCGCCGGCCGTGCCGAGCTCCACGCCCTCGCCGCCGCCGTGTCCGCCCGCTACGCCGGGGCGTCGCGCTTCGCGCGGGGCTTCGTGGGCGGCAAGCTGCGCCACGACCCGGCGACGCTCGCCCTGCTGCGCCTCGCCGCGCGGCGCCCGTTCGGCGACGTCGTGGACCTCGGCTGCGGGCGCGGCCAGCTCGGCCTCGCGCTGCTCGCCGCAGGCTTGGCCGAACGCCTCACCGGCCTCGACCTCGACCGGGCGAAGCTCGAAGAGGCGAGGCGGGCCGCCGCCGGCCTGCCGGCGCGCTTCGCCGAAGCGGACTTGGCAGCCCCCGGCGTTGCCTTGCCCGAGTGCGACACCCTGCTGATGGTGGACGTCCTGTACCAAATGCCCGAACCGACGCAGCGGCCGTTGCTGGCCGCCGCCGCCAGCGCCGCGCGCCGCCGCGTGCTGGTGCGCGCCTTCGACCCCGACCGCGGCTGGCGCAGCGCCGCCGGCCTCGCCATGGAGGTGCTTGGCCGCGCCGTCCGCGGCGACCGCAACGCCATCCGCCCGCTGCCGCTCGCCGCCCTGGCCGCCCCGTTCGAAGCGGCGGGCTTCGCCGTTTCCGTCTCGCCTTGTTGGGGGAACACGCCCTTGCCGAACGTCTTGCTCGCCGCGGAGCGCCCCGGGGAATGAGGCCTCCCGCGCCGATGGCGGCGGTCTTGTGCCTGCCGCTCCTCGCCGCCGCCGCGTCCCCCGCCGGCGCCCAGACGGCGGTCGCCACCCCCGCGCTCCCCGCCGCCGGCACCCAACAAGGGGAACGGCGGCCCTTGTTCGAGGCCGGCGTGTTCGGCGGCGGCGGCTGGGTGCCGGACTATCCCGCGGCCGGGCAGAACCACTTCCGCGTCCTCCCGGCGCCCTACCTGATCTACCGCGGCGAGGTGCTGCGGAGCGGCGAGCGCGGCGTGCGCGGCCGGCTCTACGGGAGCGGCGACCTCGAATTCAACCTGAGCTTCAACGCCGCCTTCGCCGCCCGCTCGCGCGACAACCGCGCGCGCGAGGGGATGCCGGACCTCGACTACCTCGGCGAGGTCGGGCCCGCCTTGCGCTACGTGGCGTGGCGCGGCGCGGGCGGCCGGCAGCGGGTCGCCCTGGAGCTGCCGGTGCGCGCCGTCTTCTCCACCGACCTGTCCTACGTCCGCTTCCGCGGCGTCTCGGTCGCGCCGGAGGTGTCCTTCGAGCACGTCGGCTTGTTCCACCCGGCGGCGCGCACGCGCGTCGGCGTCGGCCCGGTTTTCACGACCGGGCTCTTGTCGGACTACTTCTACCGGGTGGAAGAGCGCTACGCCCGCACCGGGCGGCCGGCCTACGACGCCTCCGGCGGCTATCTCGGCACGCGGCTGACCTTCTCCTACCGGCGGCCGATCACCGAGCGCATCTCGGTCGGCGGCGGCGGCCGGCTGGAGAACTTCAGCGCCGCCGCCAACGAGGGCAGCCCGCTGTTCCGCCGCGAATGGAACGCCACGCTGTTCGCCGGCGTGTCCATCGCGCTTTACCGGTCGGAGAGGACGGTGGACTCGGCGGCGGAGCCCTTCGACTGATCAGCCTTCCTCCCGCGCCGTGAACCGGAACCCGTCGCCCCACCGCCCGACATGCCCGGCGGAGGGCGAAGGGAAGTGGGCGGTGCAGACCAGCGTGCCCTTGTCGCAGTGGCACTCCAGGAAACGCCGCCGCGTCTGCGCCGCCTGCGCCGGGTCGAAGTCGGCGCGCATGGACATCTCGGGGTAGCGCGCCTGCAAGGGTGAGTGGATCAAGTCGCCTGTCAGCACCGCCGCCGTGCCGCCGCGCCCCAGCTCCACCGCGAAGTGGTCCGGCGTGTGCCCCGGTGTCGGCAGGAGCCGCACGTGGTCGTCCAGCGCCATGTCCGTGCGGACAAGGTCCGCCCGGCCCGCCTCCACGATCGGTAGCACGCTGTCCGCCATGACCGGGTTCGCCGCCTTCCCGTGCTCCGCCGACCAGTGGGCGAATTCCTTTTCGCCGAAGACGTAGCGAGCGTTCGGGAAGGTCGGCACCCAGCGCCCGTCCTCCAGCCGCGTGTTCCAACCCACGTGGTCCACGTGCAGGTGCGTGCACATCACGTAGTCGATGTGCTCCACGCCGACTCCGGTGGCGGCGAGCCCGCGCTCCCAAGCGTCGTCCTTCCGCATGTTCCAGAAGGGCCGGCCCGGCCGCGGCTTGTCGTTGCCGACGCACGTGTCCACCAGGATCGTGTGGCGCGGCGTCCGGACCAGGTAGGACTGGACGCAGAGGCGCAGCTTGCCGGTCGCCGGGCCGAGCGCCCCGGCGGATTCCAACCAAGCCCTGTTCTCGTCCAGCACCTCGCGCGTCAGGCCGGGGAAGAACTCCAGCGGATCGAACAGGGGCTCCTCCTGCTCGACGATGCGGCGGATCGTCAGGTCGCCGACTAGGATGGTGTCAGCCGCAGCCATGCGCGCCCTCCTCCGTGAGACGGGGCATCCTGGCGCCCGCCGCCGCCGGAGGCCACAAGGGGCGCGCTTGACGAGGCCCCCCGCCCGCCCATCATGCCGCTCCCGGCACAGGAGAGGGGAAGCGCGCGCGTGGCGGATGTGCTGATCGTCGGCGGCGGCGTCGGGGGGCTCACCCTCGCGCTCTGCCTGCACCGCGAGGGCATCCCCTGCGTCGTGCTGGAAGCGGCGCCGGAGTTCCGCGCCTTCGGCGTCGCCATCAACGTC
>CADCTL010000122.1 GCA_902805625.1 uncultured Acetobacteraceae bacterium
CGGGCGCGCTGCTGCGGAAGGCGGGGTGACGTGGCGGGCGAGCCGACCGCGCACGAGGTCATGCGCCGCTGGTTCGCCAAGCCCGACCCTTCCCTCCTCCACCCAGCGATCGAGTGGCACGTGCCGGGCTACCCCGTGCCGCGCAGCGTTCATCTAGGGCCAGACGCGGTTTTCGGGGAGTTCTTCCCGGCGTTGCGGCGTCCTTTCGGGACCTGGGGCGCGTAGGTGCGCGACATGTTCCCGGCCGACGACGGCGAGCGCGTCACCGTCGTCGGCGACTATGAGGGCACGACCCTAGGCGGTAGCCCGGTCTCGATCCCCTTCATCCACGTCTGGACCGTGCGGGACGGCAAGGTGGTCCACGTTGTCTCAGGCGCCGACACCGCGGCCCTCGCGGCGGCGGCAAGCCAGTCAGGGTAGTTGTCGAAGATGAGCGGCAAGCAGGACCTCACCCGCCAGGAGGAATTCAAGCGCGCCACCGCCGGCGCCTTGCGCGCGGTGGCGCACGCCAACGCCGAGGTGCAGGTGGCCTTCCAGCCCGGCCCCGGCGGCGTGTCCGGCAAGCGCGTGCGCCTGCCGCTGCCGACGCGCACCCTGCCGCCGGCGGAGATGGCGAAGCTGCGCGGCGCGGCCGACGCGGCGGCGCTGCGGCTCCGCCACCATTCGGAAGCGGTCCACGCCGCCCGCCTGCCCGCCCGCCGCGAGGCGAAGGAGGTGTTCGACGCGCTGGAGGATGTGCGCGTGGAGGCGGTGGGCAGCCGCCACATGCCCGGCGTCGCCGCCAACCTCCGCGCCCGCCTGTCCGACTCCTGCGAGTCGGAAGGCTACGACCGCATGACCCGCAAGGACCAGTTGCCGCTGCCCGCGGCGCTGTCCCTGCTGGCGCGCGAACGCATCACTGGCGATCCGGCGCCGGACGCCGCGCACCGGGTGCTCGACCTGTGGCGCGAAACCCTGGACGACAAGGCCGATGCCGCGCTGGCCGAGATGGCCGGCAGCACCGAGAACCAGGAAGGCTTCGCCCGCGCAGCCCGCCGCCTGCTCGCCGCCCTCGACTTGGCCGAAGCGGAGGTGGAGGCCGAGGCGGAGGACCAGGAGGACGGCGAGGAGCAGGGCGAGAACACGCCGCAACAGGACCAGTCGGGCGAGGGGGAGGCCCAGGCGCAGGACCAGGAAAGCATGCTCGGCGCCCAGCCGGAGGCCATGCAAGGCGAGGCCGCCGAAGAGGAGGTCGAGGAGACCGAGGAGGAAGGCGCCGCCGCGGAGGGCGACGACCGGCCGGGCGGCCCGCAGCAGCGCCGCGAGGTGCCGCAAACCGACGACGCGAGCCGCTACCACGCCTTCGCCACGCAGTTCGACGAGGTGGTGGACGCGGAGGCGCTCTGCGACCCGGAGGAGTTGGCGCGGCTCCGGCAGCAACTCGACCAGCAGCTCTCCCACCTCCAGGGCGTGGTGTCCAAGCTCGCTAACCGCTTGCAGCGGCGCCTCCTCGCGCAGCAGCAGCGAGCCTGGGAGTTCGACCTGGAAGAAGGGCTGCTCGACGTGGCCCGCCTCGCGCGCGTCGTCGCCAACCCGATGCACTCGCTCTCCTACAAGCGGGAGCGCGAGGCCGATTTCCGCGACACGGTCGTTTCCCTGCTGATCGACAACTCGGGCTCCATGCGCGGCCGGCCGATCACCGTGGCCGCCATGTGCTCCGACATCCTGGCCCGCACCTTGGAGCGCTGCGCGGTCAAGACGGAGATCCTGGGCTTCACCACCCGCGCTTGGAAGGGCGGACTGTCGCGCGAGCGTTGGGTTCAGGACGGCAAGCCGCGCAACCCCGGCCGGCTGAACGACCTGCGCCACGTGGTCTACAAGTCGGCCGACGCGCCCTGGCGGCGGGCGCGCAAGAACCTCGGGCTGATGCTGCGCGAAGGGCTGTTGAAAGAAAACATCGACGGCGAGGCGCTGGACTGGGCTTACAAGCGCCTCCGCGCCCGGACGGAGCACCGGCGCATCCTCATGGTGATCTCGGACGGCGCGCCGGTGGACGATTCCACCCTGAGCGTGAACCCGGGAAACTACCTGGAGCGGCACCTCCGCAAGGTGATCGCCGACATCGAGGGCCGCGCCGACATCGAGCTGATCGCCATCGGCATCGGCCACGACGTGACGCGCTATTACCGCCGCGCCGTCACCATCGTGGACGCCGAGGAACTGGGCGGCACCATGATGAAGAAGCTGGCCGAGCTGTTCGACGAAGACGCGGCGGAGGCTTGGCACCGCGCCGCCGCCGAGCGGGCGCCGCTGGTGGCGTGATGCCGCGGGCCGGCTGATGCCGTGCTGGCCCTTGCGGAAGCGTGCCGAAAACGATAATCAAGCGGCATGAATCAGCCCCGAAGGTTGAGCCGCGTCCCGCCCGGCACGGGCGGGGCCGGACCGCGCCGCGTCCGCGCGCCCTCCGGCGGCGTTTGACCCGGCCGCGCCACCTTGCAACGCCGCTCCTTTCTCGCCGGGTTGGCCGGCGCCCTCGCCGTCGTGTCCTGCGGCGCGGGCGGGGACGACGCGCGGGAGGGCAGCGCGCGGGACGGGCCGCGGGCTTGGTCCGTGCCGGCGCGGCCGGTCGCGGTTCCCTCCCTGCCGGACGGCCATCGCCTGGAGCTGCTGGGCGGGTTGGAGCTGGACGTCGGCGCCATCGGTTTCGGCGGCTTCTCCGGCCTGCACCTGGACGACGAGCTCCGCTTGACCGCGGTGAGCGACTTGGCGCGGTGGATGACGGCGCGGCTCGTGTTGCGCGACGGCAAGCCGGCCGGCCTTTCCGACCTGCGGACCGGCCGGTTGCGGGACGGCGCGGGGCAGCCCCTGGTGCGGGGCTACGGCGGCGACGCGGAAGGCTTGGCGCGCTTGCCGGACGGGTCTTGGCTGGTGTCCTTCGAGCGTTGGCACCGCTTGCGCGCGTTCCGCGGTTTCCACGGTCCCGGCACCTACGTGGAAGCGCCCCCGGGGCTCGACCGCGCCCCGTTCAACGGCGGCGTCGAGGCCCTGGCGGTGCTGGACGACGGCGCGTGGCTCCTCGTCACGGAAACCATGTCGGGCGGCACCGACCCGCGGCTGCGGCGGGCTTGGCTCGGGGGGCCGGGCGCCTGGAAGGCGGTCTCCTACCGGGCGGCGGACGGGTTCGACCCGGCGGACGCCACGGCGCTGCCCGGAGGCGGCGCTCTGGTGCTCGAACGGCGGTTCTCCGTGTTCGGCGGCTTCGGCGGGCGGGTGGTCCGGTTGACCGCCGCGCAGCTCCGTGGCGCGGAGCCCGACACCGTGCTGGAGGGCGAGGAGGTCCTCCGCCTGTCCCCGCCCCTCCCCACCGAGAACTACGAGGCGATCGCCGCCGCCCGGCACGGCGGCCGCACCCTCCTGGCGGTGCTCGCGGACGACAATGAGAACATGCTGCAGCGGAGCCTGTTGCTGCTGTTCGCCTGCCCCGAACGGTAGCGGCCGTGTCGTTCCAGCCTCGGCACGGCGGCGTGATGCCGCGCGTGTGATGGGCCAGTCCCCTCGCCCGTGAAATGCCGCTTCACTTAATCTGCCCTCCATCAACGGCAGCATAGCCGTAGCCCTAGGGAAGGAACCGCGCCGATGCTACCGCACGCCGTCCACACGCACAGGCACGCCACCGTCCCGGCCGCCCCCGGCCTCGCCCCCGACGGCGCGGCGGCGCAGCGGATCGAGGCGCGGCACGGCCATGCCATCGGCGCGCTGACCGAAGCCTTGGCGGAGCACCGGTTGGCCTGGCACGCGGCGCGCGAGGACGGCGACTTCGGCCGCATCCTCCAATCGGAGCTGCGCTACGCCGAAGCCGCCGCCGCCATCGCGGACGCGCTCCGTTCGCGCGGGGAGCCGGACGATGCCGTGGAGGCGTACCTGAAGGCCAAGCGCCGGGAGATCGACACCTGGGCGCCCTTCGCCCTGCCCTCGCTGCGCCGTTGGGGTGTGTTCGCCAGGGGGGGGCGGCCGGTTCCGCGGCGGTAGGAGGAGAGGCGTCCGCCCATGCGTCCGCGCCGGCGACGGGCAGCGGCGGACGGTCCGGCTCGCCGGCGTCCTCGTTCCCTCGCTCCGGGCTTTCGAGGTGGACCGACGACCGCCGGGTTTCAGTGAGCGGCGTGTGCGGATGGCGGATGGGGTGGGATTCGAACCCACGGTGGGCGTGAACCCACGCCGGTTTTCAAGACCGGTGCCTTAAACCGCTCGGCCACCCATCCCTGGCGACGCCCCGACGGCTCCGGGGCATCGGGCGGGTGAGATGCGGCGGCCTGGACGCCGCGTCAACGCGCGCGGGCGAGGCCGGGCGGCAGGGTTCCTAGACGGCTTCCGACACGGCGTGGGCCGCGGCCTTGAGCGGCGCCTCGATCTCGCAAACCAGACCGGTCGGGCGGAACTCCACCGACACCAGGCCGCCGATCTCCGGCGCCAAGCCGGTTTCGAGCAGCTTGAGGCCGAAGCCTTTGCGGCGCGGCGGCCCTTCGAGCTGTGGCCCGCCGCGCTCCTCCCAGCGGAGGCGCAGCATGGGCGCGTGGCCGGGCCCGACCTCTTCCAGGCGCCAGGAAACGGCCACGCTGCCCTTGGGCTGGCTGAGGGCGCCGTGGCGCGCCGCGTTGGTCGCCAGCTCGTGCAGCGCCACGGAGATCGGCACCGCCGTCGCGGCCGGCAGCCACAGCGCCGGCCCGCTGGCGGTGTGGCGCGCGCCGGCCGGCCCGGCGGCGTGCGGGGCGAGGACGAGGTTCACCAGCTCGGACAAATCCGCCTTGGCGCCGTCCTCGCGCATCAGCACCTCGTGCGAGCGGCCGAGGGCGGCCAAGCGCGCCTCGAAGGCGGTCTTGGCGGCGGCGGGGATCAGGCCGCCCGTGCCGGGCGGGGCGCGGAGGGTTTCGGTGGCGATGCCCTGCACGGTGGCGAGCATCCCCCGGACCCGATGGCTCAGCTCGGCCGGGGACAGGCGGAACTGCTCGCCCGCCGGCTGGTGGACGACAGGCGCGGCGGCGGGCGCCGGAGGCGCGTGGGCGGCGGGCGCCGCCATCGCGTCGGTCGCGTCGGCCAGAACGCCGTAGATGCGGCTGCTGCCGTCCGGGGCGCGGCCGTGCGTGGCGCGCAGGTGCAGGACGCGGAGGTCGCCGTCGCCCTCGCGGTAAATACGCACCTCGTGCGCGACGGAGCCGGGGCCGGCGCGCAGGCGGCGGAGGGCGTCCTCAGCGGCGGCGCGGTCTTCCGGGACGATGTGGCGCAGGAAGCCGCGCCAAGTCCATCGCTCAACCGGCCTGCCGTAGCCGAACACGGCATCGAAGCTATCCGAACGGTTGAGGGTTCCCGTGGCGGCGTCGAACTCCCACGCGCAGAGATTTCCGGTCTCCAGCGCGAGGGCGAGCAAGGCCTCGTTGTCCCGAGCCGCGGCCGTAGCAGCGGGCTGCGGCGTGCCTGTGGGACGCGGCTGGCCGGTGCCGCCGCCGGTGGCGGCCGCGGCGGCGAGCGCGTTCGCTAGGGGCCGCGAGAGCAGCACCCGCGCGCCGACGAAAGCGACGATCAGCGCCAGCGCCAAACCGCCGACGCCGAGCGCCATGCCCATGCTCCCGGAGCCGCCCGCCGAAGTGACGGCCGGCAGGGCCGCCGGGTCGTAGGACACGGCGAGGCGTAGGGCACCTTCCGTGCCTGGCACGTAGGGTGCGAGCGCGACCAGGCGCTGCGCCCCGCGCTCGTTCGTGGCGGCGACGAGGCGACTGGCATCGGCGTCCGCGTCAACGCCGGCGGCCGGCAAGGCGGGCAGCAGGCTCATGAGGGCCGGCGGCGCCGCGTCGCCCGGGTTGAGGTCGCTGTTGTCGTCGCCAGCCAGGCGAAGCACCACCTTGTCGTTCCGGTCAACGAGGATCAGCTCGGCGCCGAGCGGCAGCGGCACGGCGCGCAACACCTCCGCGAGGCGGGCCACCTGCACAGCGGCGGTCATGGTGCCGGCGAAGCCGACGCCGCCCTCCGCCTGGATCGGCAGGCCGAGATGCAAGCCGCTGCTGCGCGGGCCGCTGCCGGCCTCCCACCCGCCCACAGCGAAGCCGCCGGCCTGCAACGGCAGTTGGTGCGAGGAGCGCTCGCCGTTGCGGACGGAGCGCGGCGACGCGCCGGCCGAGTTGCAGACGGCCCAGCCGTCGGCGGCGTTGGCGCTGATGAGGATCTGGTCGCCGAAGCGGGCCTTGAGCTGCCTTAGCATGGAGGTGCAGCCGGCGGCGTCGCCGTTGCGGATGCTCGGCGCCTCGGCCATGACGGCCAGGGCGTCGCGCAGCCCTTCCACGAAGCGCCCGAGCCGCGCGGAGGCGTCGCGGGTCTGCCGCAGCGCTTCTTCGCGCGCCGCGTCCGCTCCCTGCCGGTGCAGATCGGACTGGAGGACGAACACGGTGGCCGCGACCGGCGCTACGGCCAGGACCGCCACCAGGGAGGCGCGCATCAACAGCGAAGATTTGTTGCTCACCCAGGTCTTCTACCACAGGTCGATAGGACTGGGCACTCGAAAAGCTTGCGGGCACTCGGGAAACATGAGACGATTTGGCAACGATTAACGAACAAACCCTGTTGCGACGACGCGTCCCTGGCCTCCTTATAGCTGGCGAGGAGGCGGAGCGGTGGGCGGTGCGGTCGTATCGGTGCCGGCGAGCGCCATCGCACTCCAGCGGGAGCGTCGGTCGGCCGCGCGGCTAGGCGGCCTCTGGAAAAGCCTCGCCGGTTCAGTCCGCGTTACCAGCCGAGGGCTTTCGCAAGCTGCGCCTTGGTCATCCGGGACCGGCCGGCGATGCCGCGCTTGGTGGCTTCTTGGTACAGCGTTGCTCGACTTTCCTCTCTGCCGCTGCCCGACGCCCGTGCCGGGGCAGCCGTCCCGCCGCCCTTCCGCCCGGCCTCGGCTTGCCGCTCCTTCGCCCTCGTCCGGGCGAGGTTGCGCCGGTTGCCGGCCGGCGTTTCGTCGCGCGACGCCCCGGCTTCGTGCAGGGCGATGGCGATGGCTTGGCGGGGGCTCCTCACCTCCTGGCCGGACGAGGACTCGAGGTCGCCGTGCTTGAACTCGCGCATCACGCGGCCGACGATTTCGCGCTGTTTCGGGTTCTGCTCCGCCATCTTCCGCCTCCTTCGCCGCGGGCGGGGCGCGGAGGCGCCCTGCCCTCCCACCGCAACGCGGCCGGCGGCTGAAGGCTGCGGCTGCCGGCGTCAGCGGCCGGTGAAGGAGGGTCGG
Organism: uncultured Acetobacteraceae bacterium; assembly: GCA_902805625.1. Taxonomy (GTDB): domain Bacteria; phylum Pseudomonadota; class Alphaproteobacteria; order Acetobacterales; family Acetobacteraceae; genus Craurococcus. The sequence continues at coordinate 7,241 of CADCTL010000122.1, forward strand.
CGCTTCTCCAGCATGGCGTTCACCGCTTCCTTGTGGTCCTCCGTGCTGTGGGCGAGGGCTTGGTAGGAGGCGGAGAGTTCCAGCAGGCTGGACAGGCGCATGTACTGGCCTTCGCGCAGCAGCCGCTTGGTCATCCGCAGCGCGTCCGGCGGGTTGGCGGCGATGCGCCGGGCGAGGTCCCGGGCGGCGGCCATCAGCTCGCCCTCGGGCACCACGCGAGAGACGAGGCGGGCGGCGAGCGCCGCCTGGGCGTCGATGGTTTCGCCGGTGAAGCTCATCTCCAGGGCGGCGGACATGCCGACCACGCGCGGCAGCAGCCAAGCGCCGCCGTCGCCGGGCACGATGCCGACCTTGATGAAGCTCTCGGCGAAGCTCGCCTTCTCGGAAGCGATGCGGATGTCGCACATGCAGGCGACGTCCAGCCCGAGGCCGATGGCGGGGCCGTTCACCGCGGCAACCGTGGGCGCGTCGCAGTCGTAGAGCGCGTTCGCCATGCGCTGCACGCCGCGGCGGTAGTTCTCGCGTAGGTCGGCGTGGCTGCCTTCCATGATGCCGCGCTTGTCGCGCATGGCCTTGAGGTCGCCGCCGGCGCAGAAGGCGGTGCCGGCGCCGGTCAGGATCACGCAGCGCACCGTGCGGTCCAGGTTGACGCGCCGGCAAGCGTCCACGATCGCGTCGCAGTCGTCGAAGGTGGAGATGGCGTTGCGCTTCTCGGGCGCGTTCAGGGTGAGGAGGACGACGTCCCCTTCCCTCTCCTCGCGGACGTACTCGCTCATGCGTTGCCCCTCCCCTCGTTCCTGGCCGTCAGGTCCGGCCACAGCGCGTCGCCGCCGCGCGCCAGCGCCGCTTCGCCGATGCGGCGGGCCCAGACGCGCTCCGCCCCGCACGCGTCCCGCCAGGACCACATGCGGCGGGTGAAGAGGTGCAGCGGGTGGTCGTCGGTGAAGCCGATGGCGGCGAAGACCTGGTGGGCGATGGCGGCGCCGGTGCCGGCCGCCTCGCCGGCCACGACCTTGGCGCTGCCGATCTCGAAACCGGCGTCGTCCAGGCCGCGTCGGTCGGCGGCGCGCCCGGCCGCCGCGGCGGCGACCGCGGCGGCTGCTGCTTCGGACGCGCAAACGGCCAACTGCTGCTGCACCGCCTGGAAGGCGCCGATGGGGCGGCCGAACTGCTTGCGGGTGTTGGCGTAGTCCACCGCCATGTCGAGCGCCGCTTCCAGGGCGCCGGCGATCAGCGCGGCGTGCAGCAGGGCGCCGGCGTTGCGCGCGGCCTCAGCGCCGGGCAGGCGGCCGGTGCGGAGCGGGGCGCCGAACGACGCCGCGCGGTCGGCGGGTTCGCGCGAGATCGCGCCTTCGCTCCGGCGCCATTCCACGCCGGCGCCGTCGTGCAGGGCCACTTGTCCCGCCCCGTCCACGGCCGCGACGTGGCCGGCGCGGCGGCCCCAGGCGACCGGCTCATTCGGCAACGCCAGGGCGATGAAGCCGGCCGGCGGTTCGATGTCGGCCAAGCCGAGCAGCGCCGCCGCCGCCATGCCGTGGGCGAGCGGCAGCGGCGCGCCGTGGCGGCCGAGCACCTGCCACACTGCCACCGCGTCCTCCCAGCCGAGGCCGGCGCCGCCCATCGCTTCCGGCGCCAAGGCGAGCGGCAGGCCGAGCGCCTCCGCTTCGGCCCATAGCGCTTCCGGCCATTCGCCGCGCTCGGCGGCGCGCAGCACGGCGGGGCCGGCGGCGTCGGAGAGCAGCCGGTCCACCTGCTCGATGAGGATGCCGCGCAGGCCTTCGTCCGCGTCGCCCGCCATGGCTCAGCGCAGCCCCAGTTGGCGGGCGATGATGCCGCGCAGGATCTCCCGCGTGCCGCCGCGGAGCGAATAGGAGCGCGCGACCATGGTCATGTCGGCCAGCATCTCCTGCACGGCGGGCGGCGTGCGGATGGGGTCGAGCAGGTCGCGCAGGCGTTCGGGCAAGGCCTGCTCGAAGTCGTTGCCGGCGTCCTTGACCAGCGCCGCTTCGCGCGCCGGGGTTATCCCTTCCTGCAACATGCCGGCCACCGCGAGCGACATCTGCCGCAGCGTGCCGGCACGGGCGAGCAGGCGGCCGACCGCCTCCGGCGCCGCGGGCTCGTCGCGCAGGTCGTCCAGCGCGGCGGTCAGGAGCGGCAGGGAGGACAGGTAGCGCTCCGGCCCGGCGCGCTCGAAGGCGAGTTCCGCTGTGGCCTGTTCCCAGCCTGCGCCTTCCTTCCCGACCAGCAGGGAGTCGGGCACGAACACGTCGTCGAAGGTGATCTCGTTGAAGCCTTCCTCGCCGGCGAGGTCGAGGATGGGGCGGATGGAGATGCCCGAGGCGCGGCAGTCCACCAGGAACTGCGAGAGGCCCTGGTGCTTCTGCTTCGGGTCCGGCGAGGAACTGGTGCGGAGCAGCGCGATCATGAAGTCGCAGCGGTGCGCGTTGGTGGTCCACACCTTGCGGCCGTTGATGCGCCACCCGCCCGGAACCCGCTCCGCCTTCGTGCGGAGGCTGGCGAGGTCGGAGCCGCTGTCGGGCTCGGACAGGCCGATGGCGAAGGCGAGTTCGCCGGCGACGATGCGGGGGATGAACTCGCGGCGCTGTTCTTCCGTGCCGAGGCGGAGGATCAGCGGGCCGCTCTGCCGGTCGCCGATCCAGTGGGCGCCGACCGGGGCGCCGGCGGCGAGCATCTCCTCCAGCACGACGTAGCGCTCCATGGCGGTGCGTTCGCCGCCGCCGTAGGCCGCGGGCCAAGTCATGCCGATCCAGCCGCGCTTGCCGACCTCGCGTGAGAACTCGCGGTCGAAACCCATCCAGGAATAGGCGCGGACTCGGGGCGACCAGTCGCGGCCCGCTTCGGCCAGGAAGGCGCGGAGTTCGGCGCGGAGCGCGGGCGCCTCGGGCGGCGTGTCGCGGAGGTCGAAGCGCAGGCCGGGCATTTGGGGAGCTTCCTCCGGTGCTTTTCCCTTGAGTGGCCCATTCCGCGCCGGGGCGCCACCCCCTCTCGACACGCCGGGGCCGGGCGGGCTTTGCTGCCGCCCAGGGTCACGGTCCGGGGAACAAGGACGGCATGGACAAGTTCGGCATCGGCCAGCCCGTGCGCCGCAAGGAGGATGTGCGGCTGCTGACCGGCCGCGGCACCTACACGGACGACATCGACCGTCCCGGCCAAGCGCACGCCTACGTCCTTCGTTCTCCGCACGCCCACGCGCGCATCCTCTCGGTGGACACCCAAGCGGCGCGGGCGGCGCCGGGCGTGCTCGCCGTGCTGACCGGGCGCGACGCCGAGGCGGACGGGATCGGGCGCTTCCCGGTGATGGTGGACGTGCCGGGCCGGGACGGCGGGAAGCTGTGGCCGACGCCGCGGGAGATGCTGCAGACGGCGAAGGTGCGCTTCGTCGGCGACCCGGTGGCGCTGGTGGTCGCGGAGACGCGGCAGGAGGCGCAGGACGCGGCGGAGCTGGTGGAGGTGGAGTACGAGCTGCTCCCCTCCGTGACGGACACCGCCGCCGCCGACCGGCCAGAGGCGCCACTGGTGTGGGAGGAGCGCGGGAGCAACCTCTGCGTCCATTGGAGCAGCGGGCGGGAAGCGGAGGCGGACGCCGCGTTCGAGCGGGCCGCGCGCACGGTGGAGGTCGAGCTGGTGAACAACCGGCTGGTCGGCAACCCGATGGAGCCGCGCGTCGCCATCGGCGAGTACGACCCGGCGGCGGGCAGCTACACCCTGCACTCGCCGACCCAGGGCGTGGTCCGGGTGCGGGACGGCCTCGCGTCGCTGATCCTGAAGGTGCCGAAGGAGAAGCTGCGCGTGGTCTCGCCCGACGTCGGCGGCGGCTTCGGGTTGCGCGGCAAGATCTTCCCGGAGAGCGGCATGGTGCTCTGGGCGGCGCGGCGGGTCGGCCGGCCGGTGAAGTGGGTGAGCGGCCGCAGCGAGACCTTCGTGTGCGACCCGCACGGGCGCGACCACGTCACGCGGGCGGAGATGGCCTTCGACGCCGAGGGCCGCGTGCTGGGCGCGCGTGTCCGCACGATCGCCGCCATGGGCGCTTACCTGCAGGATTTCGGGCCGCGCATCCCGACGGTCGCGGGTGGGCGCATCAGCGGCACGGTTTACGACATCCAGGCGCTGAACGTGCAGGTGCGCTGCGTCTTCACCAACACGTCACCGACGGACGCCTACCGAGGCGCCGGGCGGCCCGAGACGGCCTACGTGTTGGAGCGGCTGCTGGACGCGGGCGCGGCGGCGTTGGGGATCGGGCGCGACGAAATCCGCCGGCGCAACTACATCCGGCCGGAGCAGATCCCCTATACCAACGTCGCCGGTAACCCGATCGACAGCGGGCGCTTCGCCGAAACGCAAGGCATGGCGTTGGAGTTGGCGGACTGGGCCGGATTTCCGGCGCGGAGGGCCACGGCGCCTCCGGGCAAGCGGCGGGGCATCGGCATCGGCTATTTCATCGAGGCCTCCGGCGGGCAGCCGAGCGAATGGGCGCGGGTGCGCTTCGAGCCGGACGGCGCGGTGGCGCTTACGGTCGGCACCTTCAGCCACGGCCAGGGGCACGAGACGGCCTTCGCGCAGGTGCTGCACGAGAAGCTCGGCATCCCGTTCGACTCGGTGCGCTTCGAGCAGGGCGACACGGCTTTCGTCGAGACCGGCGGCGGCACCGGCGGTTCGCGCTCCTCGCAAATGGGCGGCGTGGCCATCGCGCGCGCCTCCGACCTGGTCATCGCCAAGGGCCGGCGGTTGGCGGCGCACCTGCTGGAGGCGGGCGTGGGCGACGTGGAATTCGCAGAAGGGACGTTCCGCATCGTCGGCACGGACCTCCGCGCGGATTGGCGCCGGGTGGTCGAGATCGCGCACGACCCGGCTCGGCTGCCGCAGGGCGAAGCGCCGGGGCTGGACGAGCAATTGTTGTACACCCGCAACACCGAGTGCAACTTCCCGAACGGCTGCCACGTCGCGGAGGTGGAGGTGGACGAGGACACCGGGACGGTCGAGATCGTCCGCTACGCCGCTGTGGACGACGTGGGCAACGTCATCAACCCGATGCTGGTCCACGGCCAGTCGCACGGCGGCATCGTGGCCGGCATCGGGCAAGCGCTGCTGGAGCACGCGGTGTACGACCCCGAGAGCGGCCAGTTCCTCACCGCCACCTTCCAGGACTACTGCCTGCCACGCGCGGCGGACGCGCCCTCCTTCGACCTCGGCTTCAACGTGGTGCCCTGCCCGAACAACGACCTGGGCGTGAAAGGCGCCGGCGAGGGCGGGGCTTGCGGGGCGCCGCCGGCCGTGGTTTCGGCGGTGTGCGACGCGCTGGGCGTGGCGCACATCGACATGCCGCTGACGCCGGAGCGGGTTTGGCGGGCCCTTTCCGCGCAGCGGCGCGTCGCCGCGTGAGCGCCGGTCGCCGCTTCCGCGTGGGCTACCTCTCCTACGTGCCGCATCGATCCTTCCTCGACACGGCGGCCGCGCAACCGGCGCTGGAGGTGGTGCGGATACCGTTGGACCGGCCGGAGGAGGCCGTGGTCTCGGCGTTGGCGGAGTGCGACGCCTACTATTGCATGGCCTCGCGCGACGAGTTGCCGAAGCCCTTCCACGTCCAGGCGGCGCTGCTGGCGCGGCTGCCGAAACTGCTGATGGTGGGGAGCACCGGCGCCGGCTACGACACGGTGGACCCCGCGGCCTGCACGGCGGCGGGCGTGCTGCTGGTGAACCAGGCCGGCGGGAACGCGGAGGGCGTGGCGGAGCACGCGGTCGGCATGATGCTGGCGTTGCTGAAGCGGATGCCGGAAGCGCAGGCGGCGATGCGTGCCGGCCAGGCGCGCGACCGCAACGCGCTGATGGGCCGCGAGCTGCGCGGGCGCACGGTGGGGCTGGTTGGCATCGGCCACGTCGGCACGCGCACGGCGGAGATCTTGCGCCTCGCCTTCTCCTGCCGGGTGCTGGCCTGCGACCCGTACCTCGACGCCGCGGCGATCGCCGCGCGCGGCGCCGCCAAGGTGGAAATGGCGGAGCTGCTGGCTGAAAGCGACGTGGTCAGCCTGCACCTGCCGCTTTCGCCGGAGAGCCGCGGGCTGATGGGCGCCGACGCCTTCGCGCGGATGCGGCCCGGGGCGATCTTCGTGACCACCGCGCGCGGCTCCATCCACGACGAGCCGGCGTTGCACGCGGCGCTCGCTTCCGGGCACCTCGCCGGCGCCGGGCTCGACGTGTGGGAGCAGGAGCCGCCGCCGCCGGACCACCCGCTGCTCGCCTTGCCGAACGTGATCCTCACCCAGCACACGGCCGGGGTCACGGACGAGAGCCGCGCCAACATCACCCGCATCGCCGCCCTCGCCTTCGCCGACGCGGCCGAGGGCAGGCTGCCGCCGCGCATCATCAACCCGGAAGCGGTGCCGCGCTTCGCGGCGCGCTGGGAAGCCGCGTTCGGGCGGCCTGTGGAGGGGGCGGCATGATAGACCTCGTCATCACCGGCGACCGCGTGGTCACGCCGCACGACATCGGCCCGGCGGACGTCGCGGTCGGCGGAGGCAAGGTGGTGGCCGTCGCGGCGCGCGGCGGCTTCCCCGTGCCCGCCGGGGCGCGGCTGGTGGACGCCTCGGGCAAGATCGTCATGCCCGGCGGCATCGACCCGCACACCCATTGCCTGTGGCCCATCCCCGGCCCGGACGGCTCGGTCGGGCTCACGCAAGGGCCCTCCGTTGTGGGCCGCGCGGCGCTGCACGGCGGCACCACCACCATCATCGACTTCACGCGTTGGACGCACGGGCGCTCCGTGCAGGAGGCGATCGAGGGCCGCATGGCCGATTGGGCCGCCGACGGCTGCGCCTGCGATTGGGCGCTGCACACCATGATCGAGGGCGACCTGCCGCCAGAGGTGCCGGCGCAGCTCGGCGAAGCCATCGATGCCGGGCACCCGACGGTGAAGATCTTCACCACCGACATCACGCCGAGCCGCAAGGGCCGGATGGTGGACTTCGGCGACATCTGGGAGGTGTTCCAGGTGCTGGCGGCGCGCGGCGGCCTCGGCGTCATCCACGCCGAGGACAACGACATCGTCATGCACATGTACGCCAAGCTGTTCCGCGAGGGCCGCGTCGGGTTCGAGCACATGGCGGAGGTGCACAACACCCTCTCGGAAGACCTTTCCTTCCGCCGGGTGATGCGCTTGGCGGAACGCGTGCCGGGCACCGCGCTCTACATGATGCACGTCTCGGCCGGGGACGGCGTGCGGGCCATCCGTGAAGCGCGGGCCAAGAACCTGCCGATCTACGGCGAGTCCTTACACCAATACATGCTCTACACCGATGCGGACTACCGGCGGCCTAACGGGCAGATGTACCACACCTACCCGTCGCTCAAATCGCAGGCGGACCAGGACGAGCTGTGGCGCGGCGCGCTCGACGGCAGCATCAACTGCGTCGCCACGGACGAGCTGTGCTGCTCCCTCGCGGTGAAGACCCAGGGCAAGCGCATCGACGACACCACGGGCGGCAACTCGGGCGTGGAGCCGCGGGTGGCGGTGATGTACTCGGAGATGGTGGGCAAGCGCGGCTACTCGCTGCGGCGCTTCGTGGACCTCGTTTCGGCCAACGCGGCCCGGATCATGGGCCTCTACCCGCGCAAGGGCGCCATCGCGCCGGGCTCGGACGCCGACATCTGCATCCTCGACCCGGCGCTCAAGCGCGAGGTGCGGGCGGAGGCGCTGCACGAGAGCGACTACACGCCTTGGGAAGGCCGCGCCGTGGACGCCTGGCCTTGCATGACGGTCCTGCGCGGCGAGGTGGTGGTGGAGGACGAGCGCTGGGTGGGCGGCGACGGGCGCGGCGGCCAGTGGCTCCCGCGCCGCGTGCCCGAGGAAGTCCGCGCCGGCGCCGCGCTGTGACGGCCGGATGACGCCTCCGGAGCTGCGCGCGCTGGTTTCAGACAGCTTGGCGCTGTGGGGCGTGGCGGCGACGGTCTCGGTCGCGGGGGACGGCGTGGCGCTCCTCGCGCCGGACGGCACGCCGCTTCGCATCCGCCCGGCGCGGCCGGAAGAGCGCCCGTTGCGGTGGTGGCTGGGGCGGCCGGGGCAGGAGCGCCCTTGCACCTCCGTCCTCGGCCTGTTGCGCGGGTTGCGGAACGCGGTGGGCGCCGGCGAGGCGGCGGACGCGCGGCGGTTGCGCGTGGCCATGCCCGGGGCATGATCCCCGTCCTGGTCGTGACCGGCTTCCTCGGCGCGGGCAAGACCACCCTGCTCCGCCGTTTGCTGCGCGACCCGGAATGGGCGGACAGCGCGGTGGTGGTCAACGAGTTCGGCGAGGTGCCGCTGGACCACGCGCTGGTGGCGGCGAGCGAAGACACGCTGGTGAGCCTTTCCACCGGCTGCCTGTGTTGCGCGGTGCGCGGCGACTTAGCGGAAACCCTCCTTGACCTGCGCCGCCGCCGAGAAGCCGGGACGGTGCCGCGCTACGCGCGCGTGGTGGTGGAGACCTCCGGCCTCGCCGACCCGGCGCCCATCCTGCACGCGCTGATGACCGACGCGGCCGTGGCGGAAACGCACCGCCTCCTCTCGGTGGCGGCGCTGGTGGACGCGGCGCACGGCGCGGCGGCGCTGGACCGGCACCCGGAACCGCGGCGGCAAGCGATGCTGGCCGACCGGCTGGTGCTGACCAAGGCGGACTTGGCGCCCGACACCGGAGCGCTGACGGCGCGGCTCCGGGCGTTGAACCCGGCCGCGCCGATCCTCGCCGCCGCGCACGGGGCCGTGCCGCCGGGGTGGCTGCTGGCGCCCGGCGCACACGGCTCGGCGGACCCGGACGCGCTCGC
>CADCTL010000123.1 GCA_902805625.1 uncultured Acetobacteraceae bacterium
GGCCGAACCGCCGGCGCTGTCGCCTTCCACCAGGAAAATCTCGGTGCCCTCGGCGCTCTCGCGGGAGCAGTCCGCCAGCTTGCCGGGCAGGCGCAGCCGGCGCGTCGCGGTCTTGCGCGGCGTGTCCTTCTGCTCGCGCCGGCGGATGCGCTCCTCCGCCCGCTCCACCGCCCAGGCCAGCAGGTTGTCGGCCATGGAGGGATCGCCCGCCAGCCAATGGTCGAAGTGGTCGCGGAGCGCCCCTTCCACCAACCGCGCGGCCTCGGCGTTGGTCAGCTTGTCCTTGGTTTGGCCCTGGAAATGCGGGTCTCGGACAAACACCGAGAGCATCCCGGCCATGCCGCCGAACAGGTCCTCGGCGGTCAGGTTGGCCGCGCGCTTCTCCTTCTTCAGCTCGCCGTAGGCGCGCAGGCCCTTCACCAGCGCCGCGCGGAGGCCGGCCTCGTGCGTGCCGCCCTGGGGCGTCGGGATGGTGTTGGCGTAGGTCGAGAGGAAGCCTTCGCCCTGCTCAAGCCAAGTGATGGCCCACTCGCAGCGACCGGCGCGGTCAGGGAACTCGGCCTCGCCGGCGAAGGGCGACGACACAACGCCGATCCGCCCTTCGATGGCGGAGGAGAGGAAATCGGACAAACCGCCCGGGAAGTGCAGCACGGCGCTCGGCGGCGTCTCGTCCTTGATCAGCGACGGGTCGCAGGACCAGCGGATTTCCACGCCTCGGAACAGGTAGGCCTTGGAGCGGCAAAGGCGGTAGAGCCGGGCCGGGCTGAATTCCGGTTTGCCGAAGATCTCCGCGTCCGGCCGGAAACGCACCGTGGTGCCGCGCCGGTTGTGGATTGGGCCGGCGTTCTTCAGCCGCCCGGCCGGCTTGCCGCGCTCGAAGGCCTGGGTCCAGAGGGTCCGGTCGCGCGCGACCTCCACCTCCAGCCGCTCGCTCAGCGCGTTCACCACGGAGGAACCGACGCCGTGCAGGCCGCCCGAGGTTTCGTAAGCCTTGCCGGAGAACTTGCCGCCGGAGTGCAGCGTGGTGAAGATCACCTCCAACGCCGAGAGCTTGGGGAAGCGCGGGTGCGGGTCGGTCGGGATGCCGCGGCCGTTGTCCCGCACGGTCAGCCAGTTGCCCGGCTCCAGCGAGACTTCGATGCGGTCGGCGTGGCCGGCCACGGCCTCGTCCATCGCGTTGTCGATGATCTCGGCGGCCAAGTGGTGCAGGGCATTGTCGTCGGTGCCGCCGATGTACATACCCGGCCGGCGCCGCACCGGCTCCAAACCCTCCAGGACCTCGATGTCCTTGGCGGAGTAGGAGGACGAGGCGGGCGTGCTGGCGGCGGCGGGCGGCACGCCCTTCGGCGGGGCGCGACGGCCACCGAACAGATCGTTCATGTCTTGTTCCCCGTTTACCCGCGAAGATAGCCTCGGCGGCGCCCGTATACAACTTGGGCGGCGAGTCGCCCCGCCGCCCTTTTCACTGTTTCGAAGGTCTACCCGGCCCCGGGGCGGCGATCGCCACGAGGTACGTAGCCGGCTAGCGCGCGGTGTCGGGGGGGAGGTGCGCCTCCAGCATCCACAGCATCTTGTCCGTGGCCCGCGACTGCTCGGTCAGCAGGTCGGCGGTGTCGGCGTCGCCCGCCTCGTCCGTCTGGTCGATGCCCTCGCGCAAGGTCTTCGCCACCTGCGCGTAGCGGTCCGCGAGCGCCGCCACGTGGTCCATGCCGGCGTAGAGGTCCGTCGGGTAGGGCGGCAGCCGCGTTTGGCTGGCGAGCACCTGCGTGGTGCCATTGGCCGTGCCGCCGAGCTGGACCAAGCGCTCCGCGAGCTCGTCGGAGGAGTCCTGCAAGGCCCGGTAGAACCCGTCGAACAGCTCGTGGAGCTGGCCGAAATGCGGCCCTTTGACGTTCCAATGCGCCTGCCGCGTCGCGTTGTAGAGGTCCACGGAGTCGACCAGGCAGCCCTGGAGGATGCTGATGGACACCTTCTTGGCGTTGGACGCGACGTCGTTGCGCGTCGCCTCGGTGTTCAGGGGATTTTCTTTGGCCTTCGCCATGGATGTCGTCCTCTTCGGTCTCTGGGCCATGCCACCCGGGGCACGCGCCCCCGGCCGGCAACGGAGATGGCGGCGCGGCGCGACAGTCGCCACCCGCAGCGCGGCCGCCCCGTCGCCGGAGGATGACAACCCCGGAGTGGGCCGCGGGTTCGGGCCGAAGCGGTTCAGGGCGGGACGTTGAGGTAGCGCGAAGCTTCGGGCGGCGCGTCGGCCCGGTGCAGGGCGGCGGCGCGCGCCAGCGCCGCCACATCGCTTTCCGTTTGGCGGTGCGCTTCCCGCAGGTGCTCCGTCCAGTTCCCCACCGCCCAGAATTCCGCCCAACGCTCCGGATGGGCCACGTCCTCGTACAAGCGCCAGGTGAGCGCGCCGGAACGCAGCCGCACCCGCCGCACCTCCCGCATGGCTTCCAGAAAGGCCCCGCGGTCAGCGGGGTCGATGTGGTATCGCACCGCTTCCAGCACGCGGCCGGACCGTTCGCCGAGCAGCTCTTCCAGCTCCGCCGCCGGCGCTTCCGGCACCGGCACCACCGCCGCGGATTCTTCGCCCTTTCGCGCCGCCGGCGCCGCCGCCGGGTCCAATCGCCAGGGCCGGACCAGCAGGGCGAGCGCCATGCCGCCCACCGCCGCGGCGGCGAGCGCCGGCCCAACGCCGAACCGCGCGCCGAGCCAGCCGGCGAGCGCCGCGCCGAACGCCATCATGCCGAAGAAGCTGAGCTGGTAGATGGCGATGGCCCGCGCCCGCACCCAGGCGGGCGCCGCCGTTTGCGCCGACACCGCGAGGGTGCTGCCCGCCGCGATCCAGGCGGCGCCGTAGAGCGCCATGGAGAGCGCCGCCGGCAACCAGTGCTCCGACAAGGCGAGCAGCCCCATCGCCACCGCCACCACCACCGAGGCGAGGAACACCAGGGTTCCACGGTCGAGCCGCGCGCGGAGGCTCGGCAGGACGAAGCCGGCGCCGACGGCGGATACGCCCATCACACCGAGCATCAGGCCGAACGCCTCCGGTCCGAGTCCGAGCTGCCCGCGCACCAGCAGCGGCAGGAGGCCCCACACCGCGGCGGCGGGCAGGAAGAACGCGCAGGCGCGCAGGATCGCCGCTTGCATGGAAGGGCTGGCGGACACGAAGCGCAGCCCGGCGCGCATGGCGGCGACCAAGTGTTCCTTCGGCAGCAGGCCGCGGCGGTCGGCGGGCCGGCGCCAAGCGATCAAGGCCACGATCAGCAGCAGGAAGGCCACGGCGTTGAGCGCGAAGGCGGCCTCCGGCCCGGCGGCCGCGATGGCGAAGCCGCCCAGCGCCGGCCCGACCGCGCGCGCCAGGTTGAAGCCGATGCCGTTGAGCGCCACCGCGCCCACCAAGTCCTCGCGCGGCACCAGCTCCGGCGTGGTCGCGGCCCAGGCGGGGAAGTTGATGGCCGTTCCCGCGCCGATGCCGAAGGTGATGGCCAGCAGCCCCCAAGGTCCGAGCGAATCCGTCATGGCCAGCACCGCCAGCAGCACCGCCATGGCCAGCATCCAGACCTGCGCGCCGATGAGGAACCGGCGCCGGTCCAAGATGTCCGCCAGCGCGCCGGCCGGCAGGGCGAGCAGGAACACCGGCAGCATGGACGCGGCCTGCACCATGCTGACCATGAAGGGCGACGGGTCGAGGCTGGTCATCAGCCACCCGGCGCCGGTGTTCTGCACCCACATGCCGGTGTTGCTCGCCAGGGTGGCCAGCCAAAGAGTACGGAAAACGGAATGGCGCAGGGGCGCGAAGGCGCGCGGCAGCCGCAAGAAAGGGGTGGCCATCGCCGCACCCTGCCAGCATCGCACCCTACTTGCGAATGGGGCGGGGCGTCGGCGGTCGGCGTCCTGGCCGGGCGCGCGCGAACGGCCTTGGCAGCCGCGTGAGGCCGGCGCAGGATCGCATCCATGGCCGAGCGCTTCTCCACCTTCGGGGATTTCTGGCCCTACTACCTGCGCGAACACGCGCGCCCGGCGACCCGGGCGGTGCACATCGCCGGCACCTGGACCGCGGCGGTGATCCTGGCTTTCGGCCTGCTCGTCGGGCCGTGGTGGCTAGCGCTGGTGGCGGTGCTGGTGGGCTACGGCTCCGCTTGGATCGCGCACATGGCCATCGAGCGCAACCGCCCGGCGACCTTCACCTATCCGACCTGGTCGCTGTTGGCCGACCTCCGGCTGGCTTGGCTCGCCGCGACCGGCCGGCTAGGGGCGGAACTGCGGCGGAACGGCCTCTAGCGTCGGCTGCACGCCGCGCCCCGCGCCACTCGGGCCGGCGGGAGGATCGACGCTCGGCCGGTCCTCACTCGAAGCATGCTGGCTGGCCCCGCGGCTTAAGGTTTCGTTATCGAACTGATAACCTGGGGTGGCGTTCCTTGATTTCCTAACACCTGCCGCGAGGGCCGCCATGCTTCCGAAACTCAACGCTATCCTTGTCTGGTTCTGGGCGCCGTTCCTCCTGGCCGCGGTGCTGGGCTTCCGCTTGGCGGTCGGCGCCGCGGTGGTGCTGATCATCCTTGCTTGCACGATGGTGGGCGCCTGCCGTCCCTTCTTCTCGCCCGGGGCCGCCCGCGCGCACTGATTTCCAGTGCTTGCCGCTTCGCGGCGGCGGACCGCTGAATCATCCTTTGGCAGGGAAAGGCAGAGCCTCGAGCGCGGGGCGGCTCGCCGCTGACCACACGCACGCGTCGGCTGGCCGGCAACCGGGGCAGGAGTCGCGCGAGCTTCGCCTCCGCCTGCCTGAAAGCTCGGCGACCGCATCGCGGAGGGCGTGAACGGAGCCGGCCCGCGTCGCTCCGAGCGCTATGCGCCCAGAGCCGAGGCCACCGTCCGCGTTATGGGCAGGGCCACGTCGCAGACGAGGCCGCGCCCGCTCCAGTCCCGCTCCACTTGCCCGCCGAGCTGGTCGCGGATCGTCGCTTCCAGCACGCGGGAGCCGAAGCCGCGCCGCGGTGGCGTCCCCGCGAGCGGCGGACCGCCCGTTTCGGCCCAGCGCAGCCGCAGCAGTCCGGACGGCTGGTCGAGGGTCCAAGTGACCGAGACCTCGCCCTCGGCGGCGGAAAGCGCCCCGTACTTCGTCGCGTTCGTCGCCAGCTCGTGCAAAGCCATGGAGAGGGGCTGGACGGCGGCGGCGCTTACAGTGGTCCGAACCCCTTCGATGCGCAGCCGGGCGTGCGGATCGCCTTGCGTGAAAACGGCCAGCGCCCCCTGCACCACCTTCCGCAGATCGGCGCCCGACCAGCGCCGCTCCCTGAGCAGGGTCTGCGCCCGCGCGACGGCGGCGATGCGGTCCTCGATGGCGCGGGCGAAGCTGGGGACGTCCTCGGCGCGCGTCGTCCGCACCGCCGCCTGCACCAGCGAGAGGGCGTTCCGCGCGCGGTGGTCCACCTCCCGCGCCAGGAGGTCGCGCTTCGCCTCCGCGTGACGCCGTTCTGTCACGTCTTCCAGCATCAGACTGACGGCGCGGACGCCTCCGCCGTATTCCGGCTCGGCCAGGATGGGCTGCAAGCTGGCCACCCAGCACCGCCGGTCGCCGGGCGCGGCGGCCGTCTCGCACGCCATCTCGATCCCGGTGGCCGCCGCGCTGGACTCGACGACGCGCCGGTGTCCGGCCCGCACCGCGGCCACCGCCGCCGCCGGCAGCACCTCGGCCAGCGCCCGGCCGGACTGCGGCTGCTGCGGCACCCCGAGCGTGGCGGCGAGGCGGGCGTTCAGGCTCAGCAGCATGCCTTCGCGGTCGAGCAAGGCCAGACCGACGGGCGCCGTGTCGTACACCGCGCGCAACTCGGCCAGGGCGCGCGACGCGGAAAGCTCGGCGGTCCGGCGCGCCGTCACGTCGAAGGTCACGCCCGCGGCGTGCAACGCCCGCCCCGTGTCGGGATCCCGCATGGTCACGCGGCCCTGCGAGCGCAACCACCGCACGGACCCGTCGGGATGGATGACGCGGAACTCGACGGCGTCGAAGTCGTCCTCCCCCGGCGGGCGCCGCATGGCGCGGACGATGGTTTCGGCGGCAGGCGCCCGGTCCTCCGGATGCACCGCCGCCAGGACGTCCGCGCGCGTACGGAGCGACCCGGGCGGACGCCCGTAAAGCGCTTCCCGGCCCGCCGAGCCCCACGTCGCGTCCCCGGCGAAGTCCCACTCCCAGTTGGCCATCCGCGCCGCGTCGAGCGCGACCCGCAGGCGAGCCTCGCTTTCCGCCAGCGCGGCGCGGCTCGCCTCGAGCTTGGCGTTTGCGCGGCGCAGGGCGGCGTTCGCGGCCGAGACTTCCGCCAAGTGGGCGCGGCTCTCGGCCAGATCGCGCTCCATGCCGGGTGTCATATCAGCTCCAGTCAAGGTTGTGGCCCGTGCCGAGCCGGGTCCTGCGAGTTGCGAGATTGGGCGATACACCCGAGAAAAGCAGCAGGAATTTCGTTTCGACGCCATTATGCGGCCGCGCCCGTTCTGCCGGTCCGCCGCGGCGTCGTTTGAAGGGAGCAGGAATGGAGCGTTTTTTCGGTTTGCGGGCCCGCGGCAGCACCGCGCGGACGGAGGCCCTGGCCGGCGCCACCACCTTCCTGACGATGGCCTACATCCTGGCCGTCAACCCGCAGATCCTGGCGCAGGCCGGCATAGACCCCGGCGCCGCCTTCGTCGCCACCTGCCTTTCGGCCGCGATCGGCTCGGCGCTGATGGGGCTGCTCGCGAACCTGCCCATCGCCCTGGCCCCTGGCATGGGGTTGAACGCCTACTTCACCTTCGCGGTGGTGCTCGGAGCCGGCGTGTCCTGGCAGGCGGCGCTGGGCGCGGTGTTCCTGTCCGGCCTGTTGTTCCTCGCCGTGTCGCTGCTCAGGGTGCGGGAATGGCTGGTGAACGGCATACCGCTCTCGCTCAAGCTCGGCATCGCGGCCGGGATCGGGTTCTTTCTCGGCTTGATCGGGTTGCGGGCAATGGGCTTGGTGGCCGCGCACCCGGCGACCCTGGTCGGGCTCGGGCCGATCGGCGAGCCGGCCACCTTGCTCGCCTGCGCCGGCTTCGTGCTGATCGCGGGACTGTCGGCGCGCGGCGTGCCCGGCGCCATCGTCATCGGCATCCTCGCCACCGCGGCGCTCGGCATCCCGCTCGGCCTGACGCGGTTCCAAGGTCTGGTGAGCCTGCCGCCTTCGCTCGCGCCGACCCTGTTCCAGCTCGACGTCGGCGGCGCCTTGCAGCTCGGCGTGCTCGGCATCGTCTTCACCTTTTTCCTCGTTGACCTCTTGGACAACACCGGCACCCTGATCGCCACCACGCACCGGGCGGGGCTGATGCGGCCGGACGGCTCCGTGCCGAACCTCGGCCGCGCGCTGACCGCGGACTCCGGCGGCGCCGTCATCGGCGCCGTGCTCGGCACCTCCACCACCGTCAGCTACATCGAGAGCGCGGCCGGCATCGGGGCCGGCGGGCGCACCGGCCTAACCGCGCTCACCGTCGCGGCGCTGTTCCTCCTGGCGCTGTTCCTGGCGCCGCTCGCCGCTTCCATCCCCGGCTTCGCGACCGCGCCGGCGCTGGTGTTCGTGGCCTGCCTCATGGCGCAGGCGCTGCGCTCCCTCCCTTGGGACGACGCGACGGACTACGTGCCGGCGGTGCTCACGGCGCTGGCGATGCCGTTCACCTTCTCCATCGCCACCGGGATCGGCCTCGGCTTCATCGCGCACGCGGCGCTGAAAACCGTGGCCGGCCGCGCCGCCGAGGTGAGCGGCGCGGTGTGGCTGGTCGCCGCGCTCTGCGTGGCCAAATTCGCGTTGGGCTGATCCCGCGCGCCGGGCCGTTGCGCGCCGGGCCGCCCTTGGCCGATCCTCCCGGCTCCGGGGAGGAAACAACGCCATGAAGCGCCGCAGCCTGATCGCCGCCGCCGGCCTAGCCCTGCCGGCCCCGGCTCCCGCCCAACCGGCTTGGCCGGACCGGCCCATCCGCTTGGTCGTGCCCTTCGCCGCCGGCACCAGCACCGACATCATCGGCCGGCTCGTCGCGTCGCAGATGGCGCGAGGCCTCAACGGCGCCACGGTCGTGGTGGACAACCGGGCCGGTGCCGGCGGGTCGGTCGCCGCGCTGCACGTTGCTCAGCAGCCGCCCGACGGCGGCACGCTGCTGCTGAGCACGGTCGGCACCCACGCGGTCAACCCGCACCTGATGCGCGACCTGCAATACGATCCCACCCGCGACTTCACGCCCGTGGTCGCGCACAGCCGGACGCGCATCCTGCTCGTGGTCCGCCCGCAACTCGGGCCGCGGAGCATGGCGGAGTTCCTGGACCTCGCGCGCGGCCGCTCGGTGTCGGTGGCCTCGCCGGGGACCGGCACCACGGGGCACCTCGGCCACGCGTTGCTGACCACGACGACCGGCATCGAAATGCTGCACGTGCCCTACCGCGACGGCGGCCGCGCGGTGACGGACCTGTTGAGCGGCCGGCTCGACGCGATGTTCTACCACACGCAGTTCGTGCGCCCGCACATCGAGGCGGGGACGATGGTCGGCCTCGGCATCACCGGCGCCGGGCGCAGCGAAGCGCTGCCGGACGTGCCCAGCATGGCGGAGGCGGGCGTGCCGCAGGTGGACGTGGTGGGCTGGTGGGCCCTGCACGGCCCCGCCGGCATGCCGGCGCCGATCGTACAGCGGGTGAACGGCGTGCTGAACGCCGCGTTGCGGGAGCCGGAGACGGTGGCGGCGTTCGCCCGCAACGGTGTGGAGCCGATGGGTGGGACGGCCGCCGAACTCGCCGCCTTCCAGCGCCGCGAGCTCGACCGCTGGGGCGAGGTGGCGCGGCGGGCGCGCATGACAGCCGAGGGCTGACGGCGCGAGGCGCCGTGCCGACGCTCAAGGCAGCAGCGCCTCCGCCTCCGCCCACAGCCGGCGCACCACCGCTTCCGCCGGCTCGGCCCGCGCCATCGCCGCGCCCTGGCCGGCCCAGGTCTGCATGGCGCCGGCATCCGACGCCCTCTCCGCCGCGGCGCGCACGCTGGCCATCAGCGCGCGCTGCACCGGATAGGGCGCGGCCTCGACCTCGCCGTCCGCGAAAGCCTCCGTCACGCGGTTGCGGATGCCGCGCGCGAGGCGGCCGCTGAAGGCGCGGGTCAGGACCGTGTCCTCCGGCCGCGCTTCCGCGAGCGCCGCCGCCCAGGCCGAGTGGATGGCGGCCTCCGGGCAGCGCAGGAAGGCGGTGCCGAGCTGCGCCGCGCTGGCGCCGAGCGTCAGCGCCGCCGCCACCCCGCGCCCGTCCATGACGCCGCCGGCGGCGATCACCGGCACCGAAACCGCGTCCGCCACCTGCGGCAGCAATGCGAAGAGGCCCACGGTCTGCGCGTCCGCCGCGCCCGGTTCGAAGGAGCCGCGGTGCCCGCCCGCCTCCGCGCCTTGCGCCACCACGGCGTCGGCACCCGCCGCCTCCGCCGCGCGCGCTTCCGCGACCGTGGTGGCGTTGGCGAACCAGGCGATCCCGCGCGCCTTGAACCGCGAAACGACCTCCGGCGGGAACACGCCCATGATGGAGGACACAACCGGCGGCGCCGCTTCCACGATGGCGTCCACCTGCGCCCCGAAGTCGGGCAGGAACGGGCCGGGACCGGCTTCGGGCACGGGGACGTTCCCGACGCGCGACAGCGCCTCGCGCACCCGCGCCTCGTGCGCGGCGTCGCGCGCGGGCGGCGCGTCGGGGATCCACAGGTTGATCTGGAAGCCGCCGTTGCTGCGGCCGCGGAAGGCCGCCGCCCAATCGCGGATGCCCTCCGGCGCCGTCATCAAGGCGCCGAGCGCGCCCAGGCCTCCCGCGTTGGCCACCGCGGCGGCGAGCGGCGCCGGGCTGGCACCGGCCATCGGCGCTTGCAGGATCGGCGCGCGCAGGCCGAAGCGGGTGCAGAAGGCCTGGGCGCGGTCTCGGGCGGTCGGCATCGGGCTTCTCTCAAGCGGGGGCGCCGATGCTGGCCTTGGAGAAAACCGGGCACAACCGGCAGGCCGCTCGCGCGCACCGCGTTGGGCGAAGTCACGGCGCGTCGTCCCGAAGGTCCCGACCGCGCGCACGGCGCGCGTCCAGTCCGAGGCCTCCACCCCACCTTACGCGCGGTACCGGCGAGCCGCCCGCGGCGGCGTCTTCCCGCACCGTCCTCACGCGGGACGCGAAACCTTGCGACCGCCCGTTCAGCGCCGGGGGCGTTTTCGCCGAGGGGCAGGCCCAGGCGGGCGTGCCGTGTTCGGCGAAAGGCTGGCGCTCCCGGTCTTCCGGGGCGAAGCAGTGTCGATGCAAGTGGTGAACAGGCCGAGCCGGTCGGTGCCGAGCGCGCTCAGAGCGCGGCCGCCGCCGCTGTCGCCCAGGACGTCGAGCCCGGCAACGACCGCGCCGGGTCCGCAGCCCCGACGTTCAATCCCCGCCGAGGACGACGACGCCTCGAGCCGCCATGTCGCGCACGGCATCCTCGCCGTAACCCAACTCCGCCAACACCTCGGCCGTGTGCTCGCCGAGGCGTGGCGCGTGGCGGCGGACGCTTGCCGGAGTCGCGGCGAAGCGGGTCGGCGGGCGCGCCCCGCGCAGCGCCCCTTCCGTCGGGTGCTCCGAAACCGGGAACATGCCCACGGCCGCGAGGTGCGGGTGCGCCGGCAGGTTCTCCAGCGTGGAGAAGGCCGTGGCCGGGATGTCGAGCCGTTCGCACAGAGCCAGCCACTCGGCCGTGGTGCGCGCGCGGGCGATGTCGGCCACGGCGGCGTACACCGCGCCGATGTTGGCGTTGCGCGTCGCGGCGTCGTCCGTCCCGAGCCGCTCCACCAGCTCCGGCCGCCCGGCCGCCGCGAAGAAGGCCCGCCAATGCGCGCCGGTGTAGGGCAGGAGGGTGATGTGGCCGTCCGCGGTGGCGACCGGCTTGCGCTGCCGCAGCCGCTCGTAGCCCGGCGGCCCGGCCGGCGGTTCGAACGCGGCGCCGCCCAGGTGCTCGACCGCCACGAAGGCGGCGAGCGTTTCCAGCATCGGCACCTCCACGAGCTGGCCTTCGCCCGTGCGCTCCCGGTGGAGCAGGGCGGCGAGCACGGCCGACAGCAGCGCCATGCCGGTGATCTTGTCCGCGACCAGGGAGGGGACGAAGGCGGGCGGGCCGTCCCCGCCCACCACGGCGGCCAAGCCGCTCGCCGCCTGGATCACCTCGTCGAAGGCCGGTCGCGCGCGGTGCGGGCCGTCCTGGCCGAAGCCGGTCGCCACGGCGTAGACGAGCTTCGGGTTGAGCGCAGCGCATGCTTCCCAGCCGAAGCCCAGCCGCGCCATGCCGGCCGGGCGGACATTGGTGACGAGCGCGTCCACGCGGGGGACGAGCCGCCGCAGCACCTCCGCCCCCTCCGGCGTTTTCAAGTCGAGGCAGAGCGAGCGCTTGTTGCGGTTCACGCCGAGGAAGACCGACGCCATCCCGCGGTGCTTGCGGACGCCGGAAGCCCGCACGAGGTCGCCCGCCGGCGTTTCCACCTTGATGACCTCCGCGCCCCAATCGCCGAGTGTTTGGGTGGCGAAGGGCCCGAGGACGACCGCGGTCAGGTCCAGGACGCGGATGCCCTGCAAAGGACCGCCGCCGCTCGAAGCCGCGCAGCTCTCGGCCATTTTGTCCTCCCGCCCCTCCCACCGACCATAGGCGAGGGCAGGCGGGCGCGACAGGCGGAGAAGGCGGAGCGCCTTCCTTCAGCCGGTCAGCGGTTCGGGCAGCAGGCGGTAGTCCACGTAATCCGGCGTCAGCATCAGCGCTTCCACGTCCGCCTCGTCCGCGTCGAACCAGCGCGCGTGGTCGCGGCTGAGCGTCCACCGGCACTCGCTCTTGTCGCCCTGATCATGGTACCCGGCGAAGTAGTACACCGGATCAGATGCGTTTTGGCTGATGGCGGCGATAACACGCTTCGACACGATCTGAGCCCCCGTCCCGCGTTCCGCCAGGCGATCACCTGCCGACGGCGAATGTTGCGATATCGCTTCGATATCGCGCAACCGTTCCGAGGTCCAGCGGCATCACTATTTCGAGCGCAGTATTATTTTTAGGACGAAGATGCTCAAAAAATGAGACGCATTCATGGGAATGTTTTGCGCGCTCGCTGGCCGTACCAACCGAACCCACACGGCTGATGTTACAGCCGCACAGCCTCGGTTTGGAAGCGATCCGTTGTGGAGCGCTGCACGCCTTCGTCCAGCACGAAGGCGGCGCCCACCGCCAAGCCCGCAGCCAGAATTATGCCGGCGATGATGGCTTTCACGGCCGTGGCGCTCCCTCGGATTGTTCTTCTTTCCCTATGGGTACGCCGTTCGGTGAACGCAAGAGAGCCTCGGCCGCCGCTTCCAGGTCGGCCGGGGCATTCGCGTTGAAGAAGGGGTCCAGCGGTTCGGCCGGCCACGCCGCGACGGCGCAGCCGAAGCGCGCGGTCCAGCGGTCGATCTTGCGCTCGCCGCCCAGCAGCGCGTTCCGCAGGGCGGCGCGCAGCGACACCGGCCACAGGCCGACCGGCGGGTGCGTCCGGCCCTCCGTGGCGGCGCAGGCCAGCGGAACGCCGGCCGCTTCCCGCGCCGCGTGCAGCCGCTCCGCCAAATCGAAGGGCAGGAAAGGGCAGTCGCCCGGCGCGGTCAGCACCCAGGGGAGATCGGGCCGCCGCTCCGCCGCCCAGTCCAGCGCCGCCAGCACGCCGGCCAGCGGCCCGGGATTGTCCGGCAACCCGTCCGGCACCACAGGCAAGGCGTGGTCGGCGAAGCGCGCGGGGTCGCCGTTCGCGTTCAGCACCATGGCCGCCACCTGCGGCGACACGCGATCCAGCACGTGCCGCAGCAACGGACGTCCGGCGAGCATCCGCAGGGGCTTGTCGCCACCCCCCATGCGACGCGCCAGGCCACCGGCCAGCACGGCGCCGAGCGTGTCAGTCCGAGGCATCGGGGCCCGCCGCCTCAGCAGCCTCCCGGGAGTTCTTGCGCCAGTGCTTCGCGCTCTCCTCCTCCACGTAGCGGAGGTCGGCATCGAACACGATGCGCTCGGCGCCGGCCAGCGCCAGGAAGCGCCGTCCCTTGCACCGGCCGATCAGGGTGAGCCCGGCCTGCCGCGCCAGCTCCACGCCCCAAGCGGTGAAGCCGCTGCGCGAGACCAGCACCGGGATGCCCATGCGGACGGTCTTGATCACCATCTCCGAGGTTAGGCGGCCGGTGGTGTAGAACATCTTGTCGCCCGCCGGCGTGTCGTGGCGGAACATCCACCCCGCGATCTTGTCCACCGCGTTGTGCCGGCCGACGTCCTCCATGTAGACCAGCGGCCGGTCCCGCTCGCACAGCGCGCAGCCGTGGATCGCCCCGGCTTCGAGGTAGAGCGTCGGCAAGGTGTTGATCCGGTGCAGCAGCCGGTAAAGCCAGGAGGTCCTGACCTCGGCCGCGGCCGGGAGCCGGGCTTCGGAGAAATCCTCCAACAGATCGCCGAAGGCGGTGCCCTGGGCGCAGCCGCTGGTCAGCGTCTTCTTCCGCAGCTTGCGCTCGAAGTCCGTCCGCACTTCCGTCCGCACCACGACCACGCCGAGCTCGTCGTCGTAGTCCACGCCCGCCACCGGGTCGCCGCGCTTCAGCATGTTCTGGTTGAGCAGGTAGCCGAGCGCCAGGTCCTCGGGCCGGTCCAGGATCGTCATCATCGTGACGATCTCCTGGCCGTTCAGGTACAGGGTGAGGGGCCGTTCCACCGTCACGCTGGCTTCGACGACCGCCCCCGTGTGGTCCACCCCGGACACGCGACGCGTCAGGCGCGGGTCGGACGGATCGGGTTGGACCAGCAGCGGCGGCGCTTCCATGCACCGCATGTGGCGCCCAGCGCCGCCCCCGGCAACCGCCGGATCGCGGGGACGTTCCGCCACCGAGCATCACGAGGGGTTTCGACCATGGGTTTGTTTAATTTCCTCCGGGACGTGGGCGCCAAGCTCAGCGGCCACGGCGGCGCATACTCCGCCCCCACCCCCGAAGCGCTGGAAGCGGAGCTGAAGCGGCTCGGTCTGCCGGCGGACGGCCTTTCGATGCAGGTGGAAGGCGACACCGTCCACCTCTCGGGCCAAGTGCGCGACGCGGAAACCCGCGAGAAGATCGTGTTGGCGGTGGGCAACGTCGAAGGCGTGGGCAAGGTGGACGACGGCGGGTTGCAGGGCGGCGAACCGACCGGATCGCTGGCCGGGGCCGTCGCCAGCATGTCCCGCCTCCCGGCCGGCGCCGCCGCTACGCAAGCGGCGGGCGAAGCGGTCCACGCCGCTTCTCCGCAACCGGTGGAGCAGGGGCCGGGCGGCTCCCTGTTCTACACGGTTCAGAAGGGCGACACCCTGTCCGCGATCGCCAAGCAGCACTACGGCAACGCCAACGCGTACCAGGCCATCTTCGAGGCGAACCGCCCGATGCTCGCCCAACCGGATCGCATCTACCCGGGCCAGGTCCTGCGCATCCCGCCGCGCTGAACCGGCAAGGAGCTGGAACCCGGCCCGGTCCGTCGGTCAACCCACGGAGCGGACCGGGCCCGGATAGCGCGCGACCGTCGCACCCGCGTTCAACGACGTCGCGCCTTCGTTTTCTGCCTGCGCGATGAGGATGCGATCGAACGGGTCCTTGCGGAGCGGAGGCGAACGGGCGCCTCCGGTCGCGTGCAGGCTCGATCCCCAAAGTGTTCATGGCCTGAAGTTTCGGGCCGGTCGGGTCTGGGCCACGGCGGCGCCCCGTGGGATCGAGGCTGCTGCATGACCTCCGAACACGGCCAGGACCATTGGATAATCGGGACTGTCCTCAGGGCTGAACTGGCCGCTGGCTACCGCGGCTTCTTCGTAGAGGCGGGAGCGGCGGACGGCCTGGTCGGCAGCAACACGGCGGCCCTCGAACGCGACCACGGCTGGACCGGCCTCCTTGTCGAACCCAATGGGGGGTTCTTCTCGCGCTGTGCCGCCAATCGCCCAGGCGCGACGGTGGTGCGCGCGGTCCTCAGACCCCGTTTGCGAAGGGGTGAGGGCATCGGTTTGACGGGCTGATCCTGACCCCGTCGGTGGCGTTGCGGGCGGTTTCCTGCTGGGGGACCGCCATGTGGATGCCCGCTGATCGCGCATTGGTTGGAGATTTCGGCTCTGGTCAGGCGCTGACGGATGAGCAGTTCCGGCTTCTGGAACCGCTGATCCCGCCCGCCAGGCCAGGCGGGCGGCCGCGCTCGACGGACATCCGGAACCTGCTGGACGGCCTCTTCTATCTCGCGCGCACCGGCTGCCAGTGGCGGCATCTGCCACCCCCTCCGGCCTTTCCGCCCTGGCGCACCGTGTACGGGTACCTGCGCGCCTTTGTCCGGGATGGGGTGTGGGAGAGCATCCGCCACCACTTCGTGGTCATGCTGCGCGAGGGCGCCGGGCGGGAAGCCAGCCCCTCGGCGGCGATCGTTGACACCCAGAGCGCGAAGACCACGGAGAGCGGTGGCCCGCGCGGCTGGGATGCGGCGAAGCGGCTGAAGGGGCGCAAGCGCCACGTCGCGGTGGACGTGGACGGACTGCTGCTCGGAGTGGTCGTGCATGCGGCCGACATCCAGGACGCCGATGGCCTCGGCGATCTGCTGAGGCGCGTGAAGCCGCTCTACGCCTGGCTCCGCGCCGTGTTCGCCGACAGCATCTACAATCGGCTCGCCGCCTTGCTCGCCTGCTTCCTGGCGGGGCTGGTGTTGATCATCGTCCGCCGCATCGCAGGCACCACCGGCTTCGTCGTGCAGCCCCGGCGTTGGGTGGTCGAAAGGTCGCTCGGCTGGTTCGGCCGCTGGCGGCGGCTGTCCAAGGACTACGAGGCCCTGCCCGAAGTGTCCGAGGCGATGGTCACACTGGCCGCGATCCGCCTGATGCTGCACCGCCTCGCTCATCCCAATCGCAGACGGCTACACGCCCCATGACTTCGCAAACGGGGTCTCAGTGCCGGAGGGTTCGGGATGCTCGAATACAAGCTCCACTATTTCCCGGAGTCGGGGAACAGCTACAAGCTGGCGCTCATGCTGGCCC
>CADCTL010000124.1 GCA_902805625.1 uncultured Acetobacteraceae bacterium
CGGTCGCGTCCGTGTCGTTGTTGAGCAGCAGCAGCACCTCGCCCCGCGCCTCCCGGGCGGCGTGGTTGTTGAGGGCCGGGAAGTTGAACGGCCCGGGATGCCGGAGGACGCGGACGCGCGGGTCGCGCGCGAGCCGCCCGAGCAAGGCCAGCGTGGCCGGCTCCTGGCTGTCGTTGTCCACCACGAGCAGTTCCAGCGGCGCGTAGTCGGTCCGGGACAGCACGGCGTCGGCGCAGCGCTCCAGCAGGTCGGCGCGGTCGCGCGTCGGCACGATCACCGAGACCAGCGGCGAGGGGGCCGGCAGCGGGCGGACCACGCGGTTCCAACCGGGCGCGAGCGGGGCCGGCAGGACCAGCGCCTCCGGCTCGCCCTCCTCCTCGGCAAGATGCCGCCGGATTATTCCCCGCGCGCCCTCGGCGTCCCAGCCCAGCGCCGCTTCCGACGCGCCGCGCCGGTGGCAGAGCACCGCCGGGACGTGGCGCACGCGTGCCGGCCCGGCCGCGAAGCCGGCACGCAGCGCCAGGTCGTAGAGCGCGAGGTCGAGCGAGGGCAGGCCGGCCCGCATGCCGCCGAGGCGGCGCAGCAGCGCGCGGCTGTAGGCCGCGAGGTGCCCGACCGCATCCCGGCCGAGCATCAGGTCCGGATCCCAAGCGGTCTTGAAGCGCGGGTGGCATCGGCGGCCGGACGCATCCAGCCGGTCCTCGTCGGTGTAGACCAGTTCGGCGTCCGGATGATCGGCGATGGCCGCCGCCACCTCGTAAAGCGCATGCTCCGGCAGCGAGGCGTCCGGCGGAAGCGGCACGATGAACTCACCTCCCGCTTCAGCTAAGGCGACGTCAAGGACGGCCGCGGGATCGGCGGTGGAGGCCGGGAGCGCCCGGATGCGCCGGTCGTCGCCCCAGCCTCTTGCTTGCGACCTGGGCACCGGCGGCGCCCACAACTCCCAGTACGGGTAGAGCTGGGCGCGCACGGACGCGGCGGCGGCCTGCGACGACGCGGCGTGGCCGCCTGGCGTAGCGAGCAGCACCAACGAGATTTTGGGCCGCCGAGGCAAGCGTAGCGCCCCGGACCGGATCGCCTCACGGTCGGAGTCGTCCAGGACGTCGTGTTCCTGCACCCATTGTTCGTAGGCGGCGAGGTCGCCAAGCGGAAGCATGGGCGAGGCTATATTGGCTGCTCCACTCCGTTTCCAGACCCCGGGGGCGGAACGGGGCCGCCGCGCCGCGTCGCAAGCGCCGCTTCCGCGAGGCGCAAGTTGACCTGAGCGGCGGCCTGTACACGCGGCTCCGCGCGGGCCGACCCAGTTGGACCCTGCACACGCCGGATGATCTGCCGACCGCGGCTTTCAGCGCGGACACGACTGCGCGCGGGCGGGAACGGCCGCTTCAAACCACGGCGCCTCCGCAGACGCGGGTTCAGGCGCCGCCCGAAACGGACGGCCATGTCGCGCAAGGTCGGCTGCAGACGGTCCTTGTCCAACAGCGCGACGCGGTGGGCCGCCACCGGCTGTGGCAGGGCGAGTTCGGCATCGTTCCAGGTTGTCCCCCGGTCTAACGCGGGATCGTAGTAGTCGCTGACCTTGTAGGCGACCTCGGTTTCCGGCTCGAGCGCGCAGAAGCCGCAGGCGAAGCTCGTCGGACGTGGACCGGCCACGCGTTCGCCGCCGACAACTCGACCGCCGCGTGGCGCCCGTAAATGGCCGAGCTGCGCCGGACGTCCACGATCGCGTCGAGGACCGCCCCGTGCAGCACGCGCACCAGCTTGGCTTGGGCGCACGGCGGCGAATGGAAGCGCATCCCGCGGACCGTGCCGGCGGCGCTGGAAAGCGAGTGGTTATCGAACTCCTGTCAGATCGGGTGTCCAAGCGCCTTCAGGCGCTCCAGCAACGCTTCGACCTGCGCTTCGGGCGCGGTGCCTTCCGTCCGCAAGGTGATCTCCGGCGCCTCCGGCGGCTCGTAGGGGCTGTCCAGGCCGGTGAAATTCGGGATCGCGCCGGCCCGCGCCTTGGCGTAGAGGCCTTTCGGGTCGCGGCGCATACACTCGGCCAGGGGCGTGTCCATGAACACCTCCAGGAACTCGCCAGCCTCGACCAGTTCGCGCACCGCCCGGCGCTCCGCCCGGAAGGGCGAGATGAAGGCGCAGAGCACCACCAACCCGGCATCCACGAACATCTTCGCCACCTCCCCGACGCGGCGGATGTTCTCCACGCGGTCGGCGTCGGTGAAGCCGAGGTCGCGGTTGAGCCCGTGGCGCACATTGTCGCCGTCGAGCAGGTAGGTGAGCCGCCCGGCGCGGTTCAGCCGCCGCTCCGCCAGCTTGGCGACCGTGGACTTGCCCGAGCCGGACAGGCCGGTGAACCACAGGATGAAGGGCTTCTGGCCGGTGAGGGCGACGCGCGCCGCCTTGTCCACCAGCGCGTCCTCGCGGTGGATGTTGGCGGCGCGGCGCAGCGGGAAGGCCACGGTCCCGGCGCCGGCGGTGCGGTCGGTGAAGCGGTCCACCAGGATGAAGGCGCCCGTGGCGCGGTTCTCGGCATAGGGGTCGAAGGGCACCGGCCGCGCCGTGGACAGGTTGCAGAAGCCGATGGCGTTCAGGTCGAGGCTGCGCGCCGGGCGCTCGTCGAGGGTGTCCACGTCGATGCGGTGCTTGATGGCGGTCACGGAGCACGGCGTCCACAGCGCGCCCATCCGCATCAGGTACTGTCGGCCGGGCAGCAGGGGCTCCTCGTCCATCCACAGCACGCGCGCGGCGAATTGGTCGGCGACGGCCGGGCGCCGGTCGGGCGGGCAGAGCAGGTCGCCGCGCGCGACGTCGAGGTCCCCCTCCAGCACCAGCGTCACCGCGTCGCCGGCCGCAGCCGCGGACAGGTCGCCGTCGGCGGTGACGATGCGCGACACCAGGCCGGCCCGGCCCGAAGCCGCCACCACGACGCGGTCGCCCTCGGCCACCCGGCCGGACGCGACCGTGCCGGAAAGGCCGCGGAAGTCGGCATCGGGCCGGTTCACCCACTGCACCGGGAAACGGAAGGGCCGCTCCCCTTCGGGCCCGACTTCAGCCGTTTCCAGGTGCTCGATCAAGGTCGCGCCGCGATGCCACCGCATGTTCGCCGAGCGCGCCACGACGTTGTCGCCGAAGCGCGCGGAGATCGGAACGGGCACGACGGTCTGGAAGCCGAGCGGCGCGGCGAAGCGCAGGAAGTCGCCGGCGGCACGCTCGAACGCCTCCTGCGCGAAGCCCGCCAAGTCCATCTTGTTCACCGCCGCCACGACGTGGCGAATGCCTAGCAGCGAGCAGATATGCGCGTGCCGCCGCGTTTGCGGCAAGACGCCCTTGCGGGCGTCGATCAGGACCACGGCCAGATCGGAGTTCGACGCGCCGGTCGCCATGTTGCGGGTGTACTGCTCATGCCCCGGCGCGTCCGCGACGACGAAGCCGCGCTGGGACGTCCGGAAGTGGCGGTATGCGACGTCGATGGTGATGCCCTGTTGCCGCTCCTCTTCCAACCCGTCCACAAGCAGGGCGAGGTCCACCTCCCCGCCCGTGGTCCCGTGACGGCGGCTGTCGCGCGCCAGGGCGGCGAGCGTGTCCTCCGGGATCAGCCGGCTGTCGTGCAGGAGTCGCCCGATCAGGGTGGATTTGCCGTCGTCCACCGAGCCGCAGGTGAGGAAACGCAGCGGCGGCAGTTGGAGAAGGCCGGCGTCCATCAGAAGTAGCCTTCGCGCTTCTTCCTTTCCATCGCGGCTTCCTCGTCGGAGTCGATCAAGCGCCCCTGGCGCTCCGAGGTGCGGGCATCGCGCATCTCGGCGACCACAGCCTCCAAGGTTTCGGCCCGGCTCTCGGTCGCACCCGAGAGGGGATAGCAGCCGAGCGTGCGAAATCGGACGGAGCGCGTCTCGGGCGCTTCCCCGGGCGCGAGCGGCAGGCGCTCGTCGTCCACCATGATCCAGGTTCCTCCGCGGCGTACCACCGGCCGCGGCCGGGCGAGGTAGAGCGGCACCACCGGCACGCCCTCGGCCAGCACGTAGTCCCACACGTCGCGTTCGGTCCAGTTGGAGAGCGGGAAGACGCGGAACGACTCCCCCGGTCGGAGGCGCGTGTTGTAGAGCCCCCATAGTTCCGGCCGCTGGTTGCGCGGATCCCAGCCGTGGCCGGCGGCGCGGAAGGAGAAAACGCGCTCCTTCGCGCGGCTTTTCTCCTCGTCCCGCCGGGCCCCGCCGAAGGCGGCATCGAAGCCGTGCGCGTCCAGCGCCTGCTTCAGGGCTTCGGTCTTCATCACCTGCGTGTACAGGGCGGAGCCGGAGGCGAAAGGGTCGATGCCGCGCCGCACCCCGTCCTTGTTGACGTGGACGATCAAGTCCAACCCGTGCTCTGCCGCGATCCGGTCGCGGAAGGCGATCATCTCCCGGAACTTCCAACCGGTGTCCACGTGCAGCAAGGGAAAGGGCAGGCGAGCGGGATAGAAGGCCTTCCGGGCGATGTGCAGCATCACACCCGAGTCCTTGCCGACGGAGTAGAGCATCACCGGGCTGCGGAAGGCCGCGACGGCCTCCCGCATGATGCCGATGGCCTCCGCTTCCAGCCGCTTCAGATGCGGCGAGGACGCCGCTTTGGCGTTGACCACGCTCCGCACGCCCCTCCGGATCAACCGCCGATGCGCGGTGTCCCTGGATGGGCATACATCAGAGGGGTTGGCGCGGCCAGATGCCCTGCACCGCGGCGGCCCTCGTCACCTCCAGCCGACCGCGCGCCGCGGGTCGTAAAAGGCGAGGCGGCCGTGGCCCATGCGCCGCGCGGCCAGCGCGCCCACCGCGAGCGCGCCCAGCCCGGCCAGCGCCGCGGTCGTGGCGACCGGGTGCATTTGCGCTTCCAGCAACAAACTGGTCTTCCGCACCGGCGCCACCGGGCGGGTCAGGCTGCGCTCGGTCCCGCCCGCCTTGGTCCGGTGCAAGCTGTCAGAACGCTCTGGCCGGGGCGCGCGGTCCGTGGTCTGCGCGGCGTATCCCGTGGCCTCCATCGCCAGGTCGGTCAGGCGGGGGAAGAGCCTGCCCATGAGCGAGATCGCATAGCCGCCGCCCCCGACCACGATCTCCCGTCGGCGGTTCTCACAGGCGAACAGGATCGCGCGCGCCACCAAGCGCGGGTCGTAGGCGGGCGGCGGGACCTTGATGCCGGGCGCGTCGAGCTGGTTGCGCGCGTGCTCTTGGAAGGGCGTGTCGATGCCGGCGGGCTTGACCAGCGTGACATTGATCGGCGCCCCGCTCCGCTCCAGCTCCATCCGCAGCGCGTCCGTGAGGGCCTTCACCGCGAACTTCGTGGCCGAGTAGGGCCCTTGCAGCATCATGGCGCGGTCCGACAGCACGCTGCCGACGTTGACCAGCGTCCCGCCGTGCGCCTTGAGCTCGCGCACGGCGATCAGGGATCCGTGGACCACGCCCCAGTAGTTCGTCTCGAAAACGCGCCGGTGGTCTTCCAGCGAGATGCGCTCGACCTCGTTGAGGACCGAGATGCCGGCGTCGTTCACCCAGGCGTCGAAGCCGCCGAAGGCCTCGCGCGCCTTGGCCGCCGCCGCCTCCAGGGCTTCCTTGTCGGCGACGTCCGCCGCCACGTACTCCGCCCGTCCGCCGCGGTCGCGCAATTCCTGGACGATCTTCCGGAGATCGTCCTCGTTGCGGGACACCAATACGACCTTCGCGCCCCGCTGGGAGGCGAGCCGGGCGGTGGAAAGGCCGATGCCGGAACTCGCGCCGGTGATGACGATGGTCTGCTGCGAAAGCGGCTTGCTGCGGAATTTCGACGCCATGTGGTGCACCTGTCGGAAACTGGGTCGGGGGCCTGAACCCTTCGCCCTCGGCCCGGTTCCCGACCGCGTCAGCCCGGCTCCGTCAAATGGAGAGACTGCCCGCCTTCGCCGCCGCGTAGCGTGCCGCGACGCGGTCCCAGTTCACCACGTTCCACCACGCCGAAAGGTAGTCGGGCCGCCGGTTGTTGTACTTGAGGTAGTAGGCGTGCTCCCACACGTCGTTGCCGATCAGCACGCGTTGGTTGTCCATCAGCGGGCTGTCCTGGTTGGGCTTGCTGGTGAGGGCCAGCTTGCCGGTGCGGTCCACAGTCACGAACACCCAGCCGGAGCCGAAAACGCGCCCGCCCATGGCGTTGAAGTCGGTCTTCATCTTCTCGAAGCCGCCGAGGTCTCGGTCCACCGCCTGCATGAGTTCGCCCGCCGGGGCGCCGCCGCGGCCGCCCATGATCTCCCAAAACATCAGGTGGTTGACGTGGCCGCCGCCGTTGTTGCGCAGCGCGGTGCGGACGGCCTCCGGCATCTCCCCCAAAGATCCGAGGATTCGCTCGATCGGCTGTTGCGCCACCTGCGGGTGGTCGCGCATCGCCATGTTGAGGGCGGCCACGTAGGCCGCGTGATGCCGCCCATGGTGGAGCTGCATGGTCTGCGCGTCGATGTGCGGCTCGTTGGCGTCGAAGCCGTAGGGAAGCGGGGGCAGGACGATGGAGCCGGCCGCGACCTGCTGCGCGAACGTCGCGCGCGGCCGGGCGGCGACGGAGAGCGTCGTGGCGCCGCCCAGGAGCAGCGCGCCGCGGCGAGAGATGGTGTGCATCCGTGGCCTCCTTAAACTACAGCTTTGGACATGGGGCGTTCCGGCGACGGTGGAAGGCGAACGCCGGGCCGCCGCCTGTTGCGAGGGGGAACCGCCCCCGCCGGGCCGCGTTCCACCGCCGACGAACGAACCGTATCGGGCAAGGAGCGATGCCATGAGCAGCAGTGCCGCAAATGACTTTTCGAGCGACGCCCGCCGGTTGGCCGACCAAGCCTCGGCTTCCACCACCCGCGTCGCCGACGACGCCCAAGACGAACTCGCGCGGCTGCGCGGACAGGTCGAGCGCTTGATGCAGGAACGGGTGACTCCCGCTCTCGCCGGTGCCGCTGATCAGGTTTCGGACTACGCCAATCGCGCGCGCGAGACCATCGAGGATCAAGCCGAGAGCCTGTCCGAGACGGTGCGCGAAAGGCCGCTGGTGGCGGTCGCCATCGCCGTGGCGGCGGGGTACCTCATCGGTCGGCTGATGGGCGGCAACACCTACGTGTATCCACGCGGCCGCTGAGCGTGTATCCGGGCGGGGCGCGTTTGCGCCTCGCCCGAGGTTCTGACGGCTCCTTTCAGCATCGGATGTGCTTGCCGCCGCCGCGTGGCTTCAAGCGGCACGGATAGAGGATCAGCGGCATGCGGCTGTTTCGCCTGCTACAACTCGCCGCACAGGCGGAAACACTCCGGTGGAAGCGGACGGGCCGAGGCTATGCCATCCAGGCGGGCTTCGGCGTGGGTGCCGCCCTGTTCGGCCTCATGATGCTCGTCATGCTGCATCTAGCAGCCTTTGAATGGTTTGTGGGAACGAGCGTAGGGCCGGTCGGTGGTGCCTTGATCGTGGCCGGCGTTGACCTCGTGCTCGCGGGCCTGTTCGGCTTCCTAGCGACGCGCAGCGGCCTCGACCCTGTGGCGGTGGAGGCCGAGCGGGTGCGCGACAACGCGCTCCGGCAGGTCGGCGATCAAACGGCGCGCGCCGCCATCGTCATGCCGATGCTGCGGAGCGCGTCGGCCAAGAAGGGCCTGTTCGGCGCCGCGATCACGGCGGCCGTTGTCGGATTGATCTCCCGCCGCTGACCAGTTAGGCGCCGCTCCCGGCGCTTCGATCCGGGAGGAACACCGCATGTCCGACTCCGACGTGACAGTGGTCATGCGCCGAGAAGGCGCGATCGGCACGGTGCTGATGAACCGGCCGCGCGCGCTCAACGCGCTTGACCTCGGCATGATTCGCGGCCTTAAAGCGGCCGTCGATGCTTGGCGGGACGACGGCGCG
This sequence comes from uncultured Acetobacteraceae bacterium, assembly GCA_902805625.1. Lineage (GTDB taxonomy): Bacteria > Pseudomonadota > Alphaproteobacteria > Acetobacterales > Acetobacteraceae > Craurococcus. Next base: position 7,870 of record CADCTL010000124.1, read on the forward strand.
GTGAAGCTCGTGCTGCTGGAAGGCGCGGGCGGCAAGGCGTTCTGCGCGGGCGGAGACGTGCGCGGCATCCGCGACTCCGCCATCGCCGGCGACACCGCTTCTATTGAGGCGTTTTTCTCGGAAGAATACGCTTTGAACCGTGGCATAGCACGGTTCGGCAAACCCTGGGCGTCCTTCATCGACGGCGTGTGCATGGGCGGCGGCATCGGCGTGTCGGTGCACAACGCGCCGCGGGTCGTCACCGAAAACGCCCTCTTGGCGATGCCTGAAACCGCGATCGCGCTGTTCCCGGACGTCGGCACCTCTTACGTCCTGCCCCGCTTGCCGGACGGGATCGGCACTTGGCTAGCCCTGACGGGCGCGAGGCTCAGGGGGGCGGATTCAGTCCACGCCGGGTTGGCGACGCACTTCGTCCCGCGCGCCCGCTTGCCAGACTTGAAAACGGCGCTGATGGAAGGCGACGCTTCAGCCGTGGGGCGGTTCTCGGAAAGTCCGCCCCCGGCGAGCTTCGAGGCGCACCGCGACGCCATACGCCGTTGCTTCTCCGGCGGCACCGTGCCCGACATCCTGCGCGCCTTGGAGGCGGAGGGCACGGAGTGGGCTTCGGAGCAGGTGGCGGTCCTGCGGCACATGTCGCCCACCAGCCTTGCCGTCTCGCTTGAGCTGATCCGGCGGGGCGCTGAGGCGACGCTGGATAGGTGCCTGGAGATGGAGCTCGCCCTTACGCGCGTGGTGGTCAACCGCCACCCGGATTTCCGCGAAGGGGTGCGCGCCGTGCTGGTGGACAAGGACAACAAGCCCTCTTGGTCGCCGCCCCGCGTCGAGGACGTGGACCCGGCCGCGATCCGGGCGATGTTCGCCGGCTGACCGGGTTCAGCGTCCGGCCAGCACGAGCACCACGCCGAGCACCAGCACCAGCGCCCCGCCGATCTCGCTGCGGGTCGGCCGCTCGCCGAGGTAAAAGCGGCTGAACAGCAGGGTAAACAGGATCTCCACCTGCCCCACCGCGCGCACCAACGCCACCGGCGCGAGGGCGAAGCCGGTGAACCAGCAGGCCGACCCGCAGGCCGAGAGGGCGCCCACCTGCGCCGAGCTGCGCCAAGTGGCGAAGACGGCGCGGAGCTGGTCCGGCTCCCGCGCGAGCAGCCAACCGCCCTGCATCGCGGTTTGCAGCACGTTGATGACGACCAGCGTCACCAGGGACCGCAGCACGGGATCGTCGCCGGGGAGCGCGGTGTTTGCCGCCTTGATCAGCACGGCCGAGAACGCGAAGCCCGTGCCCGCGGCCAAGCCGCAGAGCGCCGCCGGCTGCGCCGTGGCGCGCAGCAGTTCCCGCGCGGTCAGGCTGCGGCCGGCGAGGGACAGCCACAGCACGCCGCCCACGCCGACCGCGATGCCGATCCAGGCGAGCGGCGAGATGCGTTCCCCCAGCAACGCCAACGCCAGCACCGCCCCCTGCACCGCCTCGGTCTTGGCGTAGGCGGTGCCCACCGCGAAACCGCGGTGCCCGAAGGCCATGATGAGCAGGTTGGTGCCGCTGATCTGCGCCAAGCCGCCGGCCGCGCAGAACATGAGGAACGTCGCGTTCGGCGCCGGCACGGCGCCGCCCACGGCCATCAGGTAAAGGCCGAGCAGCGCCGCGCCGACCGGCACGCCGTACAGGTAGCGCACCACCGCCGCGCCGTTCACCGAGAGCTGCCCGCGGAGCCGCTGCTGCAAGGCGGTGCGCCAGCACTGGAACAGCGCCGCGGCGAGGGTGACGGGCAGCCACAGGGGCGAAAGAATCATGCCCCGCGGCTACCCCGCATCGAGCTGCAAGCCCTCCTTGCGGATCACCCCGCGCCACTTGGCGATCTCGGACTGCACGAAGGCGGCGAAGGCTTCCGGTGGCCCGCGCATCGGCACGCCGCCCAGCTCCGTGAAGCGGCGCTCCGTGTCCGGCGAGTCCAACAGGGCGCCTATCTCGGCGTTGACCGCCCGCACGATCGGCGCCGGCGTGCCGCCGGGCGCGAAAAGGCCGAACCAGGTGTTCACCTCGTAGCCCGCCAGTTCCGGCGAGGCCTCCCGCATCGTCGGCACGTCCGGCAGCCCCGGGCTGCGCTCGGCGCTCGTCACCGCGACGGCGCGCAACCGGCCCGCCCGGACCTGCTCGATCACGCCCGTCAGGTTGTCCACGAGGAACCCGACGTTCCCTGAGAGCAGCTCCGTTTGCGCCGGGGCGGAGCCGCGGAAGGGCACGTGGATCGCCTGCGCGTTCAGCAGTTGCAGCATCCACACCGGCGAAAGGTGCGTGGATTGCCCGACGCCGGTCGAGGCGTAGGTGACGCGACCGGGTTCCCGGCGCAGCCACGCGACGAACTCCGCCATCGTCCGCACCGGCGCCGCGGCGTTCACCACGAGCACGTTCGGACCGCGGATCTGTCCCGAAACCGGCGCGATCTGGTCCTCGCGGTAAGGCAGGTTGCGGAACAGCGAGTAGGCGATCGCCTGCGGCCCGATGTTGCCGGAGAGCAGCGTCAGGCCGTCCGGCGCCGCGCGCGTCGCTTCCAGGGTGCCGATGGTGCCGCCCGCGCCCGATCGGTTCTCGACGGCCACCGGAACGCCCCAGCGCGCCTGGAGGTGCTGCGCGCAGAGCCGGGCCATGATGTCGGTGGTGCCCCCGGGCGCGGCGGGCACGATGACCCGCACCTGCGTGGCCGGCCGCCACGGCCGCGCGGGAGCCTGGGCGCGGGCGGCGTCGGCCAGGAAGGGCGCCGGCAGGAGAAGCGCCGATCGGCGTGTGACTCGTCGCATGCTTCCTCCCGGTGTGCCGCAGCGTTGCGGGGGCAGCATGGCGCCGGCGGCGCTTCCGGGGAAGCTCAGGCCGACCGCCGGGCGTCCGGCAGTTCGACCGTGTGGACGACAAGGTCGTCGCCCAGCGCGCGCGCCAGCGCGTAGCACGGCGCTTCCAGGTGGCTGACCGCGGCCTTCCCCGGCTGTTGGTCGAGCGAAACGGCGAAGGCGGTGCCCCGCAGCGAGGACAGCGGAATGCCGCGCCAGGAGCCGGCGATCGGGCGGTGCAGGTGCCCGTGGAAGATGTGCCGGACACGCCCTCGGTGGGGCGCCAACGCCCCCCACAAGGCGTCCGCGTCCTTCAACCCCATCCCGTCCATGAACGGGATGCCGACCGGCAGCGGCGGGTGGTGGAGGAACAACAGCACGGGGCCCGTCGTCTCCCCGAGACGCGCCGCCAGCCATGCGATGCGCCGGGCGCAGAGTTCCCCGTCGGGCCGCCCCGGCGCGTGCGTATCGAGCATCAGGCACGTCCCGGCCGGGGTCGGGACGGCCTGTTGCACGAAGCCTGCCTCGTCCACCGGCGCTTCCGGGAAGGCGTCACGGAAAGCGCGGCGGTCGTCGTGGTTGCCGAGCAGCAGATGCACCGGCCAGGGCAGGCCTCCCAGCACCTCCCGCAGGCGCGTGTAGGCCGCGGGCTCGCCGTCCCGCACCAGATCGCCTGTGACGACGGCGAAGGAGGCGGGCAGCGGCCCGTCCGGCCCATGGCGCTCAACGGCGTCGGCGAGGGCGGCCGCCAGCGCCGGCGCCGGGTCGTCGCCCAGGACGGCCCCGCCCGGCGGCGGCAGGTGCGGATCGGTGAAGTGCAGGAAGCAGAACGGTGCCATGCGCGCCTCGTCCCTGGATGCTGGGTGCGGCGGCCGACGTCAATCGGCGCGGATGCTGCCCTCGGCCATGACGATACGCGTGTTGCGGCAGGGGTCGAGGCCGCGCAGTTCGATGGCCCGGCCGTCCGTCCAAACGGCGCGGAGGGTGTGGCCGCCGACGCCGGGCAGCGTCACGGGCCGCACCGCCCCCGGCGCCATCTCGGCGCCGCGCAGCAGGTCCTCGCCCCACGCGCCGGGGGCGCCGTAGTAGAGTTGCTCCACCGGCCGCGCGGCGATGTTCGCCACCTCCATCCGGCGCGGTTGGCAGGCCGGCCGTCCAGGCTGGGCAGCGCAGGCGGCTAAGAGCAGCGCGACGAGGGGAAGCGCAAGAAGCGGGAACTGCGGCAATGCGGGAAACCGGTCCGTGGTCGGGAGGGCGCACACTGGCCCCACTTAGGCGCGAAAATCAATGCGCGCGAGGCAGAACCCGCTCGACGACGGCCCTCGATGCAGGATGGGCCGGATGGACGCGACGGCGCGACCCCGCCGACGGCTTCAGATCGGTTTCGGGTCGACCGGTGACGGCGGCGCCCCTCCGGCTTCGATCGCCTCGCCCGCCGCCAGCAACAGGTCTTCCCGGTAGCGCCCGGCCACCAACTGCACGCCCGCCGGCACAGTGCCTTCGAGACCGGTGGCGACCGCGAGGCCTGGAAGGCCGAGAAGCGGCAGACCCACCTGCGTCAACTGCGCCGCCATGATCCGCTCGAAGGCCTCGAAGCCTTCCACGTCGCTGTTGTCGCGGAAGGGCAACTCGCCGGAGACCGGCATCAGCGCCACGGGAAAGCGCTCGAAGAACAGCAGCCATTCGCGCAACAGGCCGGCGCGGCGTTGCAACCCGTCCTGGAAGGCGTGGAAGTCCGGCTCCGGGCAGAGCCGCTCCATGTAGCCGTAGATCGCGGCGGCGTCCGGATCGCCCTCGCGGGCGACGGCCGCGCCGAGGCCGCGCCGCATCTCGGCGAGCCAGAGCATCAACTGCAAGCGGGCCGGCTCGGCCAGCGGCGGCAGGTCCGGCACCTCTTCCACCATCCAGCCGGCGGCTTGCAATCGCCGCGCCGCGTCGTGCAGCGCCGCCGCGACCGGCGGCTGCACCGCCATGCCGTCCGGCGAAACGCAGAGCGCGGCGCGCTTCGGCGCGGGCGGCCCTTCGAGCGGCGCCGGCGTCCACCACGGATCGCGCGGGTCCGGCCGGCTCATCGCGCCCAACGCCAAGCGGATGTCGGCGATCGTGCGCGCGATGGGGCCGGACACCGCCATCAACTGGGCGCCGATCGCGCGCTCCGGCCCCGAGGCGTTGAAGGCGGCCACGCGGCCGAGGGTCGGGCGCAGGCCGTGGATGCCGCAGGCGTAGGCGGGGTAGCGTATGGAGCCGCCGATGTCGGTGCCGTGCGCCACCGCGCCGATGCCGGCCGCGACCGCAGCCGCCGCCCCGCCGGAGGAGCCGCCCGGGGTGACGGAGGGGTCGCGCGGGTTGCGCGTGTGGCCGTGCAAGCTGTTGCGCGTGAACCAGCGCAGGGAAAAGGCCGGCGTGTTGGTGCGCCCGAGCACCACCGCGCCGGCGCGGCGCAGGTTGCTGACCAGGGGGTTGTCGTGCTCGGCGACCAAGTCGCGCTGGATGCGGAGCCCGTTGGTGGTGGCCCAGCCCGCTTGGTCGGTGTTCATCTTGATGGTGACGGGGACGCCGGCCATCGGCCCCGGGTCCTCGCCGCGCGCCAGCGCCGCGTCCACCGCCGCCGCTTCGGCCAGGGTCTGCTCAGGACTGTGGGCGACCACGGCGTTGATGGCCGGGTTCGCCGCCTCCAGGCGAGCGAGCGCGTCCCGTGCGACGTCAGTGGCCGAAACCTCGCGCGCCCGCACGCGGGCCGCGATGTCGCTGGCGGAGAGGCGCCAGAGGTCGTTCATCCCGGCAGGCCGAGCACGTTCTTGCTCAGGATGTTCCGCTGTATCTCGTTCGACCCGCCGTAGATCGTGGCCGGGCGCGCCTGGATGAACAGGCCGCCGATGTTGAGGTCGCGGTTGCCTTCCATCGGTTCCAGCAAGCCGGCGTTCTCGCCGCCGATCTCCAGCATGGTGTCGGTGACGCGCTGGAACAGCTCCGTCTGGATCACCTTCAGCATCGACACATCCGGGCCGAGCGGCTCGCCGCGCTTCAGCTTCGCCACGTAGACGCCGTAGAGCGCTTTCAGGTCCTCCAGGTCCAGCCGAAGCCGGGCGTAGCGGTCCTGGAAGTCCGCGTCGTCCCACACGCCCATCCGCTCGGCCAGCAGGCGCAAGCGCGACAGGGCGTAGGCGGACTGGCGCGGGGCGCCGATGAAGATGCGCTCGAAGCCGAGCAGCGCCTTGGCCATGTCCCAGCCCTTGTTGGGCTGGCCGACCAGGTTCTCCTTCGGCACGCGGACGTTGTCGAAGAACACCTCGCAGAACTCGTCGTGCAGCTCGAGGTTGACGATCGGCCGCACGGTGATGCCGGGCGAGTTCATGTCCACCAGCAAGAAGGAGATGCCCTCCTGCTTCTTGGCCTGCTTGTCCGTGCGGACCAGCAGGAAGATCCAGTTCGCGTCCGTCGCCAGGGTGGTCCAGGTCTTCTGGCCGTTGACCACATAGTGGTCACCGTCCAGCACCGCCTCGGTCCGCAGCGCGGCGAGGTCGCTGCCGGCGTTGGGCTCGGAGTAACCCTGGCACCAGACGTGCTCGCCGGTGAGGATCTTCGGCAGGAAGCGTTGCTTCTGCTCCTCCGTGCCGTAGCGGATCACCAGCGGCCCCAGCATGACGATGCCGTGGTCGTTGGTGCGCGCCACGCCGTGACGCTCATACTCCTCGGAGAGGATGATCTGCTTGGCGGGCGACAGGCCGAGGCCGCCGTGCTCCTTCGGCCAGCCGGGGCAGAGCCAGCCTTTCTCGGCCAGCTTGTGGTACCAGACCTTGTTCTCGTCCCAGTGCAGGCGTTTCGGTGGGTTGCGCAGCTCTTCCGGGTAGTTGTCGCGCAGGAACTGCCGCACGACCTGGCGGAACACCTCGTCGTCCAGCCCGTCCAGTTCCTGCGGCTGGGGCACCGCTATGGCGTCCATGATGGCTTCAGCCTCCCTTGAATTCCGGCTGGCGCTTGCCGAGAAAGGCGGCGCGGCCCTCGGCGAAGTCCTCCGTGAGGAACAACGTGGACTGGAAGTGGCGCTCCTGCTCCAGCGCGCGGTCCAGGCCCTCGCCCAGCAACTGCTTGGTCAGCGCCATCGGCGCCGGCGCCTGCTCCGCCAGGAAGCGCGCCTTCTCCATCGCCTTGTCCAACGCATGCCCCTTCGGGACAACGTGGTCCACCAAGCCGATGCGCTCGGCCGCCGCCGCCGTCATCTGCTCGTGGTAGAGCAGGATCTGCCGCGCCCTGCCCTGGCCGACGCGCAGCGGCAAGGTGTGCGGCAAGCCGAGGTCGGCCATCAGCCCGATGCGCCCGAAACCGGCGCCGAGCCGCGCGTCCTCCGCTGCGATGATCGTGTCGCAGGCGCAGGCGAGCGACAGGCCGGCGCCGACGCAGAAGCCTTCCACCGCCGCCACGATAGGCACGCTGCCCATCACCATGAGACGGATGAGCCCGTGCGACAGGCGCATCCGCTCCCGGCCATCCAGCGGCGTCTTCACGTCCATGCCGGAGATGTCGCCGCCGGAGCAGAAATGCCCGCCCGCGCCGGTGACCACCACGGCGCGCACGCCGCGATCAGACTGCGCACGTTCCAGCGCGGCGGTCAGCGCGGTGCGAAGCGGCATGGAAAGGGCGTTGCGGCGCGCGGGCTGGTCGAGAGTCAGCACCAGCACGGCGCCGTCCCGCTCTTCGAGCACGCGCATGGCGGGGGTGTCGCTCATTCGTCGCTCTCCGGGACGAGGGCCATGAAGCGGCGACGGTGCAGCGCCGCGCTGCCGTACTGGTTGGCCAGCACCATGGCCTTCCTCAGGTAGAGGCCCACGTCGTAGTCGTCCGTGTAGCCAATGCCGCCCGAGAGCTGCACGCAGCCGCGCGTCACCAGCATGGACGCCTCGGCGGCGCGCGCCTTGGCGCGGGAGACCACGGCGCGGCGCGCGTCGCCCGTGGCGCCGGCGTCGAGCGAGGCGGCGGCCGCCTCCACGCTGGCGCGCGTCAGGGCGATCTGCATGGAAAGGTCGGCGGCGCGGTGCTGGAGCGCCTGGAAGGTGCCGATGATGCGGCCGAACTGCTGGCGCGTCTTCAGGTAGTCCGTCGTCATGGCGAAGGAGCGCTCCATGGCGCCGAGGAGGTAGGCGCCGGTCGCAAGCGCCGCCTCGTCCAGCGCCGCGGCCAGCGCCGCCTCCGCATCGTCGGCCACCTTCTCCGCCCCG
>CADCTL010000125.1:0-11971 GCA_902805625.1 uncultured Acetobacteraceae bacterium
CGGCCTGCGTTACGAGGGCCGCCGCTTCGACTGCGGCGACAAGGCCGGCTTCCTGGAAGCGCAGATCGCCTTCGCGCTGAAGCGGCCGGACATGGCGCCGGCGGTGCGCGAGTTCCTCAAGCGCTACGCGTAAAGCCGGCCGCGCCATGCGCATCGCCATGCTGGGGGCCGGCTACGTCGGCCTCGTCTCGGGCGCCTGCTTCGCGGAATTCGGCGTCGAGGTCCGCTTGGTGGACACCGACGCCGCCAAGGTGGCCAGCCTGCGGGAGGGCCGCATCCCGATCTACGAGCCGGGCCTCGACCGGCTGGTGGAGGACAACGCGCGCGAAGGGCGGCTCCGCTTCACCACGGACCTCGCCGAAGCGATGGACGGCGCGGACGCGGTGTTCCTCGCCGTGGGCACGCCGTCCCGCCGCGGCGACGGCCACGCCGACCTGTCCTACGTCTTCGCCGCCGCCGAGCAGGTGGCGCGCGCCGCGACCGGGCCGCTGGTGCTGGTGACGAAGTCCACCGTCCCGGTCGGCACGGGGCGGAAGGTGCGCGAGGTGGTGCGCGCCGCCCGCCCCGACCTCGCCATCGAGGTCGCCTCCAACCCGGAATTCCTGCGCGAAGGCAGCGCCATCGGCGACTTCATGCGCCCCGACCGCGTGGTGATCGGCACGGAGGAAGGCCCGGGCGGCGAGCGGGCGCTGGCCGCGCTGAAGCGCCTCTACCGCCCGCTCTACCTGATCGAGACGCCGATCCTGGCGACGAGCATAGAGACGGCGGAGCTCATCAAGTACGCCGCCAACGCCTTCCTCGCGATGAAGGTGACGTTCATCAACGAGATCGCCGACCTGTGCGAGCGCGTCGGCGCCGACGTCCATGGCGTGGCGCGCGGCATGGGCCTCGATGGCCGTATCGGGCGCAAATTCCTCCACGCCGGGCCGGGTTACGGCGGCTCCTGCTTCCCGAAAGACACGCTGGCCCTGGCCCGCACCGCCGAAGACGCCGGCAGCCCGGTGCGGCTGGTGGAAACCACCATCGCGGTGAACGAAGCGCGCAAGGCCGCGATGGCCGCGCGGGTGGTGTCCGCCCTGGGCGGCAGCGTCGCCGGCAAGACGATCGCCGTGTTCGGCCTCACCTTCAAGCCCGAGACGGACGACATGCGCGACGCGCCTTCGCTTTCGGTGCTGCCGCCGTTGGCCGAGGCGGGCGCGAAGCTCCGCGCGTTCGACCCCGCCGGCACGGCCTATGCCCGCCAGCTCCTGCCCCGCGGCATCGAATACGCCGCCAACGCGCTGGACGCGGCGGAGGGCGCCGACGCGCTGGTGCTGCTCACCGAATGGAACGAGTTCCGCGCCCTTTCGCCGGCCCGGCTGCGGGACGCGATGCGGGGCGACGTGCTGCTCGATTTCCGCAACGTCTACGACCCCGAGGCGATGCGCGCCGCGGGCTTCCGCTACCACTCCATCGGGCGCCCCTGAGCGCGCCCTGCTCGCCGAGGACCACGCAATGACCGTGTTCAACCACCGCTTCAACCCTACCGTGCTCCGCGAGTACGACATCCGCGGCATCGTCGGCGACACGCTCAAGCCCGAGGACGCCTTCGCCATCGGCCGCTGCTTCGGCTCCGTCATCAGCCGCGCCGGCGGGACGAAGGTGGCGGTCGGCTACGACGGCCGCCTGTCCTCCCCCGACCTGGAGCCGCAACTCGTCGCGGGCCTGCGCGCGTGCGGGCTGGAGGTGCTGCGCGTCGGGCTCGTCGCCACCCCCATGCTCTACTACGCGGCCTACGCGCTGGAGGCGGACGGCGCCGCCATGGTCACGGGCAGCCACAACCCGCCCGATTACAATGGCTTCAAGATGATGCTCGGCAAGAAGCCCTTCTTCGGCCAGCAGATCCAGGAGATCGGCCGCATGGCCGCCGAGGGCGACGTGGTGCCGGTGGCGACGGAAGGCACCGACCGCGCGGTGGACATCGCCGAGGACTACCTCGCGCGCGTGCTGAAGGACTACGACGGCGGCGACCGCAAGCTGCGCGTGGTGTGGGATCCCGGCAACGGCTCGGGCTGCGACATCACCAAGGCGCTGGCGGGCAAGCTGCCGGGCGAGCACTACGTCATCAACGGCACCGTGGACGGCACCTTCCCCAACCACCACCCGGACCCGACGGTGCCGAAGAACCTCGAACAGCTCATCGAGGCGGTGGCGAAGGAGAAGGCCGACCTCGGCATCGCCTTCGACGGCGACGCGGACCGCATCGGCGTGGTGGACGGCGAGGGCCACGTCCTGTTCGGCGACCAGCTCATGGTGGTGCTGGCGCGCGACGTGCTGAAGTCCAAGCCCGGCGGCACCATCATCGCCGACGTGAAGGCGAGCCAGGTGCTGTTCGACGAGATCGCCAAGGCCGGCGGCCAGCCGCTCATGTGGAAGACCGGCCACTCGCTCATCAAGGCCAAGATGGCGGAGACGGGGTCGCCGCTGGCCGGCGAGATGTCCGGCCACATCTTCTTCGCCGACAAGTGGTACGGCTTCGACGACGCGCCCTATTCCGCGGTGCGCCTGCTCGGCATCATCGCCCGCATGGGCGAGCCGCTTTCAGCGGTGCGGGCCGCCCTGCCGCAAGTGGTCAACACGCCCGAACTCCGCTTCGATTGCGCCGAGGACCGCAAGTTCGCGGTGGTGCGCGAGGTGAAGGAGCGCTTGGCCGCCGACGGCGCCAAGGTGCAGGACGTGGACGGCGTGCGCGTGCTGACGGAAGACGGCTGGTGGCTGCTCCGCGCCTCCAACACCCAGGCCGTTCTGGTGGCCCGCGCCGAGGCGAAGAGCGAGGCCGGGCTGGAGCGGCTGAAGGCGCTGCTCTCCGCCCAGTTGCAGGCGAGCGGCTTGGCGGCGCCGGACTTCTCGGGGGCCAACGCCGGACACTGACGGCGTCCGGCCGGCGGGCGGTCAGGAGCCGCCGGCCGGCTCCGCCGAGGCCAGCACCGCGCGGACGGTGCCGAACCAGCGGGTCGGGAACTCGATGAGCACCGGCACCGCCGCCCGCCCCGGCAGCGGTTGCGCCACCCACGCCACCACCGGCGGCGGTGGCGTACGGCCCCCGTCGCGGTCCTGCGTCGCGTGGCGGCCGGCGATCAGGCGGCCCGAGAAGGCGCAGCGAAGCGCCGGGCCGGCGAAGGCGCCGTTGCCGCGCAAGTCGTCCAGGCCCTCGGTCCAGGCGCGGAAGTCGGAGCGACGGCGGCCGTCGAAGACCGGCGCTTCGCCTTCGCAGCGGCCGGTTTGCGCCACGGCGCGGAGCAGCTTGGCCACCGCGGAAAGCCCGTCCACCGTGTTGCGCTGCAGGGCGTCCGGCACCGGCTCGCGCTCCGGCTCCAGCGGCGGTTCCAGCACACGGAGCAGCGGCGCGCCGCCGGAGGGGGGCGCGTAATCGAGCTGCACCGCGCGCCGGCCGCCGCGCCACGCGCCTTCCGAGCTGTGGCGCCGCGGCACGGGATCGGCGCCGCGCCAGCTCCCTTCGGTGGCGCTCACCTGCTCGCCGCCGCCGCTGAACGTCGCGCCGACGCCCACCGGCCGCGCCTTCGTCTGCACGCGGTAGCGCGGCCCGGACAGGTCGAAGAGCACCTCCACCCGCATCACGTTGACCCCGCCGGCCCGCACGTCGTAGCGCGCCAGCACCGCCTCCGCGCGGGCGGGCGGCGACAGGGCGGAAAAGGCGAGAGCGGCGGCGGCGACCAGGGCCGGGCGGAAGGTCATGCTTCGAGGATGGGGTCGGCGCGGGCGCGCGGCAATGGAAGGCCGCCCGCGCCTGATCCGCGCGGCGAGCGTCCCGTTGGACTCAGGACGCCGCGTACACCGCCCGCTCGAAGGCATCGAGCAAGCCGAGCGCCTTCGGGTCGGCGAAGGGCAGGATTTGGGTGACGATCACCCCCGCCAAGTCGCGTTTCGGGTCTATCCAGTAGTAGGTGTTGGCGAGGCCCGCCCAGGCGAGGCTGCCGGCGCTGCGCCCGCCGCCCGGGGCGTCCTCCTCATTCACCATGAAGCCCAAGCTCCAGCGCTTGGCCATGCCGGGGAAGAACTCGGCGTCGTTGGACGAGTTGGGCAGTGCCGTCACCAGCTTGCCCACCGCGAGCGCGCCGATCTGGTTGCGGCCCATCTCCGCCACCGTCTCCGGCGAGAGGATGCGGGCGCCGTCGAGCGTCCCGCCGTTCAGGACCATGCGGCAGAAGCGCAGGTAGTCCGGCGCGGTGCCGTAGAGGCCGCCGCCGCCCATGTGGAACTCGGGGTCCTGCGGCACCTCGAAGGGGATGGCAGAGAGCTGCCCGTCCGGCCCGCGCGCGTGCATGGAGGCGAGCCGCGCCCGCTGCGCTTCGCCGATGCGGAAGGCGGTGTCCCCCATGCCGAGCGGGCCGAGCACGCGTTCCCGCAGCGCCTCTTCCAGTCGCTGGCCGGTCACGGCTTCCACCGCGAGCCCGGCCCAGTCTATGCCGATGCCGTACTCCCAGCGCTCGCCGGGGTCGGCCACCAGCGGCGTGTCCAGCGCGGCGCGGCGGCAGGTGATGACCCCGGGCAGGCCGTGCCGCTCCATGTGGCGGCCGATGTCGGCGTTCCAGATGTCGTAGCTGAAGCCCGCCGTGTGGGTGATCAGGTGGCGGAGCGTGACGAGGCGCCGGGCCGGGCGCAGCCGGGGCGCGCCGTCGGCGTCGAAGCCTTCCAGCACCTGCGGCGAGGCGAGCGCCGGCACCGTTTCGCCGATCGGCGCGTCCAGTTCCAGCCGGCCCGCTTCCACCTGTTGCAGCGCGGCGACCGTGGTGATCGCCTTGGTCATGGAGGCGATCCACGCCACCGTGTCGGGGGTCATCGGGTCGGGCCGGTCGAGGCCGCGCCGGCCGAAGGCGCCCTCGTACAGCGTGCCGCTCCGGTTGCCGGCGACCGCGGCGACGCCGGGCACCTCGCCCCGCTCCACCGCCCCGCGCAGGACCGCGTCGATGCCGGCGCCGTTGCCGCCCATGGCCGTTTCTCCCCCGTTTGGGCGGGAGCCTAGCGCCGCTCCGGTCGGGGCGGCCAGCGGTCCGTTGTGCTGCGGCAGGTTGCTCGATGCCGGAGACCGCCGGCGCAATCGCCGAGGTTCCGGGCGCTTCCTTTGTCCGACGCGAGACGCGGCAATCATGAAGTGAAAGCTGCGGCCCCTTACTTTCCGCCTGCCTTACTGCCTTACTTCCTTACCATCTTATCTCCCCGCACCGAGCGCCTTCGGACAAAAGGCGCGGTTGGGGCTACGGCGGAGGAAGTGTACCTTTTCCGTTCCGGTCGAGCGAGCATCTCCGGCCGGGTTAGGGGTTCAGTCGTCCCGGTGGACCCGCTCCATGCGCTCGTGGCGCTCCTGCGCCTCGATGGTGAGGGTGGCGATGGGCCGGGCTTCCAGGCGACGGAGGCCAATCGGCTCGCCCGATTCCTCGCAGTAGCCGTAGGTGCCGTTGGCCAGCCGCTCGAGCGCTTGGTCAATCTTGGAGATCAGCTTGCGGGCCCGGTCGCGGGTGCGGAGTTCCAGCGCCCGGTCGGTCTCGACGCTGGCGCGGTCGGTCAGGTCGGCCTCGTTGATGCCGCCGGCCGAGAGGCTGGCCAGGGTGTCCTCCGCCTCGCGCAGCAGGTCCTGACGCCAACGCAACAGCTTCTGGCGGAAATAGGCTTGTTGCTGCGGGTTCATGAACTCCTCGGCATCCGAGGGGCGGTAGTCCGGCGGCAAGGTGACGAGCATCGTTGGACGGTCCCGCATTGATTCGTTACGAGGCGCGCGGACATATACAAGCGTTGCCGGGTCGGCGCCAAGGGAAGAATGCTCCCAAATTGCTGATCCAGCGCGGCTTTCACGAAACCGACGCGGATCGATTCAGGTTCGCGGTCCGATCGCGCCGCGCGAGTTCGATGCGGGCGCGGAGCGAGACGGCGCGGACCGCTTCGCGCAGAGCCGAATCGGTTCCCTCCTCCCCCGCCTGGAGCGCGGCCAGCCGGGCCAGACGGGCCGGATCGGTCCGCCCGCCCAGCAGTTCGGCTTGGAGACCCTGCAAATCATCCAGGATGGCGTTCGCTCGCCGCCGCGTCCCGCCCGGCACTGCCGCCGTTCTCCTGGACGGCGAGCAGGGAAAGGCCGACCGCGGCCGTGCCGGGTGCCGCGGCGGTTTCGGCCGCCGTGGTGCCTGCGCTTGTTCCGCGCAATGAGAAGCCGCCGGCGGACCGCGCCGCGCCGCCACGCGCGCGAACCGCGGCGGTGCCCCTCGAAACCCCAGCCGCGCCTTGCATCCCTGGACTCCCACTATTTCTTGCCCACTCGGCCTGTCCGGCCCGGCAGTTCGCGCCGCGTGGCCGGCAGAACTTGCCGCCTCCACCCCCCCGCCACTCCGAACTCCGGCGCTGGAGACTGGCACGGCGGTTGCGTGTGTCGTTCCGACCGCCGCACGGAGCGCAACGTGGCCGATAAACCTTTCGTAAAGGCGAAGATCGCCTTCCTGGCCTTGGCGGCGCTGCTCGCCGTCGCCCTGCCCCCGGCCGCGCCCGCCGCCGCGCAGTCCGTGCGGCTGAAGGACATCGCGGACGTGGAGGGCGTGCGCGACAACCAGCTCGTCGGCTACGGGCTGGTTGTGGGCCTCGCCGGCACCGGCGACCGACTGCGGACGGCGATCTTCACCCGGCAGTCCCTGGTCGGCATGCTGGAGCGGCTCGGCGTCAACACCCGCGACAACGAGGCGAAGCTGGACACGCGCAACGTCGCCGCGGTGATGGTGACGGCCAACCTGCCCGCCTTCGCCCGCCCCGGCAGCCGCATCGACATCGCCGTGTCGGCGCTGGGCGACGCCACCAACCTGATGGGCGGCACCTTGCTGGTCACGCCGCTGCTCGGCGCCGACGGCGAGGTGTACGCCGTGGCGCAGGGCGCGGTCGCCACCGGCGCGATATCGGCCCGCGGGGCCGCGGCCAGCGTGCAGCGCGGCGTGCCCACCAGCGCCCGCATCAGCAACGGCGCCATCGTGGAGCGGGAGATCCCCTACGCCCTCGCCGGTCGCAGCACGGTCCGGCTGTCGCTCCGCAACCCGGACCTCACCACGGCGCGGCGCATGGCCGCCGCCGTGAACCGCGCGTCCGGAGCGCCCGTCGCCACCGCCACCGACCCGCGCACCGTGGTGCTGGCGCTGGCCGGGCGCGACCCGGTGGCGTTCCTCGCCGAGATCGAGCAGCTCCGCGTGGAGCCGGACCAGACGGCGCGCGTGGTGATCGAGGAGGCGTCGGGCACCATCGTCATGGGCGCGCAGGTGCGCGTCTCCACCGTGGCCATCGCGCAAGGGAACCTCACCATCCGCGTGACCGAGACGCCGCAGGTGAGCCAGCCGGCGCCGCTCGGCAACGGCGAAACCGTGGTGGTGCCGCGCACGAACATCGAGGTGGAGGACCAAGCCGAGCGGCGCATGGGCGTGCTGCGCGGCGGGGTTTCCTTGCAGGAGCTGGTGCGCGGGTTGAACGCGCTGGGCGTCGGCCCGCGCGACCTCATTTCCATCCTCCAGGCCATCAAGGCGGCCGGGGCCCTGCAATCCGAGCTGGAGCTGCGTTGATGCCCGCGCCCGCCGTCCAGACGCCGTTGACCCAAGCGCAGCTCGCCGCCGCCCCGCCGCGGATGCGCGAGGCGGCCCGGACGTTCGAGACGCAGTTCCTGTCGCAGATGCTGCAACCCGCCTTCGCCGGCCTCGGCTCCGACGCCATGGGCGGCGGCGGCGCGGCGGAGGCGCAGTGGCGGCCGATGCTGGTGGACGCCATCGCCGGCGCCGCTTCCCGGGCCGGGCACGGGCTCGGCGTCGGCGACACGGTGCTGCGCGAGATGCTGCGCTTGCAGTCCGCTTCCACGACGAACACGGAAACCGACCCCCGATGATGATGGACACCTTGCTCGCCGCCGGCGACCGCTTGGCGGACGCGCTCCGGGCCGAGAACGAGGCCTTGGCGCGGCTCGACCTGCCCGGCGCCGCCGGGCTCGCCGGCGCCAAGATGCGGGCCACGGACGCCTTCGCCGCGGCCTTCGCCGCCGCGTCCAAGACCGGCGCACGCCCGGAAAGCCCCGCGGAGCGGCAGGGCGCGCAACGCATGGCGGAGCGGCTGGAGACGCTCGGCGCCGAGAACAAGCGCTTGCTGCAACGCGCGATCGCCGTCCAGTCGCGGGTGATCGAGACCATCGCCGGCGCCGCTTTGCCGCGCGCCGCGAACCCGGTCTACGGCGCCGCCGGGCGCCGGCCCGCCGCGCCGCGGCAAGCGCCGGCGATGGCCCTGGCGTTGCGGGCCTGATCGGATTGACGCCCGACCATGGGCGGCGCCAGCATCGCCGCCGTGGGGAGAGGCGAGGAAGCCATGCGGCAGATGCATCTTGTCGGGTTCTTGCAGGCGCAGAACTGCACCAACCTCGCGTCCTCCTGGCGGCACCCCGACAGCCGCACCGACTTCCTCTCGGCCGACTACTACCAGGAGATCGGCCGCGTGCTCGAAGCCGGTTGCTTCGACCTCGGCTTCTTCGACGACCGGCTTTCCATGCCGGACCGCTACGGCTCGGACCACCACCACACGATCGAGCACGGCATCCGCTGCGTGAAGCTCGACCCGGTGGTGGTGCTGACGATGATGGCGGCGGCCACGTCGCGGCTCGGCCTGGGCTCCACCGCCTCCACCACCTACTACGAGCCCTTCCACGTCGCCCGCGCCTTCCAGACGCTCGACCACATGAGCGGCGGGCGCGCGGCTTGGAACATCGTCACCTCGCTCAACGACGGCGAGGCGGCCAACATGGGCCACGCGGAGACCATGGAGCACGACCGGCGCTACGACCGCGCCGACGAGTTCGTGGAGGTGGTGCTCGGCCACTGGGACGCGTGGGAGGACGACGCGCTGCTGGTGGACAAGGGCACCGGCCGCTTCGGCGACGGCTCCAAGGTCCACCGGCTGGATTACCGGGGCAAGTTCCTGTCCTCGCGCGGCCCCTTCACCGTGCCGCGCTCGCCGCAGGGGCACCCGGTGCTGATACAGGCCGGCGCCAGCGGGCGCGGCAAGCGCTTTTCCGCGCGCTGGGCGGAGCTGGTCTTCGTGGCGCACCACGACCCCGCTTCCGGCCGGCGGGAGTACGCCGAGTTCAAGCGCATGGTGGCCGAGGCGGGGCGCGACCCGGACGGGGTGAAGATCGCCACGCTCTGCAACCCGATCCCCGCCGCGACCAAGGCCGAGGCGGAGGACCGCGCCGCGCTGATCGAGCGCTTGCCGCTGGAGATCGACGCGCTTTCCCTGCTGTCGGAGGCGCTGAACTTCGACTTCGCTTCCAAGGGCATGGACGAGCCGTTCACGGACGAGGAGCTGGCCGGCATCCAGGGCCTGCAAGCCATGCGCGACCGCGTCGTGCAGGTGAGCGGCAAGCGCAACCCCACCGTGCGCGACTTCATCACCGGAAGCGGCCGCGGCCGCCCGCGCATGGACATGGTGGGCGGCCCGAAGGAGGTCGCGGACAAGCTGGAGGAGTGGTTCACGACGGGCGCCTGCGACGGCTTCGTGATCTCTGCCACCAGCGTCCCCGGCACCTACGCCGAGTTCGTGCGCCACGTGGTGCCGGAGTTGCAGCGCCGCGGCCTGCACCGGCGGGAGTATTCCGGCCCGACCCTGCGCGACCACCTCGGCCTGCCGCGGCCGGAGCGTGGGGCGTGGAAGCCGCGTGCGGCGGCCGCGACGGAGTAGGCGGCGGAATCGTTGCCTGATCGTGGGCTCGTGATCCCACTCCGCGACGGCCCGGTGGCATCATGGCATCGTTGCAGAAACGGTCCGGTGCCACGATGCGCTTGCTCCCCCTCGCCCTCCTGGGCGCCCTGCTGCCCGGTTTCGCCGCGGCGCAGACAACCGCCGCGATGAGCCCCATCCAGCGCTGCGAGCAGATGAGCCAGAGCTGCGTCCGCGCCTGCACCGGCGCCGACGCGCAGAGCTGCATGTCCGGCTGCGCCACCAGCCGCGCCCACTGCATCCAGAACCCCTCGACCGCGACGCAGCCGCGGCGCTGAAGGGTCAGGGACGGCGGCGCGCGAAGGCCGCGTAGAGCCGCGGCCCTGCCAGGGCCAGCACCGCCAAGGCCAGGATCGCCGCCGAGACGGGGCGCGTCAGGAAGGTGGTCCAGTCGCCTTGGCTGATGGTGAGGGCTTGGCGCATGGCCTGCTCCGCCATCGGGCCGAGGATCATGCCGATCACCACCGGCGCGGTCGGGAAGTCGAAGCGGCGCATCGCCATCGCCACCAGCCCCAGGCCGTAGAGCAGCACCAGGTCCGTCACCGAGTTGCTGATGCCGTAGGTGCCGATGGTGGCGAAGACCAGGATGCCCGCGTAGAGCAGCGGGCGGGGGATGCGGAGGATGCGCGCCCACAGCCCCACCAGCGGCAGGTTCAGCGCCACCAGCATCACGTTCGCCACGTAGAGGCTGGCGATCAGCGTCCAGACCAGCTCGGCCTGCTGCTCGAACAGCAGGGGCCCGGGGCTGATGCCGTAGCTCTGGAAGGCGCTGAGCATGATGGCCGCCGTGGCGGAGGTTGGCAGGCCCAGCGTCAGCATGGGCACCAGGATGCCGGCGGCGGCGGCGTTGTTGGCCGCTTCCGGCCCGGCCACGCCCTCGATGGCGCCGGTGGCGCCGAACTCCGCGCGCGCCTCCGGGCCGGCGAGGCGCCGCTCGGCGTAGTAGCTCAGCATGGTCGGCATCTCGGTGCCGCCGGCCGGCAGCACGCCGAAGGGGAAGCCGAGGAAGGAGCCGCGGAACCACGGCCCGACGCTGCGCCGGAGGTCGGCGCGGCTCATCGTCACCCGGCCTACCGGCCGCACCTCCTGCGGCCCCTCCACGTGCCGCCACGCGAGATAGAGCGTCTCCCCCACCGCGAAGAGCGCCACTGCCACCAGCACCACGTTCACGCCGTCCAGCAGTTCGGGGATGCCGAAGGTGAGGCGCGGTTGGCCGGTCTGGAGGTCTATGCCGACGAGGCCGAGCAGCAGCCCGAAGAACAGAGACGTCAGCCCCCGCAGCGCCGATCCGCCCAGCACCGCGGACACGGTGACGAAGCAGAGCACCATCAGCGAGAAGTACTCCGCCGGCCCGAGCTGGAGCGCCAGGTCCACCACGATGGGGCCGACGAAGCTGACGCCGAGCGTGCCCACGGTGCCGGCGATGAAGGAGCCGATGGCGGCGGTCGCCAGCGCCGGCCCGGCGCGGCCGTTGCGCGCCATCTTGGCGCCCTCAAGCGCAGTGATGATGGAGCCCGACTCGCCGGGCGTGTTCAGCAGGATGGAGGTGGTGGAGCCGCCGTACATGGCGCCGTACCACACGCCGCAGAACAGGATGAAGGCGCCGGTCGCGCCGACCTTGAAGGTGATGGGCAGCAGCAGCGCCACCGTCAGCGCCGGGCCGATGCCGGGCAGCACGCCCACCGCCGTGCCGAGCAGGCAGCCGAGCAGCGCCCAGCCGAGGTTGACCAAGGTCAGCGCGTTGCCGAAGCCGAGCGCGAGGCCCGCGAAGGGATCGGTCACGCCGGCGGTTCCCGGCCGAGCGCCCACAGCACCAGCCCTTCCAACACGCCCGCGCCGATGTTCACGCCCAGCAGCTCCACGAAACCGAACCACACCGCCAAGGTCAGCGCCAACGCGATCGCCGCGTCGCGGAAGAAGCGCCGCGACCCGAAGGCCGCCGCCACGAGCACGAACTGCGCGGTCGCCGCGAGCGAGAAGCCGAGCGGCACGATGAGCAGCAGGTTCGCCGCCAGCCCGGCGAGCAACAGGGTGAAGGCGCGCCAGTTGACGGGCGGCGCGTCCCGCACCTCTTCCAGGTCGCGCGACCACCCGCCGCGCAACGCCTCGTACACCAGCCCCGCGCCGAGCAGCAGCAGCCCGGCGACCACGCCGAAGGGCACCGCCTTCGGCCCCACCTGCGCGTAGATCGGCGAGG
>CADCTL010000125.1:12071-15865 GCA_902805625.1 uncultured Acetobacteraceae bacterium
TCTTCCAGGTCGCGCGACCACCCGCCGCGCAACGCCTCGTACACCAGCCCCGCGCCGAGCAGCAGCAGCCCGGCGACCACGCCGAAGGGCACCGCCTTCGGCCCCACCTGCGCGTAGATCGGCGAGGTCGGGATCACCAGCGCTTGCCACAGCGCGAGGCCGCCGAGCCCCACGACGGAGAGCCCGGCCGCGAGGTCCGGCCAGGGCAGCGCCGCGCCCGCTTCTCGGCGCGGCGACTCGCCAGGCGCGCTCGTGCCGTGGCTCACGCCAACCCGATCTCCTTGAGCACCGCTTCCGTTTGCGTCCGGTCGCGCTCCAGGAAGGCGTCCAGCTCCGGCCCGGTGAGGAAGGCGTCGCCCCAGTCGCGCGTCCGCAGTGTCTCCTTCCAGGCCGGCAAGGCGTGCATCTCCGTCATCAACCGCACCAGCGCCTCGCGCGCGTCGGGGCGGAGGCCGGGCGGGCCGAACACGCCGCGCCAATTGGTCAGCACCACGTCCACACCGCTTTCTTTCAGCGTCGGGAGGTTCGGGTCGGTGCGCTCCGGCCCCGTGGTGGCGAGCGCGCGCATCCGGCCGCCCTTGATCTGCTCGGCGAACTCCGACAGGCCGGAGATGCCCGCCTTCACCTGCCCGCCCATGATCGCCGCCTGCGCCGGGCCGCCGCCCGCGAAGGCCACGTAGGACGCCTCCTTCGCCGAACGGCCGAGCGCCTTGAGCATCAGGCCGAGCGCGATGTGGTCCGTGCCGCCCGCCGAGCCGCCGCCCACGTTGGTCGCGCCGGGGTTGGCCTTCAGCGCGTCGAAGAAGCCCTTGATGTCGCGGATGTCGGAGGCGGCGGGCACCACCACCACGCTCGCCTCCTCCGTCAGCCGCGCGATCGGCGTCACGTCCTTGATGCCCACCGGCGTCTTGTTGGTGAGCGTGGCGCCGACCATGACGGAGCCCGCCACCATCAGGCTGTCCGGGCGCCCGCGCCGCTGCGCCACGAAGCGCGGCAGCCCCACGGAGCCGCCGGCGCCGCCCACGTTCTCGAACTGGAAGTTGCCGACGAGGCCGCCGCCCCGCGCCGCCTGCTCGATGGCGCGGCCGAGCCCGTCCCAACCGCCGCCCGGCGCGGCGGGGACGAACATGTAGATGGAAGCGAAGCGCTGCTGCCCCTGCGCCGCGGCGCGACGGCCGCCGGGGAGCGCGGCGCCGAGGCCCATCGCCGCGAGGGTGGCGAGCAGGTGGCGGCGTTGCGGCATAGCGTTTCTCTCCCTGGCGTTGCGCCATGCGTAGCGGCCGGCAGGCAATGCCACAATCGGCAGCGCGGCGCGGGGTTGGGCGTTGCCGGCCAGTTTTCTGAACCGCCCGGTGCGGAACAGTAAGTCCGGGTGGACGCCGAGCCGGCTCCTTCGAGCAGCGGGAGAGCGCGCAAGGTGGGCGCTGGGGAGGCTCAACCGACAAGGTTCATCCGATCTTGACGACACCGCATCGTTAGGCGCACGACCCTACGCGGACGTCCTTCCGCTTTTCACGGCGCGCGCCGTGTCCCGCCGGAACTTCAGCCCGCCGAATGCGGATGGTCTCGGTCGCGGTGGGGATCCTCCTCGCCACCGTGGCCCACGCCCAGCCGTCGGAGCGCGCTTACAAGAGCGTCGCGCGGGGCGAATCCCTTCCAATAAAAAGCCGGGAACCCTGACCGCTGCGCCCGGGTTGGACGCTTCGGGCTGCCCGGCGGGCGCCCACCACTTGGTCCGCGTCGGCGACCTCACGCCACGCCTCGAGTCGGGCGTCCTCTGGGCCGCGCACCCGGTGGGACGCCGCGCCCCCTTCTCGAGTTTTTAGCTCCCCTGATGCGGCGCCGGGCGCGCCCTCCGGGCGACAATGCTGTACCGCGACATCGCTTCGACCACTCGCCTGCCGCGGGATTGCTGGGCCGCGGGCGCGCCGCCCGGCCCCGACGGCCCGGCTTGCGCGTCCACGCCCGGCGGCCTGCGCGCGCGCCGGGACTTCTTCGGGTTCGGGCTCCCGGGCGACCTCACGATACACGACCGGCCCGCCCGCGCCGCGGCCAGCGGCGGGGACGATGGTCTGCGCCACCTCACCATCCGGCGCCGGATGCCGCTCGGGAACGAGGAGCTGCGGGCACCGGTGCCGAGTCGCCCCGACCTGGATAGCGGCTACCCGAAATACCGGCTGCCGCGGATCGGCGAGGGCGACGAGGCGCTCGGGCCGCTGCTGGTCGAGTGCTGGGGCGCCCGTTGGCCCGACCCGATCCCGCCGGCGCGCATCCCGCACCCGCAGCCCTGCCGAGTGACCTTCGACGCGCCCCGCGCGGGCGTGCGCGTCCGGTACAGCTTCCGGCGTGAGGTCTACGACGAGCCGGACTGGCAGGCGCTAGACCTACGCGTGCGCGAGTGGATCGCCGCGCGCACGGTGGCAGAAACGCCGCGGTGACACGCCCTGCTCCGCGCTCGCCGGGAGCCGACAAAGAGAACGGGACAGTGAGGCGGCAAGGCGCCGCAGCCCGCGCCGGGCGCGCGGGCGAGACCGCGCTTGGCGGAGCGCTACCGCCCCGCCCGCGGGCCCAGCTCGGCGATTCGCCGTTCGGCTTGGGCGATGAAGGCCGTCAAGGTGGCGCGCAAGTCCGCGTGCTCCGAACCGCCAGCCGCCTGCATGGAGGACCGCGCTTCCGCGATGCCCTTCTCCAGGGCAACGCGCTCTTCCGCGCCGGAGACCGTCCGGGTGCCGACTTGCTTCTTGAGGAACATGACCTGCTTCCTTGACCGTGTGCTTACGAGGAGGCCGCGCGGAGGAGGATGGCGGGCAAGGGAGGGGCGCGGCGCCCCCGCCCCGCGGCCCTCACGCGGAGGCTTCCGCCGCGGCCGGGGAGAACAGCGCCGCGGATTCCGTTTGCTGCCGCCGCAGCTCCCGCGCCAGCGGCGCGGGCACCGGCCGGCGCGCCGTCGCGCGCCGCGTGGGTGCCATGCTCGGCGAGTTGCCGGTAGTCCTCCTCGGCCGAGAGATCGTGGCGGGTGGCGGCGATGAGGTCGAGCCGCAGCCCGTCGCGCCGGTGGTGCGGGGAGCACTCGAAGCCGCCGAGGAAGAAGGAGCGGAACAAGCTGGGCTGGGAAGCGGGGCTCACGTACCATCCTCGAAGGCGGCCGCACGGGCGGGCCGGAACTTCGTTGCCATGGAGTGGTTTCCGCTTCGTTGATGATGCGGAATTGCAAGGAAAGAGGTCGCCGTTCCCCGGCGGGCGAACGTCAGTCCGGCTTGATTCCGGCTTCCCGCACCAGCCGGCCCCACTTCTCCGTTTCGGCGGCCAGGAAGGCCGCGAACTCCGCCGGGGTGTTGGCCGCGGTTTCCACGTTGAGCCCGGCCAGCCGCTCCGCCACCGCCGAGTCGCGGATCGCGGCGTTCAGCCCCTCGCTCAGGCGCTCCACGATCGAGGCGGGCACGCCTGCCGGCACGAGGACGCCGTTCCACTCGTAGGCCTCGAACCCCGGCAGGGTGTCGGCCACCGCCGGGAGGTCCGGGAACGCGGCGATGGGCTTCGCGCCCGTGTGGGCCACGGCCCGCACCCGCCCGGCCTTCGCGTGGCCCGTGGAGGCGGACGCGTTGGAGAAGAAGAACCGGACCTGCCCCGCGATGAGGTCGGTGAGCGCCGGCCCGCCGCCGCGGTAAGGGATGTGGTTCAGCGTCACGCCGGCCGCGCGCGCGAACATCTCCAGCGCCATGTGCTGCACCGTGCCGTTGCCCGACGAGGCCACGTCGAGCCCGCCCGGCGCCGCCCGCGCCAGGGCGACCACC
>CADCTL010000126.1 GCA_902805625.1 uncultured Acetobacteraceae bacterium
CGACGGTGCGCGGGGCGGGGCACGGCGGCGGGTGCCGTCACGCGCCGCCGCCCGGGAAGGCGACGACGTCCGCCCCGTCGGCCGGCATCGGCAAGGCTCCCGCGACGATGCCCTTGGCGCGCAGCGGCCAATCCAACCGCCGCATCGCTTCCCGCCACAGCCGCGAATCGCCGCGCTCGCGCGGGGCGCGCGGGTCCGGCGCGCTTTGCCGCTCGCCCCAGATGCGGAGGATGCGCGCGTGCTGCAGGTCGATCCGGCGCTGGCGGTAGAGCCGGTCGAGGCAGCGCACCACGTCGTCCGGCTCGCAGGGCCGTTGCACGAGGCCGGCGCCGGACACGATGCGCGCCCCGTCGCGGCGGGCGATCAGCGCCGCCATGGTCCAGAACCACGCCTCCTCGGCGCTGGCGAAGGGCTCCGTCCGGTTGGCGGCGCGGGAGGCTGGGGCGTATCCAGGGCGTGCGGCCGTCGTCATCGGGTATGTTCCTCTCGAAATAGTGAGAACATAGGGCGAACATAGTCCGTGGAATGGACCCGCTTCTAGCTTGATTTAAGGAATATCCGCCTATTGATTTCCGACCGCAGGCCTAGGATGTTATCCCCATG
Organism: uncultured Acetobacteraceae bacterium; assembly: GCA_902805625.1. GTDB lineage: Bacteria > Pseudomonadota > Alphaproteobacteria > Acetobacterales > Acetobacteraceae > Craurococcus. Next base: position 604 of record CADCTL010000126.1, read on the forward strand.
AGGCACGACGACATCTGGCGGGCGATCGACGCCCTGGCGGCCGAGCACGGCTTGTCGGCGTCCGGCCTCGCGCGCCGCGCCGGCCTGGACGCCACCGCCTTCAACCCCTCCAAGCGGATCGGCGGCGACGGGCGTGCCCGCTGGCCCTCCACCGAGAGCGTGGCGAAGGTGCTCGCCGCCACCGGCACCGGCATCGAGGCCTTCGCGTCCCTCGTCACCGGCCTGCCCGCCGCGCTGCGCGCCGAGGGCGGCCGCGCGGCGCAACAGGCCGCCGCCGCTCGGCGCATCCCGCTGATCGGCCTCGCGCAGGCGGGCGCCGACGGCTACTTCGACGACGGCGGCTACCCCGTGGGCGGCGGCTGGGACGAGATCGCCGTGCCCGAGGTGGGCGACCAGAACGCCTACGCCCTGGAGATCTCCGGCGAGAGCATGGAGCCGGTGTTCCGCGACGGGGACATCGTCATCGTCTCGCCCGCCGCGCCGGTCCGCCGCGGCGACCGCGTGGTGGTCCGCACCGCCAAGGGCGAGGTGATGGCCAAGCAGTTGAAGCGGCAGTCGGCGAAGCGGATCGATCTGCTCAGCCTCAACCCGGCGCACCCCGACCGCGGCTTCGACCTGTCCGAGATCACCTGGATGCACCGCATCGTTTGGGCGAGCCAGTAGCGGCCCGGGGCGTCACGCCGCTTCCGCGCGCCTTTCGGGCGGCAGTTCCCGCTGCAAGGCGGGCGGGAGGAGTTGGCGCAGCGCGTTGAGGTCGCGCTCGGCCCGGCAGGCCAGGAAGAGCTTGGCTTCCTCGCCGGGCGCCGCCAGGGGCACCGCCGTCAGGCCGATGTCCTCGTAGACGCGCAGCAGGTCGGGGCCGACGCGCCAGAACGCGGCGTCCACGCCCGCCCGCTCGCAGACGTCGCGGAAGCGCCAGATGGCGGATATGGCGTCCTGCCGCTCGCCGGCCGGGTCGCCGAGCGCGAGCCAGATCCGGTCGCGCTTGAGGAAGGCGAAGCCCGCCCGCTCCTTCTCGCCGAACACGGCGCCGTCGGCCTGGGCGGGCGCCAGCGCGCCGAGGGAGCGCAGCCGCCGCCGCGCCCCGTCGTCCCAGCCCACCACGCCGAGCCGCGCGGGGCGCAGCAGCCGCGCCATGGCGACCAGCAGCAGCACGCCGGTGAGGCCGACCGTGAAGCGGAGCGAGCTGGGCGCGTCGCGCGACAGCACGACCTCCCACCAGCTCTCCTCCGAGAACCGCCCGCCGCTGTAGGCGACCAGCGCCAGGGAGATGCCGCACACGGCGACCGCGACCAGCGGCACCAGCGCCTGGTCGGAGAGCGGCTCGCGCGTCAGGCGGGCGTCGCGGTAGAAGGCGCTCCGCAGCGCGGCCAGCAGCGCCGCCAGCACCAGCAGCGAGCCCCACAGCCACCAGCTCTCGCCGCGCAGCCAGGCGACGACGGCGGCGTTCAGCAGCAGCAGCAGCGCGCCCGCCCACGCGATGGAGAGGCGCCTGATCAGGCCGTAGGCCATGACCAGCAGCAGCGAGCCCACCACCGAGGCGGCGAAGTGCGAGGCGATGGCGGCCGTCGCGCCGGCCCAGGCCTCCACGGCGGTGCCGCGCACCGGCAAGGCGCCCATGAACAGCAGCAGCGCGCCGGCCAGCGCCACGAGCGAGGCCATGGCCGGCACCTCCAGCGACTCCGTCCCGCGTCCCAGGGCGGTGACGCGAGTCAGGACGCCGCGGCGCTGGCCGAGCTCGAAGCCGACGAACAGGAAGCCGGCCACGAAGAGCGGCACGATGTAGTAGTAGAGGCGGAAGACCAGCAGCGCGCCGACCACCTCCGCCGCCGGCATGTAGGGCGCGAGCCCGAGCATGATGGCGCCGTCGAACACGCCCAGGCCCCCCGGCACGTGCGCCGCTATGCCGGCGGCGTAGGCGGCGAGGTAGACGCCCACGAAGCGCAGGAAGGTCAGGCCCTCGGCGGCAGGCAGCAGGGCGTAGAAGATGGCCGCCGTCGCCGCCACGTCCACCGTGGCGAGCACCGTCTGGGCCAGCGCCATGCGCGGCCCGGGGAGGTCTATGTCGTATTTGAAGACGCGCACCCGCCGCACGAAGAGGCTGAGCACGATGTAGCCGACGACGATGCCCCAGAGCGGCACCGTGAGCAGCCGCAGCGCCCAGAGTGGAAGGTGTTCGCCGAACCAGGGCACCACCTCCGGCTCTACCAGTAGCACGAGGCCGCCGAGCGCCATGCCGCCCAGGCCGAAGGTGAGGGAGGTGAAGCCCACCACCTTGGCGATCTCGAGCGGGGTCAGCCCCCAGGCGGAGTACAGGCGGTAGCGCACGGCCGCGCCGGACACCGCGGCGAAACCCAGGTTGTGCGCGAGCGAGTAGCCGCAGAAGGAGGCGAGCATGGTCCTCGGCCAGGAGACCTGCCGCCCGGCGTAGATCGCGCCCAGTTTGTCGTAGATCGTCAGCACCAGGTAGGCGATCACCGTCAGGCCCGCCGCGATCCACAGCGCGCTCGCCGGCAGCGCCGCCATCGCTTCCCGGATGTCGGCGAGCGAGAGGTGGCGGAACTCCTTCTGCACGACGTAGATGGCGCCGACCAGCAGCGCCACGCCGAACACCGCCGGGCCGTGCCGGCGCAGCAAGGCCCAGCTTCCCCCCGCCATCAGGCCGCCTCGCGCGCCAGCGCCGTTTCGATCAGGCCGACCGTGCCCGGGATGCCGTAGAGGGCGACGAAGCTGCCGAAGCGCGGCCCCTCGGGCTGGCCGAGCAGCACTTGGTACAGCGCGTTGAACCAGGCGCGGGACACGCCGGGCCTGCCTTCCTTGCCCACGTCGAGGAAGGGCTCGCGGCGGCCGGCGTCGTAGACGACGTCCTGTATGGCGCGGGCGCGGTCGTCCGGCGGCAGGGCTTCCAGGTCGCCGGCGCGCTCGCGCAGCGCGGCCATGAGGGCGCGCAGCCCCTCGGCCTCGGCCGGCGTCGGGGCGCGGCGGCGCTTCCGGGGCTCGATGAAGTCCTTGTAGTAGTTGACGGCATAGCGGCAGAGCGCCGGCAGCGGGTCGCGCGCCGGGTCGGCCCCCGTCGCCTCCGGCGCGTAGCGGCGCACGTAGCCGAGCAGGTGCTCCGGGTCGTCCGAGCCGAGCACGGCCACCAGGTTCAGCAACAGCGAGAAGGGCACCGGGCTCGGCGCCGTGTCCGGCGCGGCGCCGTTGTGGATGTGCCACGCGGGGTTCGCGGGGTCCGGATCCGCGCGCAGCCGCTCCAGGTTCGCCCCGTAGTCGTCCACCGCGCGGGGGATCACGTCGAAGAACAGCCGCTTGGCGCGCTGCGGCGCCGGGTACATGAACTGCGCGAGGGACTCGGGCGGGGCGTAGCGCAGCCACTCCTCGATGGTGAGGCCGTTGCCCTTGCTCTTGCTAATCTTCTGCCCGCCTTCGTCGAGGAACAGCTCGTAGGTGAAGCCGACCGGCGGCTCGCCGCCCAGGATGCGGCACACCTGCGAGGACAGCTTCACGCTGTCGATCAGGTCCTTGCCCGACATCTCGTAGTCGACGCCGAGCGCGAACCAGCGCAGCGCCCAATCGGCCTTCCACTGCGCCTTGCAGTGCCCGCCCGTGATGCGCGTGCCGTGGCGCTCGCCGCCGTCCGGGTCGCGCCAGACCAGCAGGTCGTCCGCGGGCCGCACCTCCTCCATCGGCACCTGCATCACGATGCCCGTGCGCGGGTGGATCGGCAGGAAGGGCGAGTAGGTCGCCCGCCGCTCCGGCCCCAGCGTGGGCAGGATCACGCCGCGCACCGCCTCGTGCCGCTCGGCCATGCGGAGCAGCGCGGCGTCGAAGCGGCCGGAGCGGTAGTAGTCGGTGGCGGAGGCGAACTCGTATTCGAAGCCGAAAGCGTCGAGGAAGGCGCGCAGCCGCGCGTTGTTGTGGGCGCCGAAGCTCTCGTGCGTGCCGAAGGGGTCGGGGATGGCGGTGAGCGGCTTGCCGAGATGCCCTGCCAGCGCCTCCCGGTTCGGCACGTTGTCCGGCACCTTCCGCAGCCCGTCCATGTCGTCGCTGAAGGCGAGGAGGCGGGACGGCAGGCCGGTCAGCCGCGTGAAGGCGCGCCGCACCCAGGTCGTGCGCGCGACTTCCCCGAAGGTGCCGATGTGCGGCAGGCCGGAGGGGCCGTACCCGGTCTCGAACAGCGCTTCACCCCGGCCGGAGGCGCCCAGGCGCTCGGCGACCTTCGCCGCCTCCTCGAACGGCCATGCCTTGGGCAGGTTCGAGCGGGGATGTGCCGCATCACTGTTCATAAAACGCACAAAACAATTGCCGCTTTCGGTCCGATTTCGTAAAGATCGCTCACGGCGTCGTGTGGAACCGCGCCGGAACGGGGACTGTTATGCACAACTGCCCATGCTGCAACGGCGCTGCCCACAAGAATAGCGCAGGAGGACGGCGGCGGTTCATGGCGGCGGCCGCCGGCCTGTTCGCGGTCGCGGCCGCGGCGCCGGTGGTGGTCCGTGCCGCGCCGGAAGGCTTCAAGACCAAGCTCACGCCCGACGAGGCGCTGCGCGCGCTGCATGACGGCAACGAGCGCTTCGCCGCCGACGCGCCCTTCCGACCGGAGATAAGCTCGGCCCGGCGTGCCGCCACCGCGCGCGGCCAGGGCCCCTTCGCTTCCATCGTGAGCTGCGCCGACAGCCGCGTCGCCCCGGAGCTGGTGTTCAGCCGCGGCATCGGCGAGCTGTTCGTGGTCCGCACCGCCGGCAACATCGCCGACGCGGTGGCGCTGGGCAGCGTCGAGTATTCCGTCGCGGTGCTCGGCTCTCCCTTGCTCGTGGTGATGGGGCACGCCTCCTGCGGCGCGGTCGCGGCGGCGGTGGACATGGTGGAGAAGAACGCCACCTTCCCCGGCTCCATCGGCGAGGTCGCGCGCCCGATCGTGCCGGCGGTCCAAGCGGTGCGCGGCCGGTCGGGCGACAAGCTCGGCAACGCCATCCGCGAGAACGCCGTCAGGGTGGCGGAAGGCATGATAACGCGCAGCCCGGTGCTGCAAGACGCGATCCGCAAGGACAAGCTGCGCGTCATCGCCGCGCACTACGGCCTCGCCGATGGCCGGGTGGAGTTCCTCGGCGGCTGAGCCGCCCGGCCGCCGCCGTCCCGCTGCATGAAAACCGCATGAAGAAGGACCGCGGTGGCGCCTGGACGCCGTGGCCAGAGCCGTTACATGCCCTCCTGCTTCTGCCGTCGGCGGTCGGGAACCAACCCTCCCCCGCGCCAGAGCAGAGGAGGGGCTCATGCGAATTTGTGATTGCGGGCGGCACGAGGCGAGCTGGTCTGGCCGTCGCGCGTTTCTCGGCGGAACCGCCGCGGCGCTGGCTTGCGCGGCGGCCGGTCTGACGTCGCCGCACGTCGCCCAGGCGGCCGACCCGACCACGGCGCGCACCACGCTCACGCCGGACCAAGCACTGAAGCTGCTGAAGGAAGGCAACGACAACTACCGCACGGACGCGCCCTACCGCGGCACCCAGGGCCGCGAGCGGCGCGTCGAGCTCGCGCGCGGCCAAGCGCCCTTTTGCGTGCTGGTGGGCTGCTCCGACAGCCGCGTGCCGCCGGAGCTGCTGTTCGGCCGCGGCCTGGGCGAGCTGTTCATCGTCCGCAACGCCGGCAACACGGTGGACACCGCGGCGCTCGGCAGCATCGAGTACGGCGTGGGCGTGCTGGGCTGCCCGCTGATCGTGGTGCTCGGGCACGAGGCCTGCGGCGCGGTCGCGGCGGCGGTGGACGTGGTGGAGAAGGGCACCACCTTTCCCGGCGTCATCGGCGAGATGGTCCAGCCGATCATCCCGGCGGTGCTGGAAGCCCGGCGGATGAGCGGGGGCACGCTGCTCGACAACTCGATCGTGTCCAACGCCAAGCGCGTCGCCAACCGGCTCGTGACGCAGAGCTCGGTCCTCCAGGAAGCGGTGCGGGGCGGCAAGCTCAAGGTCGTCCCGGCGCGCTACGACCTCGACGACGGCGACGTGAACTTTTTCGACATGTAAGGCCCTCAGGGGGAGCGGAACGCCCCGTTTCCGCCCGGGGGGCATTTCGGCCCCGAGGGTTCGCGGCACCGGCACCGGCACCCTATCTTGGTGCCGATGCCCCCCCGCCCCCGTAGCGGCCCCTCCCCCACGCGGCTCCTGCTCCCCGACGCGCCGGCCCTCGTCGCCGGCTACGGGCGCGGCACGCTGCTGACGCCGGACGGCGAGATCCTCGCCCTGTCCGCGGCCGAACTGCACCAGACGCTCCGCGACGGGCCGCCGCCGATGCTGGTCCACGGCCCGGCGACGGCCCGGCGGCTCGATCTGCCGCGCTTCGACGCCGCCTTCGACTTGTTGGAGCTGTTCGCGTTCTGCCTGCCGGCCCACGCCGCCGCGCCGACTCCGCGCGGCTTGGCGGTCGCGCTGGAGATGGAGCCGCCGCGCGACGACGCGGCCGCCGCGGCGCTGCTGCCGCGGATGGCGGCCGCCATGCTGCGCCACCTCTCGGACACCCGCAAAACGCCGCTGAACCGCGACGCGGCGGCGCTGGCGGCGAAGCTGGACGAGGCCGCCGCTTGGCCCTGGGCGCCGTCGGTGCTCGCCGCCCTCGGCCTTCCGAACGCCAGCCCCTCGACCGACGCGCTCAAGGTCTGGCGCCGCCTGCCGGATTGGGAAGACCAGGGCCCGCCCTTGCCGCCGGCCAGCTTCCCGGTGACGACGGGCGAGGCGCGGGCGCGGCTCGCCTCCATCCTCGGCGGAGCCGCCGAGCAACGGCCGCAGCAGGCCGACTACGCCTCCGCCGCCGCCGCGGCCTTCGCCCCGCGCGAGGCGAGCGGCGCGCCCCATCTGGTGCTGGCCGAGGCCGGCACAGGCACGGGCAAGACGCTGGGCTACATCGCGCCCGCCAGCCTCTGGGCCGAGCGCAACGGCGCGCCGGTCTGGATCGCCACCTACACCCGCAACCTGCAACGGCAGATCGACCAGGAGCTGGGCCGCCTCTACCCGGAGCCGGAGGAGCGCCGGCGCCGCGTGGTGGTCCGCAAGGGGCGCGAGAACTACCTGTGCCTCCTGAACCTGGAGGAGGTGCTGGGCCGGGCCTCCGACCCGCACTTCGCCGTGCCGCTCGGCTTGGTCGCGCGCTGGGCGCTGGCGACGCGCGACGGCGACCTGCTCGGCGGCGACTTCCCCGGCTGGATCGCCGAGCTGCACGGGCCGGCGGCGGTCTACCCGCTGGCCGACCGGCGCGGCGAGTGCATCCGCTCCGCCTGCCCCCGCTACAAGCAGTGCTACGTCGAGCACTCCATCCGCCGCGCCCGCTCCGCGACCCTGGTGGTGGCGAACCACGCGCTGGTCATGGTGCAGGCGGCGCAGGGCGGCGGCGAGGACAGCCGGCCGGTGCGCTACGTGTTCGACGAGGGCCACCACCTCTTCGACGCCGCCGACGCCGCCTTCTCCGCGGCGCTGACAGGGGCCGAGACGGCGGAGTTGCGCCGCTGGCTGCTCGGCGCCGAGGGCGGGCGCAGCCGCGCGCGCGGCCTGCGGCGGCGGATCGAGGAGCTGGCCGAGGGCGAAATGCCGGAGCTGCTGCCGCCCATGGAGGCCGCGCTGGCCGCCGCCCGCGCCCTGCCCGGCCTCGGCTGGACCATGCGCTTGGGCGAGGAGCCCGCCCCGGCGGAGGAGCCGGCGGAGGGCGAAGCGGCCGTCGCCAGGCGGACCAACCCGACCGAGGCCTTCCTGCGCGCCGTGCGCCGGCAGGTGCTGGCCCGCACGGACGGGGAAGAGGGCCTCTACGACGTCGAATGCGACCTGCACCCGCTCAACCCTGGCATAGCCGAGGTGGGCGAGGCGTTGGAGCGCGCCCTGAAGCGGGTGGAGGAGCCGCTGGCGACGCTGCGCGACCGCCTCCAGGCGCGGCTGGAAGGCGACGAGGTCGAAGATCTGGACACGGGCGACCGCATTCGGCTGGAAACCGCGGCCAAGGGCGTCGAGAACCGCGCCCTACTCCCCCTCCGCGCGTGGCAGGCGATGCTGCGCGCCTTGCGCGAAACGCCGCCTGCGCCGGGCGAGAGGCGGGAGTTCGTGGACTGGTTGGCGGTGAGCCGCCGGGACGGGCGGGAGGTGGATGCCGGGCTGCACCGCCACTGGCTGGACCCCACCACCCCCTTCGCGCTCAGCGTAGCCGCCCCGGCGCACGGGCTGCTCATCACCTCCGCCACCCTGCGCGACGCCGGCCTGGGCGCCGAACCGGAAGCCGAGTGGGCCGCGGCCGAGGCGCGGGTCGGCGCCACCCACCTGCCCATGCCCGCGATCCGCGCCGCCGTTCCCTCCCCCTTCGACTACGCCGCCCGCACCCGCGCCTTCGTTGTGACGGACGTGGACAAGGCGCGCACGCCGCAGGTGGCCGCCGCCATGGCGGCGCTGTTCGAGGCGGCGGGCGGCGGGGGCTTGGGCCTGTTCACCGCCATTCGGCGGCTGCGGGAGAGCTACCACCGCATGGCGCCGGGCTTGGAAGCGTCGGGCATCCCGCTCTACGCCCAGCACGTGGACGCCATGGACAACGCTACGCTCGTGGACGTCTTCCGGGCGGAGGAGAACGCCTGCCTGCTGGGCACGGACGCCATGCGGGACGGGGTGGACGTGCCGGGCCGCTCGCTGCGCCTGCTGGTGTTCGACCGGGTGCCCTGGCCGCGCCCGTCCATCCTGCACCGGGAGCGGCGCGTCCACCTCTCCGGCGGCGAGCCCAAGGCCTACGACGACGCCCTGGCCCGGCACCGGCTGCGGCAGGCCTTCGGCCGGCTGATCCGGCGGGCGGACGACCGCGGCGTGTTCGTGCTGCTCGACCGCTCCTGCCCGAGCCGCCTGCTCGCCGGGTTGCCGGACGGGGTCGAGGTGCGGCGCCTGGGGCTCGCGGCGGCGGTGGCGGAGACGCGGCGCTTCCTCGCCGCCTCCTCGCCACCCCACGATACCCTGAGTTGACGCCGCCTCCCCGGCGCGCGACCAAGCGCCGGAAAGAGAGGCCCCATGCTCAACGCCGCCCCCCGTTTCAAGCCGCAGGAGGCGCTGGTCTGCGCCATGGTGCTGATGGCGGCCTCCGACCGGCAGATGTCGGACGCCGAACTCGCCATGATGTCGCGGCTGGTGCAGGAGCTGCCGGCCTTCAGCGACTTCCACCCGAGCGAGATCGCCAACGTCACCGAGACCTGCCTCGGCCTGCTGAACCAGACCGACGGGATCGAAGCCGCCTGCACCCTCATCCGGGACGCGCTGCCGACGCGCCTGCGCGAGACGGCTTACCTGCTGGCCTGCGAGGTCGCGGCGGCGGACGGCGACCTGACGCAGGAGGAGTTGCAGTTCCTCCAGGACTTCCGGATCGGGATGGACCTCGACCGGCTGATCGCCGGCGCGATCGAGCGCGCGGCGCGGGCGCGCTACCAGGTGATCTGACGCGGCGGGCGCTTCGCCACTCCCCGCCCCAAGAAAACCGGCCCAAGAAAAAGGGCCTCGGGGTTGCCCCCGAGGCCCTCGAACCGTTCGCGGCAGCGCCGCCTGGGTCAGTCGCTGCTCTGCCGCACGCCCACCAGCTGCAGCAAGAACTGGAACATGTTGATGAAGTTCAGATAGAGGCCCAGCGCGTCCATCACGCTGCGCTTGCCGGCTTCATCCGTGCCCTCCGCGTAGGAGTACTCGATGTAGTCGGCCTTGATCCGCTGGGTGTCGTAAGCGGTCAGGCCGAGGAACACGAGCACGCCGATGACGCTGATGGCGAACTGCAGCGCCGAGCTCGCCAGGAACATGTTCACGATGCCAGCCAGGATGAGGCCGATCAGGCCCATCATCAGGAAGCTGCCCATCCGCGTCAGGTCGGCCTTGGTGGTGTAGCCGTAGAGGCTCACCGCCGCGTACATGCCGGCCGTGATGAAGAAGGTGCTGGCGATCGAGGCGCCGGTGTAGCGGAACGCCAGGTTGCTCAGGCTCGCGCCCATGCAGGCCGCGAAGGCCCAGAACAGGGCCTGCGACGTGCTCTTGCTCAGCCGGTTGTAGCCGAAGCTCAGCACCAGCACGAAGGCCAGCGGCGAGAACGCTGCGACGTACCAGAGGATGGTCGGGCTCGCCACCAAGCGGCCGCTCGGCGTCTGCGCGGTCTGCCAGAACAGGTCCCGGACCGCCGGCACTTCCACCACGGCGAGCGCCACGATGGCAGTGAGCAGGAGGCCCGAGGCCATCCAGTTGTAGACCCGGAGCATGTATGCCCGGAGCCCGGCATCGACGGCGGCCGCGTCGGCGGTCGCGGTGCGACCCCAGCCTGGCGCATTCGTCGTGTATCGATAGTCGGGGCCAACGGCCATGTTTCGGAAAACTCCTCCAAGGGGGAAATCCCCCGGCCGCCATGATATGGCCGGCCCATCACCTAGGAACAAGCGGAATCGGTGCGCGTGCCGGTGGCAACAGCTTGACTTGGCCCCGCGCAGGCTCCGACGCCCGCGCCTCACATGGCCGCAACAAACACCCTGTCAGTAAACTCGCAGATTTCGTATCGAATTCGCAAATAAAGCCCTCGCCAATGATCATGTGGTTCAGGTTTGATTCGATTTAGATGCTAAGAAGATTTGGTAACAGGCTCGCGAAGCTTGCGTCTGTTCTCCGGTTACATTGGTACAGCCCTTGGATCATCTGATCCGTTAGGGAACGCACACAATGGATCATTCTGACCACGATCACACGTCGCACGACCACCATGCGGATCAAGAAAACTACGACTACAACGGCAAGCGGCCGGACAGTGTCTCCTTCGATGTCGAACAGAAAGGCACCGGCCGCGCCGACGTGCTGCAGGCGGGTGAGGTTTTCCGCGCCGACCTCCAAGCCCTCAACAACTCCGGCATCAGCGGCTACGTCGAGCTGGCGCGACAGGGCGACCGGATGACGGTCCGGGTGCAGGCCGAGGGCGTTGAGGCGAACCAGACCCACATCCAGCACATCCACGGCCGGATCGGCGAGAACGGCGAGGCGCGGGAATCGAACGTGCCGGGCGAGGCCTTCGACACGGACGGCGACGGCTTCGTCGAGCTGGCCGAGGGGATCCCCAGCTACGGCCCCGTGCTCCTCAACCTGACCTCGCCGCAGGGCGCCGACCTCGCGGGCTTCCCGACCGCGCCGGACGGGAAGGTCGATTTCGAGGAGACCTACGACCTTTCCAGCACGGCCGGTTTCGGCATGGGCTTCGACGGCGGCGATCTCATGCCGTTCGAGTTGCGCGAGTATGTCATCCACGGCCTGACGGTGGACGGTTCCAAGGGGGCCGGCACGCCGAACGAGGTGGACGGCACCACAAGCTACAAGCTCGTGCTGCCTGCCGCTTCGGCCGAGTTCGAGGCCGTGGGCTCCGACCTCTACGGTGGCGATGGCGACGACAAGCTGACCGGCGGCCGGGGTGACGACACGCTCGACGGCGGCGACGGCGACGACGAGCTGCGCGGCGCGGGCGGCGACGACCTGCTGAAGGGCGGCAAGGGCGACGACTCCCTGTACGGGGACGCGGGCGCTGACGCCCTCTACGGCGGCGGCGGCTACGACAAGCTCTACGGCGGCACCGGCGTGGACATCCTCCTCGGCGGCGCCGGCGACGACGTGCTGTACGGCGACTCCGGCCCGCAGACCGCGCGCGGCGCCGACCTCGCGGCGGACCAGCTCAACGGCGGCGCCGGCGACGACCAGCTCTGGATCGGCGACGGCAACGACAGCGCCACGAGCGGCGCCGGCATGGACACCTTCAGCTTCCGGTTCAGCAACCCGATGACGCCGCTCGCGGCGGGCACCGGCGCGGCCTTCGCCTCCATCACCGACTTCGCCGCCGCTTCGGACACGCTCGCCTTCGACGTGGCCGGGCTCGGCGACGACGCGGCCGGGGCGAACTTCGCCGACGGCAGCGGCGGCGTGAACGGCGGCGCGGCCACCAGCTTCTACAGCGGCGACGCGGCCGGCTCGAACGGCGAGCGGGTGGTCGTGCTCACCGACCAGGGCTTCGCCAGCGGCGCCTTGGCCGTGCAGGCGGCGCAAGGCGAAGAAGCGGGCGACTTCGTCCTCTACTTCAACACGACGGTGAACACCGGCAGCCTGCTGGTGGTCTCCGCGCCCGACACGGCCACCTCCATCGCGCGCTTCACGGACGCGACCACGCTGGAGGACTTCCAGGCCATCGGCTTCTCGGCGAACGACTTCGTGTTCGTCTGATGTGAGAACACCGGGGCCGCCGCTACTCGTTCCGGAGCAGCGGCCCCGGCCTCGCCCGCAGCGCCAGCGCCGTGCCGACCTGGCCGCAGGCGAGCGTCAGCAACGCGCAGCCGACCACCGTGAGGGCCAGCGTGCCCGGCAGCAGCACCCAATCCGCGCGCATCACGAAGCGCACCACCGCCCAGGCGGCCACCGCCCCGGCGAGCGCGGCCAAGGCGCCGGCCACCAGCCCGATCAGCGCGTACTCCACCAGCCAAGCGGCGCGGATCTGCGACCGCGTGGCGCCCACTGTTTTCAGCACCACCGCGTCGCGCACCCGCTGCCGCTGCCCCGCCGCGACCGCGCCGCCCAGCACCAACAGGCCGGCGAGCAGGGTGATGCTGCCGGTCGCCGACAGGGCCACGCCCACCCGGCGGAGCAGCGCCGAGATCGCCTCCAGCGCGTCCCGCACCCGGACGCCGGACACGTTGGGGAAGGCGTCGGTGATCCCGCGCAGCACGGCGCCGTCGCGCGCCGGGTCGCCGCGGACGGTGGCGATGTGCGTGTGCGGCGCCGACTCCAACAAGCCTGGCGAGGCGACCATGGTGAAGTTCATGCCCAGCCCGCGCCAGTCCACCTGCCGCAGGTTGGCGATCCGCAGCTCTATGTCGCGGCCGAGCACGTTGACCGTGATGGTGTCGCCGATGCCCACGTTCCAGCCGGCGGCGATCCCGGACTCGAAGGAGAGCAGCGGCGCCCCGCGGTAGTCCTCCGCCCACCACTCCCCCGCGACGAGGCGAGATCCGGCGGGAGGCCTCGGCGCGTAGGTCAGGCCGCGGTCGCCGCGCAGCGCCCAGGCCGTCTCCGGCGTGGTCTGCACCTGCTCGGCCGGCACGCCCTTCACCGCCACCACGCGGGCGCGGAGGCTCGGCACGCGCCGCACCTCCTCCACCCCGGGCAGGCCGCCCGCCACCTGGTCGAAGCGCGCCGCTTGGTCGGGTTGGATGTCGATGAAGTAGAAGTTCGGCGCCCGCGACGGCAGCTCGCCGGCCAGTTGCCGCTTCAGGTTGCCCTCGATCTGCGCGATGGCGACAAGGGTGGTCAGCCCGACGCCGAGCGACACCACCAGCAGCGGCGCCGGCGAGCCGGGCCGATGCAGGTTGGCCAGCCCCAGCCGCAGCGCCGGCCGCCGCAGGTGTCCCAACCGCCGCGCCAGCGCCATCAACCCCGCCGCGCCGACGCGGAACAGCACCAAGGACGCGACCACGGCGCCGCAGAAGCCGAGCGCGAAATTCCGCTCCCCCGCGGTGAAGACGATCAGCGCCACCAGCGCCAGCGCCGCCACGGCGTTGGCCGCCAGCACGACGCGGCCGGGGAAGGCGCCGGCCGGCTGCACCACGTCGCGGAACAGCGCGGCGCCGGAGATGCGCGCCGCGCGTCCCAGCGGCCACAGGGCGAAGGCGAGCGCCGTCAACAGCCCGTACAACGCGGCCATCGCCAGCGGCGCCGGGTAGAATCCGAGCCGGGGCGGCACCGGCAGGCTGCTCGCCAGCGCGCCCGCGGCCGCCCAGGTGAGGCCGTAGCCGGCCACCAACCCGATGACGATGCCCAGGGCCGACAGCGCCAGCACCTGGATCAGGTAGGTGAGGAACACGGTGCCGGACGACGCGCCGAGGCAGCGCAGGGTGGCGATGGAGCGCGCCCGCGCCTCCAGCCAGCCGCGCACGCCGGTGGCGACGCCGATGCCGCCCACCAGCAGCGCCGTCAGGCTGGCGAGGGTGAGGAACGAGGCGGCGCGGTCGAGGAAGCGGTTCACCCCCGGCTCGGCCTCGCCCGCCGTGCGGACGCGCCAGCCCTCGCCGGAGAAGGCCGATTGCAGGTCGGCGGCCATGCGCCGCGCCGGCACGCCCGGGGGCAGCCGGACGCGGTAGTCGTGCTGCACCAAGCTGCCGGGTTGCAGGAGCTGCGTCGCCGCGAGGGCCTCCAGCGTGATGAGCGCGCGCGGTCCGAAGATGGCCGGGGTGGCGACCTTGTCCGGCTCCGCCCTCACCTGCCCGGCCACGCGCAGCCGCGCTTCGCCGATGCGGACCTCGTCGCCCGTTGCCAGGCCGAGGCGCTCGGCCACCAGCGGATCGAGCGCCACCGTGCCGGGCGCGAGCGGCGCCGGCGGGTCCAGCACCAACTCGCCGTAGAGCGGGTAGGCCCCGTCCACGGCTTTCAGCTCCACCAGCGTCCGCTCGCCGGAGGCGGCGGCGACCAACATGGAGCGCATGGTGACGATCGCCGAGACCTGCCCGCCCCTCGCCGCGATCCAGTCCAGCGCCTCCGGGGTGGCCGGCCGCGCGCCGCTGCGGAGTTCGAGGTCGCCGCCGAGGATGCGGGCGCCGTCCGCCGCCAGCCCCGCCGCGATGCCGGCGCGCAGCGTCCCCACCGCCGCGATGGCGGCGACGCCCAGCGCCAGGCAGGCCAGGACGATCCGCAAGCTGCGGATGCCGCCCCGCAGCTCCCGCCGCGCCAGCCTCAAAGCGAGCGCTATCCGCTCCCCGTTGCCCAATCGAGCCTCCTGTCTACCGGAGAGTGAAAGTGATGCCCGCCGGCGGCGATCCAAGCCCCGGCCGGCCGATCACCCCAGCGCCGGGTCGGCCTGCTTGGCGGGGAGGCGGGTGAAGATCGCCGCCCGCAGCCCCGGCGGCAGCGCGCCCACCACCCGCGCCGCGGCGTAGACGAGGAAGGGGTAGGCGATGCGCGTCCGGCCGCGGGCGATGCCCGAGAGGGTGCGCCGCGCCGCGTCCTCGGCGCTTATCACCATGGGCATGGGGAAGCGGTTGCCGAGCGTCATGGCGGTGCGGACGTAGCCGGGGCAGACCGCGTGCAGGCGGATGCCGCGCCGCCGCTCGGCGGCGTCCATCGCCTCGGCCCAGGACTGCACCGCGGCCTTGCTGGCGCAGTAGGAGGGCGCCCCGCCCACGCCGACGAAGGCCGCGACGGAGGCGACCACGGCGATGCGCCCGC
>CADCTL010000127.1 GCA_902805625.1 uncultured Acetobacteraceae bacterium
GCGCCGCGCCATCTCGGGCCGGGCGAGCAGCGCGCGCAGCTCCGCTTCCCAGCGCGCGACCATCGGCGCCGGCGTCGCCCCCGGCAGCAGCACGCCCTGCCACGTGCCGCTCTCCACCGCCGGCCAGCCGAGTTCGGCGAAGGACGGCAGGTCGGGCATCGCGGGGAGGCGGCGCGGGCCGGACACGGCGATGCCGCGCAGGCTCCCGTTCTGCACGAAGGGCTGCGTCGCGGTGGCGCCGTTGACGATGAGGTTGGCCTCGCCGGAGGCCGACGCCGCGAGCGCCGCCGCGCCGCCCCGGTAGGGCACCATGGTCGCGCCCTCCGCGCCCCAGTGCTGCGCCAGGATCAGCGCGGTGAGGTGGTTCGCGGCGCCGATGCCCGAATGCGCCACGTTCACGCGGTTCGGCTGCGCCTTGGCGAATGCGGCGAGTTCCGCCGCGTCCTTCACCGGCAGGCTGGGATGCACCGCCAGGATGTAGGGCGCGAAGATCAGCATGGTCGCGGGCGCCAGGTCGCGCTTGGGATCGAAGGGCAAGCGCGTGAACAGGCTGGGCGCGGTGGCGAGGATGCCGGCGTCGATCAGCAGCGCCGTGTGCCCGTCCGGCGGCGCCTTGGCCACGAGGTCCGCGCCCAGGTTGCCGGACGCGCCGCTGCGGTTCTCCACGACGACGTTCTGCCCCAAGGCGCGCGACAGCTCAGGCGCCAGCAGCCGCGCCAGGATGTCGCTGGTGCCGCCCGGCGCGAAGGGGATGATGAGCCGCACGGCGTGGTCGAAGGCGGGCGCCGGCTGCGCGCGCGCCGCGGCGGAGGGCAGGGCGGCGATGGGCAGGGCTCGCAGCAAGTGGCGACGGCGCATGGGGAACTCCCGGCGGTTTCCTCGGGGCGGGAGTTGAGGGCGCAACGGCCCGGTTGGCAATCGCTCCGGATTCGGACCAGCCACGAGGAGTGCTCCCGCCGCGCCCGGCGCCGGCCTTGGACTCGGCCGGCAGCAACGGACGCGGGCAAACGGATTGTCGAGGCGGGGCCGCCGGACTATCGCGGAAGCATGGACCAGACTCCGCCCCGCCCTCCGCCGGACTCCGCCGGCGTGGCCCCGACCACCGGGGCGCTGTTCCGCGGCTTCCTTTCCCTCGGGCTGATGGGCTTCGGCGGCGTCCTGCCGTTCGCCCGCCGCATGCTGGTGGAGGAGCGCCGTTGGCTGGGCGCCGCCGAGTTCGCCGACCTGCTCGGCCTTTGCCAGTTCCTCCCCGGGGGCAACGTCATCAACCTCTCGGTCGCCGTCGGCTTGCGCTTCCGCGGCGTGGCCGGGGCGGTCGCGGCGCTGGCGGGCCTGCTCGCGGCGCCCTCGGTGGTCGTGGTGCTGCTCGGCGCGGTCTACGACCGCTTCGCCGACGACCCGGTGGTGCGGCACGCCTTCGCCGGGCTGGCCGCCGCCGCGGCGGGGCTTCTGGTCGGGCTCGCGGTCAAGCTGGCCTGGCCGCTCCGGCGCCAGCCCGTGCCGGCCGGGCTGGCGGTGCTGTGCTTCCTGGCGGTCGCGGTGTTCCGCGTCCCGCTGCTGCCGGCGCTGCTGGTGCTGGCGCCGTTCAGCGTCCTCCTGCGGCGCTGGAGCCGGACGTGACCGCGCCGCTCCTCGGCTTGGCCTTGCTCTTCGGCGAGTTGTCGGTCCTCGCCTTCGGCGGCGGCAACTCCGTGCTGCCGGAGATGCAGCGGCGGATGGTGGAGGTGCATGGGTGGATGACGGCCGCGCAGTTCAACGCCCTGTTCGGCCTCGCCCAAGCGGCGCCCGGCCCGAACATGATGGTGGTGACGCTGCTGGGCTGGCGGCTGGCCGGCTTCTGGGGCGCGCTGGTGGCGACGGTTGCGATGTTCGCGCCGTCCTCCCTCATCACCGGCATCGCCCTGCGCGCTTGGGACCGGTTCCGCGACACGCCGTGGCGGCGCGCGGTGCAGGCGGGGCTGGTGCCGGTCACGGCGGGGCTGGTGGCGGCGGGCGCGGCGCTGATCGCTTCGACCGCGGCCGGGACGCCCGCGCTCGCCGGAGTGGTCGCGGCGGCGGCGGTGCTGTCCATCGCGACGAAGCTCCACCCGCTCTGGCTGCTCGGCTTGGGGGCGGCCTCGGGCTTGTCGGGGATGGGCTTCGGCTAGGCGCATCGGCCCGATTCGGGCCGAGGCCGTGTGAAAACGACGCGCCGCAACGAGAGCCGGCGATCGCGTTGCTCCGCACGGCCCCGCTCGATTTCGTTCATTCACTTTGGCGCCCTCACCGCGACGGGATGGTTCGCAGCGGTGCGCGGCGATCGAGTTTTCGCACAGCCTCGGTCGGGAGCGGAAAACAGCCGAAGCATCATCGACGCGCCCGCCACGCCGCCAGATCCGCCGCGTCGTCCACGTCGCGCAGCCGCCGCACCAGCGCCACCCGCCGCCCCCGGCAGTTCGCCGCCGTGTCCGCCAGCGCGTGCGGGCCGGACCACCGCACGCCGCGGAACGGCTCCGCCGGCCGCCGCGGGCCGAGCCCGACCAGCCAGTACCCCCCGTCCTCCGCCGGCCCGAACACCGCGTCGGCGCGGCCGTCGAGCGCGCGGAACGCCGCGGCGATGTCGGCGGCGCGGATGCCCGGGATGTCGCTGCCCACCAGCACCGCCCGCCGGTGCCGCGCCAGCGCCCGCGCCATGCGCTCCCCCAGGTCGCCCCGCCCCTGCGCCACCCTCGGCAACGGCGTCGGGAAGCGCGCGCGGTCCGGCGTGACGGCCAGCACCGTCCGCCAGCGCCGGTCCCGCCCCAGCCGCCGCGCGAGCGACGCCAGCATCGCGCGGTGGAAGCGCAGCGCCGCCAAATCGCCCACCTCCCGCGCCAGCCGCCGCTTCACGGTGCCGAGCCGCGGCGCGCGCGCGAACAGCACCAGCAGGCCGCGGCGCCCGCTCATCCGTAGAAGCGCTTGAGCGCCCCCGGCGGCACGCCGAGGAACCACAGCGAAAGGCAGGCGAGGTTGCGCGCCGAACGCCGCCGCCACCCCTCCCGCCGCCAGCGCTCCGCCGAGGTCACGGCCGGCACCGGCAACGCCGCCAACCGCCGGCGGCCGAGTCGGCGCACCAAGTCCACGTCCTCCATCAAGGGCAGCGGCCGGAAGCCGCCCGCCGCGTCGTAGAGCGCGCGCGAGATCAACAGCCCCTGGTCGCCGTAGGGCAGCGCCAGCGCGCGGCAGCGCCACGCCACCAGCCGCTCCAGCCGCCGCGCCTCCGGCGAAGGATCGTCGAGGGCGAACGCGAAGTAGCCCGCCCGCCCAACCGCACCCGGTCCCGCCATGAAAACGCGCGCCGCCTCGGCCCAGCCCGGCGCCGGCCGGGTGTCGGCGTGGAGGAAAAGCAGCCAGCTCCCCCGCGCCGTTTCCGCGCCGAGCGCGAGCTGCCGTCCCCGGCCCGGCGGGCTCTCCACCACGCGCGCGCCGCGGCGCCGCGCCACGTCGCGCGTCGCATCCCCGCTGCCGCCGTCCACCACCAACACCTCCGCGCCCGCCGCCTCCGCGCAGGCGTCCAAGGTCGCGCCCAGGACCGCGCCGGCGTCCAAAGCGGGCACGATGATGGTCAGGCTTTGTTCCACCCTGGCCCCCGCTCCGCTTTAACCAAAGGTTCCACCTCTGTTCTTGACAAACGGCGCGCCCTCACGGCAGAGTCATCGGAACACAAAGGGAACGGGGACATGCCTGACGGGATGTCGCAAAGGGGCGCCTCCATCCTCCCAGGCCCGCGCAAGGGCCGCGGCGCCGTGTCCAATCCGCCGGTGCGATTCGAGACCACGGCGCGAGAGGCCTTCGACGACGGCTGGGGCTCCCTGGTCGATCTCGCCGACCTGCCGCCCCTGCCGACCACCCTGCTGAAGGACGGCGCGCGCAGCGCCATGGCCTACAACAGCAGCCCGGACCTCGGTTTCGACCGCTCCATCAACCCGTACCGCGGCTGCGAGCACGGCTGCATCTACTGCTACGCCCGCCCCTCCCACGCCTACCTCGGCCATTCCCCCGGCCTCGACTTCGAGACGCTCCTTTACTTCAAGCCCGACCTGCCCGCGCTGCTGGAACGGGAGCTGAGTCGGCCCGGCTACGTCCCCCGCCCGGTGGCGCTGGGCGCCAACACCGACCCGTACCAGCCGGTGGAGCGCACCCTGTCGCTCACCCGCGGCGTGTTGGAGGTGCTGGAGCGCTTCGGCCATCCGGTGACGATCGTGACCAAGTCCGCCGGCGTGCTGCGCGACCTCGACATCCTGAAGCGCCTCGCCGCCCGCAACCTGGTCCATGTCTGCCTGTCCGTCACCACCCTCGATCCGAACCTGGCCCGGCGCATGGAGCCGCGCGCCGCGTCGCCCGCCCGCCGGATCGCCGCCATCGCCGAACTGGCGCGGGCCGGCGTCCCGGCCGGGGTGCTCGCGGCGCCGATGATCCCGGGCATCAACGACGCCGAGCTGGAGCGCATCCTGGCCACCGCCGCCGGCGCGGGCGCCCAGCGCGCCGGCTACGTGCTGCTGCGCCTGCCGCTGGAGATCGCCGGCATGTTCGAGGCGTGGCTCCGCACCCACTTCCCCGACCGCGCCGCGCGCGTGCTCGCCCTGGTGCGCGAAACGCGGGCCGGCGCGCTCTACGACAGCCGCTTCGGCCAGCGCCAGACCGGCACCGGCCCCTACGCCGACATGCTGGCCCAGCGCTTCCGCGCGGCGATCGCCCGCCTCGACCTCCACCGCACGAACACCGGCACCCAGCCGCTCGACTGCCACCAGTTCGCGGTGCCGGACGCGCCGAAGCGCCAGCGCGAGCCGGAAGCACAGCTCGCGCTGCTGTAGCCGGTGACAACGGGGGCAGCGCGCGGCCGCCGCGGGACAGGCTCTGTCGATCAACGGAAGCGCTCACGCCCTACTTGAAAGGGGCAGTGCGAGAACAACTTACCATGCCAAGTCCGCACGACAGAGGCGGACAGCCGAGGGGGAGACGTCCGACAGTAAACAACAAGTCGGAGTCATACGGCATTGACTGAACACCGCCCTTCCCAGCGCTCACGCTGGACCTTTCCAATGACGTGGCGAGAGCGGCGAGAAGCCGTGGGCACGATCAGGGAACTTTTGCTGGTTCTCATCATGGTTGTCACGTTGCTCAGCGGCCTGCTTACGGGCTGCGAATTTAGTCCTCACCTCACTCACGACCCGCCGCACGTAAGCCTCTGAACACGGTCATGGGCAGAAGCGGGGAGCGGGCGCGTCCACTTTCCTTTACGAGCGCCGCTTGCGTGCGCTTGCCGTCCGCATCGGGCTCGCTCCTCGTCCCGCCTGGCCAGGACCGCGTGGTTCAGCCCTGGCCACCGCGCTCCTGCGAGAAGAACTTCCGCCCGTCGGCGAAGACGTTCGGCTTCAGGAACACGCCCAGGATCGTCGCGCCCTCCGGCCCCGCCCAGGCGACGTGCGTGTTGCCGGGCGGGCGCCACACGAACTGGCCGGGGCCGCACTCGCCCTCCTCGTCCAGGAAACGCCCCTCGATCACCCAGGTCTGCTCGATCGCGGTGTGCTCGTGCAGCGGCACCTCCGCGCCCGGCTCCAGCCGCATCAGCATGGTGCACATGCCGCTGGCCGCGTCGTTGAAGAGCATCTTCATCCGGATGCCCGGGAACTTGGTCTCCTCCCAAGGCATGTTCGGCACGTCGAGGAACACGGAAGGCGGCGAAGGCTCGTCCGCCGTCAACCGCCGCCGCATGGGTTTGTCCGATCCGTCGGGCATGGCGCATCTCCTCCGCGGAAACACCGCGGTCCCGCAGCGTAAGGCCAAGTCCGGGCCACGCCGCAAGGCCGGCCATTTGTCCGAAACGCCGGGGAGCGGGGCGGCGGATTGTAAGATGGTAAGGCAGTAAGGTGGTAAGGCGCCTCGCCCCGACCGGCCCCGCCGGAGGTTAGCGCAGGCGGATTGCCGCCGACGGCGCCCCGGCCGATCCTCCCGGGCATGGCGCCCCACTTCGAGTTGGAAACGCACTTCGGCGAGGGCGGCCGCGTCGCCGGGGTGGACGAGGCCGGGCGCGGGCCGCTCGCCGGCCCGGTGCTCGCGGCGGCCGTCGTTTTCCCCGGCGGCGTGCCCCCAACCCTCGCCGCGCTACTCGACGACAGCAAGCGCCTGTCCGCCCCGGCCCGAGAGGCCGCCGCGGCCGCGCTGCGCGAAGCCGCCACGACCGGCCTTGTGGAAATCGGCATCGGCGCCGCCTCCGCCGCCGAGATCGGGCGCCTGAACATCCTCCGCGCCACCCACCTCGCCATGGCCCGCGCCGTGGCGCGGCTGCCGCGCCCGCCGGCGCTCGCCCTGGTGGACGGCAACCAGCCGCCGCCCCTGCCCTGCCCGGTGCGCTGCGTGGTCGGGGGCGACGCGCTGTCCCTCTCCATCGCCGCCGCCTCCATCGTCGCCAAGGTGGTGCGGGACCGGGCGATGGCGCGGCTCGGGGCGCGCTGGCCGGCCTACGGCTTCGCCGCCCACGCCGGCTACCCCACGGCGCGGCACCGCCGGGCGCTGCTCCTCCATGGTGCGTGCCCGCATCACCGCCGCGGTTTCCGCCCCGTGGAGCAGGCGATCGCATCCTCTGGTTGACCCGGCCGTTCCGGAACGCGATGCTTCGCGCGGGGGCTTCAGCGGGGAGTGGCATTCTTGGGGACCGGGCTCGCTCTGCCCCTCGACCAAGTGCTGGTCGGGGATTGCATCGACTTGATGCGCGGCCTGCCGCCCGCCTCCGTGCACGCGGTGTTCGCGGACCCGCCTTACAACCTCCAGCTCAAGGGCAGCCTGCGCCGGCCGAACCACAGCCTGGTGGACGGCGTGGACGACGCCTGGGACAGCTTCCCGGACCTCGCCGCCTACGACGCCTTCACCCGCGCCTGGCTCGGCGAGGTGCGCCGCGTGCTCCGCAAGGACGGCACGGTCTGGGTGATGGGCAGCTACCACAACGTCTTCCGCCTGGGCGCCGCGCTCCAGGACCTCGGCTTCTGGGTGCTGAACGACATCGTCTGGCGCAAGTCGAACCCGATGCCGAACTTCCGCGGCCGGCGCTTCACCAACGCGCACGAGACGCTGATCTGGGCGGCGCGCGGGCCGGAGAGCCGCTACCGGTTCAACTACGCCGCCATGAAGGCGCTGAACGAAGACCTCCAGATGCGGAGCGACTGGCTCCTGCCGCTCTGCACCGGGCCGGAGCGGCTGCGCGACGCCGCCGGCGCCAAGCTCCACCCGACCCAGAAGCCGGAAGCCCTCTTGCACCGCGTCCTGCTCGCCTGCACGGGTCCGGGCGACGTGGTGCTGGACCCGTTCCTCGGCACCGGCACCACGGCGGCGGTCGCCAAGCGCCTCGGCCGGCGCTTCGTCGGGCTGGAGCGGGACGAGGCCTACGCGGACGCCGCCGCCGCGCGGATCGCCGCGGTGGAGCCGCTCCCCGAGGCCGCGGCCAGCGTCACGCCGGCCAAGCGCGAGCAGCCGCGCATACCCTTCGGCACCCTGGTGGAGCGCGGCTTGGTCCCGCCCGGCTCCGTGCTGGTGGACCGCGCCCGCCGTTGGAGCGCGCAGGTGGCGGCGGACGGCTCGGTCCGCTGCGGCCGGGCGCAAGGCTCCATCCACCGCGTCGGCGCGCAGGTGCAGGAAGCGCCGAGCTGCAACGGCTGGACCTTCTGGCACGTGGAAACGCGCGACGGCCGGCTGCGCGTGCTGGACGAGTTCCGGGCGGAGATCGCGGGGCAGGCGGGCTGATGCCGGCGCCGGCCGCAGCGGCTCCACATCCGGGGCGGACGCCGGCGGAAGCGCCCGCCCGCCGCGTCGTTCAGCCGGCGACGTGGCCCGCGGCGATGGCCGGGCTGTTCCGCCGTGCGCGGCGGAACACTTCGGCGGTGAAGAAGATGCCGATCAGCAGGATGCTGTGGACGGCCGCGCTGAACCCGAAGGCCATGGCGCTGCCGAGCCACATCGAGAACACGATGCACCACATGAAGGCCAGCACCTGCATCATTTGGAACCGCTGCATCTTGGGGATCCGCATGAGCGGACTCACCTCAGGATCCATCACGAGGCGCCACGCCGCTGATAAGCTTCGAATCATCGATTTCAATCCTGTGGCGCGGGCGTGATTGCCAAATGTGGACGCGTGGAAAAGCGAGAGGCGTTCGGCCCCTCGCGCCGCCGCATGTGGACGCGCGAAGGGGCTTCGCCGGCGAACACGCAGCTTGTTTCGAGAGATTGGCGCCGTGAGGGGGTGCTTTCCCGTCCGGCGACTCGCCACATGGCCCGGACTCGCCGACTTACATCAGGATCGGTCTGTGTTTCGCGCCTGAGCCCTGGAAAGAGCACCGGCAGGGGCAAGCGGTGCCCGGGTGTCGCTGCCCGGCGTCACCCCTCGTCCGCGACCGTCCGCATGGCCGAAGCGGCGTCCCGGTCGCGCGCATCCCCGCTCGCTTCCAGTCCCGCGATGGCACCATCCCGGTCGGCCGGAGCGCGGTTCTGGCTGAGCTTGCGCTTGCCGACCAGCCGCTCCACCCGCAGCGAGAAGCCGACGATGCCGCGGAGTTGCCCCGCCACGAACGCCGCCGGCGCGTCCGCCACCGACCAGGGCCGAGGCTGCGCCGCTTCCCGCGCCGCGGTGAGGCGCGCGACGAAATCGTGCAGTCGCTCGGCGTCCTCCACGATCTCGACCGGACCCTCGGCGTGGACCGCCTCGTAGTTCCAGGTGGGCACCACTTTGTGGTGTTCGGCCTTGGAGGGGTACCAGTTGGGCGAGACGTAGGCTTCGACGCCGTGGAACACCGCCACGGCGCGCCCGGCATCCGCGAGGCGGCGCCAGTGCGGGTTGCCGCGCGCGACGTGCCCGATCAGCGCCTCCGCCCCGTCCTCCTCCACCAGGAGCAGCGGCAGGTGCGTGACGTCGGGCACGCCGTCGGGGCCGTTGGACACCAGCATGGCGAGCCGCGCGGACCGGATCAGGCCCCGCAGGACCTCCGGGCGCTCCTCGCGGAAGGCGGGCGGCTGGTAGAGCATGGCGACAACGTGCCAAGGGCGCGTGCGCCGCGCAATCGTGCCGAGCTTTCCCACCAACCTTTGAGGGCTGGCACATGAGCGAACGCGCGCGGAATCGGGCGCCGTGGCGTCGATGGGCATCGAGCTTCCGCCGGGCCGCGGCCGTGCGCCGCCTCGCCTTGCTGTCCCTCGCCCTGCTCGTTCCCTGCGCCGGCGCGCGGGCGCAGGTCTTCGACGAGTTCCAAATCTTCGACGGCCGCATCACCGAGCCGGGCAGCTTCGACCTGAACCAGCACTTCGTGTTCGGCCGCCGCGGCCGGAAGGAGGAAGGGGTGAACGCGCCGCGCAACGGCATGCTCGTCACCTCCGAGATCGGCTACGCCACCACGACCTGGCACGAGATCGCCGTTTATCTGCCGGTGGCGCGGGAGTTCTCGGGCGACGTGTTCGGCGGCGGCTTCAAGGTGCGGAACAGCTTCGTGGTGCCGAACTCGGGCGAGCGCCCGATCGCCGGCGGCCTCGACGTCGAGATCCGCCACCAATCCGCGCGGTTCTCGGACGCCAACTGGGCGATGACGCTGCGGCCGATCCTCGACCTCCGCACCGGCCCGTGGCAGCTCATCCTGAACCCGGCGCTGGAGATCCCCTTCGGCCGCTCCAGCCCGGTCTTCGCGCCCGCGGTGCGTGGGGTGCAGCAGGTGGCCGAGCGCGTCTGGCTCGGCCTCGAACACTACATGGAGTTCGGCCGCATCGACCGCTGGGAAACGACGGCGCGGCAGGGGCACCAGCTTTTCGCCACGGTCGATTTCCGGGTGGGCGAGAAGGCCGGACTCCACCTCGGCCTCGGCCACGGCCTCACCCACAACAGCGACCGCTGGGCCGGCAAGGTGATCCTGAGCTTCGACTTCTGAAGCCGCGCTCCCCTGCCCCTCCCCGTCAGGCCGCCCGCCTCGCCTCCAGCGCCGCGCCACGGCGCGCCCAGGCGAGGTTGAGCGGGCTGTCGGGCTTGGCCGCCAAGCGCTCGGCCGCCATGGCCTCCGCCAGCGGCTTGTCGCCCAGGCGCAGCGCCGCTTCCACCAAGGTCCAGGAGAAGACGTCGCGCTGCGCGTGGCTGCCGCCGAAGCGGTTGGCCTTGGCCCGGATCGGCAGGAGTTGCGCCACCGCTTCGGCGTAGTCGCCCCGGCCGAAGGCGGCGAAGCCGAGGCAGCCCGGCAGGCCGACCTCCCGCGCCATCATGGCGTTGGTGCCGGAGCCCCGCGCCGCCGCCCGCTCGACGTTGGCGACCAATTCGCGCTGCGCCGCCGCGTCGCCGGTGCCCACGAACACCATCATCGCGTGCAGGTCGTTGAAGGCGTAGTAGCCGTCCGCGATCCGCGCCCGCCAGCCTTCCGCGAGCCGGTGCCAACGGTCGCCGACCGGGTGCCCCAGCGCGTGCAGCCGCCACAGCAGCGCCGAGCCGTCCACCAGTTCCAGCGCCTGGCCGAAGTTCCCGCCGGAGATGTCCTCGTCGAACAGCCGGAGCACTTCCGGCAGGTTGCCGTGGTCGAGGTGGAAGAGCGCGAGGTGCCACCAGTTGTGGAAAGCGAACATGCTGCCCGGCGCCCAATCCGAGGCGGTGTCGCGCAAGAAGGAAACGCCCTCCCCGGCGCGGCCCGTCATCTCCATGACGTGGGCGACGGCGTGCGCCGCCCATCCGTCCTGCCGGTCCAACGCCAGCGCCCGCCGGCCGGTCTCCTCGGCTGCCTCATAGTCGCCGCTCTCCTCCAGCCCGAAGGCGTGCATCCCGAGGATGAACCCCTCGCCCGGCGCGCCGCGCCAGTGCGGCAGCGCGCGGGCGACGCGGTCGCGCAGCATGTGCGAATAGCCGAGCGCGAAGTCGCCGATGTGCGCGAGCTGGACGGCCAGGCCGTCGCGCGGGTGGGCGATGGCGGTGCGGCCCCAGCCCTCCACCGCGCCGGCGTAGTCGCCCTCCGCCCAGCGGCGCGCGGCGGCGATGTGCCCGCGCTCCCGGTCGTTGGCGCGCGGCGCCAGGGCCTCGGCCGCTTCGAGGCTGCGGAGCATCTCCGGCTCGAAGGCCTTGTCCAGAGCGGTGGCGAGCACACCGGCGCGGAATGCGTGCGCCATCGCGCAGTCAGGCGCCTCCGCGATCACCGCGTCGATGTCGGCGATCGGGTCGGCTTGGTAGGCGTGCAGCTTGAGCGTGGCGGCCTCCAGGCCGCGCACGGTGGAGGGGCCGGCGCCGGTCACGGCGTTGCCCCACAGGTCGGTCGCTTGCATGGCGATGGCGCTCCTTCTTTGCGTTCGATGCGGGCAAAGGAATGCTCCGAAAGCCGCCAAGGCCGATAGCCGACGCGTGGTTCAGGGGCGAGCGCCGCGCCTCAAACCAGCAATGTCAGCGAGTTACGGCCATTTCGTTGCGTGACGCGCCGCACGGCGGACGGGAAAACCGCACCCGTAGTACAGTTCAGCCCATGCTCGAGAAGGCGGCCACCAAGAAGGCCTCGGCACGCGAGCGCCTGTTGGACGAAGCGGAAACGTCCGTCCTCCGCAAAGGCTTCGCCGCGACCTCGATCGAGGAGCTGATCGCGGCGACCGGCTTGTCCAAGAGCGGCTTCTTCTACCACTTCAGCGACAAGAACGACCTCGCGAAGGCCCTGCTCGTCCGCTACATCGAAACCGACAAGCGCATCCTGGACGAGCTGTTCGAGCGCGCGGATGCGCTGAACGAGGACCCGCTGCACGGCTTCCTCGTGTTCCTGAAGTTCTTCGCGGAGATGCTGGCGGAGCTGCCGGGCGGCGCGCACCCCGGCTGCCTCGTGGCCTCATATTGCTACCAGGAGCAGCTCTTCAGCCGCGACATACGCGAACTGAACCGCTCGGCGCTCCTGGCTTGGCGTGAGCGCTTCCACGAGCGCTTCCTCCGCATCGCCGAGCGTTACCCGCCGCGCGTGGACCTCGATCTGCTGGATTTGGCCGACATGTTCTCGGCCATGGTGGACGGCAGCATCACCTTGTCCAAGACGCTGCGGGACGCGACGCTGATGCCGAAGCAGGTGATGCTCTACCGCGCCTTCGTGCGCGCGGTCTTCGCGCCGGATTGAGGCGCGAAGGGGCGCGGCCCCGTTGGAGCCGCGCCCCCGAAGCTGATCGGCCGGAACGGGCCGCTACGGCATCAACGGCCGGTGCCGCCGCCGGTGCCGCCGATGCCGGGCATGGCGCCGCTGCCAACACCGCCGGCGCCGCCGCGCTGGGTCGGCGTCGGGACCCCGCCGCCGGTCGTGGCGCTGGCGCCTGACGAGCCGGTCGGGCTGGCGGCGGACGGGGCTCCGTAGGCGCCCGGCGTGCCGGTGCCGGGCGTGCTCATCCGCGACGACGACCGGGGCTGGTCGCAGGCCGCGAAGGCGAGCAGGGCGGCGACCGCGCAGGCCGGCTTCAAAATGTTCATCGGTGGACTCCTCCGTGTTCGGGGCAGCGATGCAACAAGCGGGGCGCGCGGTGGTTCCGTCGCAAGAACGCCTTCGTTGCCGCCGCGCGCCGGGCGGTGGCGAAAAAGACGCGGCGCCCCGCGGCGCCGCGCCTCCCCGACGCGACCCGTTGCGCGGGCGTTCAGGCCGCCTTGGCCATCCCGCGCAGCACGTAATGCAGGATGCCGCCGTTGCGGTAGTACTCGACCTCGTCGGCCGTATCCACGCGGCAGAGGAGCTGCGCGCGGTCTTGGCTCCCGTCGGGGCGGTGGATGACCATTTCCAGGGTCATCCGCGCCCGCAACTCCTCCATGCCGAGGATGTCGATGACCTCCTCGCCGGTGATGCCGAGCGTCTTGCGGTCCTCGCCCTCCCGGAAGGTGAGCGGCAGCACGCCCATGCCCACCAGGTTGGAGCGGTGGATGCGCTCGAAGCTCTCGGTAATGACGGCCTTGACCCCGAGCAGGAAGGTGCCCTTCGCCGCCCAGTCGCGCGAGGAGCCGGTGCCGTACTCCTTGCCGCCGAAGATCACCAGCGGCACGCCCTCGCGCTGGTAGCGCATGGCGGCGTCGTAGATCGGCATCTGCTCGCCGGAGGGCTGGTGCTTGGTGAAGCCGCCCTCGACGCCCGGCACCATCTCGTTCCTGATGCGGATGTTGGCGAAGGTGCCCCGCATCATGACCTCGTGGTTGCCGCGGCGGGCGCCGTAGCTGTTGAAGTCCGCTTGCCGCACCTGGTGCTCCACCAGGTACTCGCCGGCGGGCGCCGACTTGCGGATGTTGCCCGCGGGCGAGATGTGGTCGGTGGTGATGGAATCGCCCAGCACCGCCAGCACCCGCGCGCCGTGGATGGACGCCAGCGGCTTCACGTCCGGGCTCATGCCCTCGAAGTAGGGCGGGTTCTGCACGTAGGTGGAGCCGGAGTTCCAGCGGTAGGTGTCGCTCTCGGCGGCGACGTGGATCGCCTGCCACTGCGGCGGCCCCTTGAACACGTCGCCGTAGCGCTCCTGGAACATCTCGCGCGTCACGACGCTGTGGACCGTGTCCGACACCTCCTTCTGCGTCGGCCAGATGTCCTTCAGGTAGACGGGCTGCCCGTCCTTGCCGGCGCCGATCGGCTCCTTGGTCAGGTCCTTGGTGACGGAGCCGGCCAGCGCGTAGGCCACCACCAGCGGCGGCGAGGCGAGGTAGTTGGCGCGGACGTTGGCGTGGACGCGCCCCTCGAAGTTGCGGTTGCCGGAGAGCACGGACGCCGCGACCAGCTTGTTGTCCTCGATGGCGTCGGCGATCGCGTCGGGCAGCGGGCCGGAGTTGCCGATGCAGGTGGTGCAGCCGTAGCCCACGGTCTGGAAGCCGAGCGCGTCCAGGTCCTGCGTCAGGCCGGACTTGTCCAGGTACTCCGTCACCACTTGGCTGCCGGGGGCGAGCGAGGTCTTCACCCAAGGCTTCGCCGTGAGGCCCTTCTGCACCGCCTTCCGCGCCACCAGCCCGGCCGCGACCATCACGTAGGGGTTGGAGGTGTTGGTGCAGGAGGTGATGGCGGCGATCACCACGTCGCCGTGGCCGAGGTCGTAGTTGGAGCCGGCGACCGGCACGCGCTTGTTCGCCTCGTCGCCCGGCACGCCCATGGCGCCGGCGGCGAGGTCCTTGGAGAAGGACGACGCGGCGTCCGAGAGCGCCACCCGGTCCTGCGGCCGCTTCGGCCCGGCCATGGAGGGCTCCACCGTGGACAGGTCGAGTTCCAGCGTGTCGGTGAAGACCGGGTCGGGGGCGCCGGGCTCGCGCCACATGCCCTGCGCCTTGGCGTACTCCTCGGCGAGCTTGACGCGGTGCTCCTCGCGGCCGGACAGGCGGAGGTAGTTGATGGTGGCGGCGTCCACCGGGAAGAAGCCGCAGGTGGCGCCGTACTCGGGCGCCATGTTGCCGATGGTGGCGCGGTCGGCGAGCGGCATGTCGTTCAGCCCGTCGCCGAAGAACTCGACGAACTTGCCCACCACGCCCTTCTTGCGGAGCATCTGCGTGACGGTGAGCACGAGGTCGGTGGCGGTGACGCCCTCGCGCAGCTTGCCCCTCATCTTGAAGCCGATCACGTCGGGGATGAGCATGGCGATGGGCTGGCCGAGCATGGCCGCCTCCGCCTCGATCCCGCCCACGCCCCAACCGAGCACGCCGAGGCCGTTCACCATCGTCGTGTGGCTGTCGGTGCCGTAGCAGCTATCGGGGAAGGCGTAGGTGTCCGGCCCGTCCTGCGCCGTCCAGACCACCTGCGCGAGGTATTCGAGGTTCACCTGGTGGATGATGCCCGTGCCGGGCGGCACCACGCGGAAGCCGGAGAAGGCGGACTGGCCCCAGCGGAGGAACTCGTAGCGCTCGCCGTTGCGCTGGAACTCGACGTCCACGTTCTGCTTGAGCGCCGTCGGCGTGCCGGAAAAGTCCACCATCACCGAGTGGTCGATGACCAGGTCCACCGGCACCAGCGGGTTCACCCGGCGCGGCTCGCCGCCGAGCTTGACGATGCCGTCGCGCATGGCGGCGAGGTCCACGATCGCGGGGACGCCGGTGAAGTCCTGCATGACGATGCGGGCGGGTCGGAACGGCACCTCGTTGTCGGAATGGCCGGAGGGCAGCCACCCGGCGATGTCCTTGGCGTCGTCCACCGTGTAGGAGCGCCCGTCCTCGTAGCGGAGCACGTTCTCCAGCAGCACCTTCAAACTGAAGGGGAGGCGGGAGATGTCGCCGATGCTCTTGGCCGCCTCGGGCAGGCTGAAGTAGTTGTAGGTCTTGCCGTCCACCGTCAGGGTGCGGCGGGTCTTCAGGCTGTCCTGCCCGATCATCCGCATGGTCCGGGAGCCCTCTTCTTCCTGATTGCGCGTATTCGCTGGGATATGGGCGGACGTTATGCACGGCGCCAGGGGGATGGTCCACCGCGCGCGACGCTGGGCGGAGGCGGATGCTGGAAGCGCGGGACCTCGCCTGCCTGCGGGGCGAGAGGGCGGTCTTCGCCGGCGTGTCGTTCCGGGCGGCGCCGGGCGCGGCGCTGCTGCTGACGGGCGCGAACGGCGCGGGCAAGTCGAGC
>CADCTL010000128.1 GCA_902805625.1 uncultured Acetobacteraceae bacterium
CGCTTCGCGGCCCGGAGACGACCATAACCGAACCTCCCTCGTGAGTTCATGGGGGCACGGTACATTCAAGCTCTCACAACCTGGGCCTGACTTCTTTCCGCTGTCGGGCGCACCCCCCGGGCGTCAATCCACCGGAGTGGCCGAGATGAATCGCACCGTCTTCGTCGTCGCAGCGGCTGCCGCCGCACTCATCCCGCCCACGGCCGAGAGCGCGCACGGCGCACCTCTCCGCGAAACCGTCACCGTCGCCGCGGACGAACCGATCCCGAACCTGCCGGGGAAGCGCCTGGCCAGCCGTGTCGTCTACTATCCCCCTGGGGCGAGCTCGGCCCCGCACCGCCACGCCCGCTCGGCCTTCATCTACGCCTACGTTCTTTCGGGCGAGATCCGGAGCCAGGTCGATGACGAGCCTGCCCGCGTCTACCGCCCCGGCGAGGCGTGGTTCGAGAGCCCCGGCGCCCATCACCGGGTGAGCGCCAACGCCAGCGACACCGAGCCGGCGCGGCTGCTCGCCGTGTTCATCGTCGACGCGGCCGACGAATCGCTGACGATCCCCGACCCTCGATGAAGGAAAAGGACGGAAGGGCACGCATATGTCGCAGCGGATGGACTACAACGCGGCCTCGCCGGCCGGGATGAGGGCGCTCAGCGCCGTGCACGGATATGTCCGCCAGTCGGGGCTCCCCCCGCGTCTGGTGGATCTCGTGTTCCTGCGCGTGTCCCAGATCAACGGGTGCGCCTATTGCATCGACATGCATTCCCGCGACCTCCTCAAGGCCGGACTGCCAGTCGAGCACCTCGTCCTCGTCAGCGCATGGCCCGAGGCCGGCGGCATCTTCGGCGAGCAGGAAAGGGCGGCGCTCGCGTGGGCGGAAGCCGTGACCCGCCTCGGCGACCGGGGTGTCCCGGACAGCGCGTTCGAGGCGGCGGCCGCGGTGTTCGGCGAGAAGCAGCTCGCAGACCTGACGATCGCGGTCGGTCTGATGAACGCCTACAACCGGGTGGCGATCAGCTTCCGTGCGACGCCTATGGCGCTCGCCGCTTGACCCGGGCGTGCCGGCCGATGGCGCGCTCGCCGGATCTCGCTGCGTGAGCAATTTCCGCCAGGGTCGGGCAGGCCGCCTCGTTCGCGCGCGCCGCCGTTGATCTCGGGCCTTCCAACGCTGGTCTCGTTAGTGAGCTATGGCCGTTTTCGGAGGATCTCAGCCGTGTTCCAAACCGCCACCAAAGAACCGAAGGTGCTGATCGCTTTTTACTCCCGCTCCGGCGTCACCGAGGCGCTGGCCGACGCCGTCGCCGAGGGCGCCCGCGCGGACGGCGCCGAGGTGCGCCTGCGCCGCGCCCGCGAACTCGTCCCGGCCGAGGTGATGGCCAAGGCGCCGGGCTGGCGCGAGGCGGCGGAGGCGATGAACGCCAAGTACGAAGCGCCGACAGAGGCCGACGCCGAGTGGGCGGACGCCATCGTGTTCGGCACGCCGACGCGCTTCGGTTCCGTGTCGTCGGAGTTGAAGGCCTACATCGACGGCCTGGGCGGGCTGTGGGCCCAGGGCAGGCTGAACGGCAAGGCGGGCTCGGTGTTCGGCTCCACCTCCACGCCGCATGGGGGCAACGAGTCCACGCTGATCTCGATGTACAACCCGATGGCGCATCTCGGCCTCGTCATCGTGCCGCTCGGCTACGCGGACCCGGCGATGTACAAGGCCGGCACGCCCTATGGCGCTTCCGCCGTGTCGTTCAACCAAGCGAAGCCGCCCACCGACGACGACCGGGAGGTGGCGCGGTTCCAGGGCCGGCGCGTGGCCTTCGTCGCGCGGGCGCTGAAGGCCGCGCGCATCACCGACACGAAGCAGGGCCAAGCCGACCAAGTCGGGGCATCGCAATCATGAGCGCAACGACGCCCCTGCTCACGGGCCTCCACCACCTCACGGCGGTTTCGGCGGACGCGCCCGGCAACCACCGCCCGGCCGCCTCGCGCCGCCGCTTCCGTCTCCGTGTGATCACCACCGCCTCGCCGCTGTGCCGGTCCGCCGCGCCGAGGCCGTAGCGCCGGGTCGCCTCTGTATCGCGTGGGGACTATCACCCGTCGCCTTTGGGGCTCCACATCGCCCGCAGCGTCGAGTGCCAGCTGATGTTGAACTCGCTGGCGTAGTATTCACCTCGCCCGGGCTCAGGCCGCTGCGAGCCGCATCGACCGTCCCTTTTTTCCGCGCGTGTTCCGGGTCCGGGCTGCTGATCATGTGCTGCGGTCCGCTCAGCGCCACACCGTCCTCCGTCAGCAGCCGGCTACGCTACCTGTCTGGTCGCGGAGCATTGTCGGGACCCGGTCGGGTTGGCCATCCTAGACCACGCCGACTGGTTCGAGCGCCTCGGAGCTCCAGCGCCGAGATGAGGATGAGCCATGCTGCGGATCCATCCCAACGCCCGCACCACCCCCGCCGTCCGCGCCGAGATCGCCCGCTCGGGCGAGGCCACCGGCGTGCTGGCCAGGCGCTACGGCGTCAGCACGGAGACGGTGCGCAAGTGGCGCAAGCGCGGCCCGGGGACTGCCTGGACCGCTCCGCCCGGCCGCATCGGCTGCCCCGGAAGGCCACGGACGAGGAGCGCGCCATGGTCTGCGCCCTTCGCCGCTCCACCGGCTTCGCCCTCGACGACCACACCTTCGTGGTCAGCCACTTCCTGCCGCACCTCAACCGCGACAGCGTCTGGCGCATCCTCCACGCCGAGGGGCTGAGCCGCAGGCCGCCGCCCGCCGCGGGGCGGCCAAGGAGAGGCGAGGGCAGCTTCCGCGACTACGACCTCGGCTTCGTGCACATCGACACCAAGCACCTGCCCAAGCTGCAAACGGCCGACGGCGAGCGCCGCAAGCGCTACCTCTACGTCGCCATCGACCGGCGCTCGCGCTCGGTGCACCTCGCGGTCAAAGACGACGAGACCGAGCGGAGCGCCGTTGCCTTCCTCCAGGAGGCCGCCGCCGCCTTCCCCTTCCGGCTCACCCATGTGCTGACCGACAACGGCAGCTGCTCCAACCCTGCCTTCGCCAAGGTCCGCCACGGACTCGGCGCGGAATACCGCCACAACAAGCCCTACTCGCCGCTTCAACGGCCGGGTCGGCGGCGAGGTGCTCGGCATCACCGTCTGGTCCCACCAGCAACTCGAGCGGCTGTTGCGCGGCTTCAACGCCGCCTACAACGCCCGCCGCCAGCGCGTGCTCGACGGGAAGACGCCCGACCAAGTCGTCGCCGAGCGCCTCAAGGCGCGCCGCAAGCTCGCCAACCCCAGGCCGCATGGCCGGGCGGGACCGGCCGACATCGCCGAGGCGCGCGCCATCGCTGAAGCCGCCAAGGACGTCTCACCACCGGACAGCTAGGCAGCCAGTTCCAATGTGTCCGCCGCGGCGTCCGGGGCGGCGGTCCCGGCGCGCAGCGCGCCGGCGGGGAGCAAGGCGCGGCCCGGCGCCGCCAAGCGCGCCCCGAGCGAGCGCGCCAGATCGGCGACAGCCCGGTTCTCCGGCGCGAACAGGAACACCGCCGCCTCGGCGCCTTCGGCGAAGGCGATGGAGAGGGCGCGTGCGACGAGGCGGCGCCCGAGCCCCTCCCGCCGGTGGTAGGGGTGGACGGAGACCGCCGCCTCCACCGTCCGCGGCGCGTGCACGACCGGGTGTGCCTCCGCGATCCCGACCAGGCGCCCGCCCGGACCCGCCGCGCCCACGAGCGTCGCGCGGACCGGATCGAGCCCTGCGGCGTAGCGGGCGATGGCGCCGTCGTCGGCGGGCGACAGGAAGCGTTTGCGCCGGTCCGCCGGGCCGAGCGCCAGCAGGTGGCGTTCCACCCCGGGCAGGTCGCCCCGGCCGAGGCGGAAGATCGAGGGCGCGGCGACGGTCGCCGCCGCGGCGCTCAGGGCCACCATGGCCGCCTCGCGGTCTCGGCCGAGGCGTCGTAGCGCGACAGGCCGATGTCCTTCAGCGTCCTTTCGTCGAGCGCCGCCAGCGCCCGCCGGTCGCGCGCGCGGCCCAGCCAGGCCGAAATGGCGTTCCGGACCCGCGCGAGGCGGCGGCCGCGGTCGCCGCGCGTGCTCAGGTCCATGTCGATGGCCATCATGGCCGTGTGCTCCTTTGGTTGGGTGCGTCCGGTGTCTCGGAGGTTGATAGCGCCGGGATCGGGGCGGCCACGCCGGGCCGCGAAGGGGAAAGCTGGCCGGGGTAGTCTCCGGCCGGCTTCCGTACGGTTCCGAGCGGCTCAGCGTGGCCGGGTGTAGACCACCTCGGCGTTGTCGCCGCCGCCCAGCAGCCACGCCTCGCGGCCGGGCGGGGCGGTCTCCGGCTCCAGGTACTCGGCCGAAAGGCCGCCGTTGCCCTGGCCGTTGCGCGCGCGAGCGAGGCGGGGCGCCTGCGAATGGAAGGTCATGCCGCCGCCGGCGCCGCCGGCGCTGTAGGTGACGGTCGTGTTGTCGCCGCCGCCCGTGATGGTGGCGGTGCCGCCGCCGACCACGTTGCCGGTCAGCGCCGCGGCGGTGCCGTCCAGCGGGGCTTGGGCCTGGGCGGCGCCTGCGGACAGCGCCAGTGCGAGGGCGAAGAGGGGAGCGAAGGCGGTGCTGCGCTTGGTCATGGTCTGTCTCCTGAGATCCCGAGCCGGGGATCATCCCCGACTTGGGGAGAGACTGCGCCGCGGCGCGGCCCATCGCTGTTAGCCGGCCAACACCGCGTGGTAGGCCGCCGGGCGGCGGGCGAGGCGGCCTGACGCCAACTCGCGCGCACACGCTGAGACGGCGCTGCGGATCGCTCCACGGGCCGCTCGCGTTTCGGGGCATGCTGTCGGACCAAGAAGTCGCCGGTGCTTAAGGCCGCGCCAACCACCAGCGTCTGGGCGTCCGCGGTCCCCGTTGCTGTCCGCGTCCACGAGGGCGCGCGTGGTGACGGCTGTTTCCCACTGCATGGCAGTCGCGGTGCCGGCGTCGTGCTCACACCGGAGTTGCGGCGCGCCGCTCATGTCGCTGACGCCGGCCCCCTGGAGGCCAGCCGGCACCGCGGTCCGGCGGGTGAACGGCCGCCTGAGTCAGCAGATCAACATCCGCACCGGCAACGGTTTGCGGCACCTCGTCCGCGACGTGCTGCCGACATCCTGAAGCAGCGCGAAGCGCCGCCGGCCCGGTGTGCCCCTGGCCGGGCAGCGGCGCACGAGACCCGCATCCGGCCGGCTGGGTCCAGCAGTCGTGACCCGCGCGGTCCGCGCGGCACCTTTCCCCGCTTCGCATCCTTTGTCCGAAAAGCGCAGGATCGGCGGCATCGCCGCAACAGAAGACAAACGCCGGGGTGACCCATCATCGTACCATCCTCCCCTGGCGCCTTCGCGCGCGTCCGTCCCGCGGGCGAGGCCGCTGGAGCTCGTCGTGAGCCGAAGAGGGAGCGCAGCACATGTCGGCCACCGCTCGCCGGCCCGCCCAGGTCATCAGTCGCCTCCCCACGCCTGAAGGGGCGCAAGGCTGGCGTTCCCCCACACCGCGCCTCGCCGCGGCCTTGGCCCTCGGTGCGCTGGCCGCCTGCGACCAGCCGGAGGCGCAGACGGCGCCGGCCTCGCCGTCGCCGCCGCGCGTGACCGTCAGCGAGCCGCTGCGCCGCGCCGTGACGGAGTGGGACGAGTACAGCGGCCGCTTCGCCGCGGTCGCGCACGTGGAGGTCCGCGCCCGCGTCGGCGGCGCCGTGACGGAGGTGCACTTCCGGGACGGCCAGTCGGTGCGGCGGGGCGATCTGCTGTTCACCATCGACCCGCGGCCCTACCAGGCCGCCCTCGCCGAGGCGCAGGGCCGGCTCGCGGAGGCGCGCGCGCGGCTGGACCTCGCGCAGCGCGAGCTCGTCCGCGCGAACGAGCTGCGCCGCAGCCAAGACGTGCCGGAGGCGGTGGTGGACCAACGGGCGGAGATGGTGCGGGCGGGCAACGCCGCGGTGGCGGTCGCCGAGGCGCGGCTGCGGCGCGCGCAGCTCGACCTGGACTGGACGCGGGTCGAATCGCCCGTCACCGGCCGGATCGGGCGGCACCTCGTCAGCCCCGGCAACATCATCTCGGGCGGCGAGGCGGCCTCGACCCTGCTCGCCGTCGTCGTCTCGGCGGATCCGATCGATTTCTACTTCGACGTGGACCAGAGCGCCTACCTCCGCTACCAGCGCCTGGTGCGCGAAGGCGGCCTCCCTTCGCCGCGCGAGGCCGCGACGCCGGTCCTGCTGGCGCTCGGCGACGATCCGGCGTTCAGCCACCGCGGCCGGATGGACTTCGTGGACAACGTGGCGGACGCGCAGACCGGGACGGTGCGCGTGCGGGCGCGCTTCGCCAACCCGGACGGCGCCTTCACGCCGGGCATCTTCGCGCGGCTGCGCCTGCCCGGCAGCGCCGAGTACGAGGCGCTGCTGCTGCCCGACAGCGCCATCGGCAACGACCAGTCCCGGCGCGTCGTCTTCGTGGTCGGCGGGGAGAACCGCGTCTCGATGCGGGAGGTCCGCCTCGGCCGCTTGGTCGACGGGCTGCGCGTGGTCCGGGAGGGGCTCCGCCCCGACGAGCCGGTCGTCGTGAACGGGCTGCAGCGCGTGCGGGCCGGCCAGCCGGTGGCGCCCGAGCGCCGTCCGATCGAGGCGCCGACCGGCCAGCGGGAGGCCGCGCGGTGAACATCGGGCACCTCTCGGTCCGCCAGCCGGTCCTCGCCATCGTCCTCTCGGTCTTCCTGGTGATCGCGGGCGGGCTCGCCTACCTCGGCCTGCCGGTGGCCGAGTACCCGGAGGTCGCGCCGCCCACCGTCGTCGTGCAGGCGCAGTATCCCGGCGCCTCCGCCCAGGTGGTGGCGGACACCGTCTCGACGCCGCTCGAGCAGGAGGTCAACGGCGTCGAGAACATGCTCTACATGTACTCGCAGTCCACGGCGGACGGGCGGGTGTCGCTGACCGTCACCTTCGCCTTGGGCACCGACCTCGATGCGGCGCAGGTGCTGGTGCAGAACCGCGTCGCGGTCGCCACGCCGCGCCTGCCGGAGGAGGTCCGGCGCATCGGCGTGACGACGCGGAAGAACTCGCCGGACCTGCTGATGGTCGTCTACATGACCTCGCCGGACGAGACTTACGACCAGCTCTACGTCTCCAACTACGCGCTGCGCCAGGTGCGCGACCGCCTGCTGCGGCTGGACGGCGTCGGCGACGTGCAGATGTTCGGCGCCCGCGACTACTCCATGCGGGTCTGGCTGGATCCGGAGCGCATGGCGGAATGGGGCCTGTCGGCCGGCGACGTGGTCGCGGCGGTGCGGGCGCAGAACGTACAGATCGCCGGCGGCCAGCTCGGCGAGCCGCCGATCGCCGACCAGGCCTTTCAGCCCAACCTAACCTTCCTGGGCAGGCTGCAGGACCCGGAGGCCTTCGGCGACATCATCGTCCGCGCCACGGCGGACGGCCGCGTCCTGCGGCTGCGCGACGTCGCGCGCGTCGAGCTCGGCGCCCTCTCCTACGCCGCGAACAGCTCCCTGCTGCGCCGGCCGGCCGTGGCGCTGCTGATCAGGCAGCGCCCAGGCACAAATGCCCTCGGCACGGCGGAGCGCATCCGGACTACGATGCGGGCGATCGCCGCGGAGTTCCCGCCCGGCCTCGCCTACGACATCGCCTACGACCCCACGGGCTTCATCGCCGAGAGCGTGTCGGAGCTGATCACCACGATCGAGGAGGCGGTCCTGCTCGTCGTGCTGGTCGTCATCCTGTTCCTGCAGCGCTGGCGGGCCGCCGTGATCCCGATCCTCGCCATCCCGGTCTCGCTGGTCGGCACCTTCGCGGCGTTGGGCGCCCTCGGCTTCTCGATCAACAACCTGACCCTGTTCGGGCTGGTGCTCGCCGTCGGCATCGTCGTGGACGACGCGATCGTGGTGGTGGAGAACGTCGAGCACCACCTGGCCGGCGGCAAGGCGCCGAGGGAGGCGGCGCTGCTGACCATGACCGAGGTCGGCGGCGCGCTGGTCTCGATCGCGCTGGTGCTCTGCGCCGTCTTCGTGCCCACTGCCTTCCTGGGCGGCATCACCGGCCAGTTCTTCCGGCAGTTCGCCGTGACCATCACGGTCGCCACGGCGATCTCCGCCTTCTGCTCGCTCACCCTCTCCCCGGCGCTGTCGGCCACGATCCTGCGCCCACACGGGCATGGCGGTCCGGCCCGGTGGAACCTCCCGGGGCGGGCGCTGGCCTGGTTCTTCGCGCGCTTCAATGCCGCCTTCGAGCGGGCCGCGGCGGGTTACGCGAAGCTGGTCGGCCTGGCGGTGCGACTGACCCCGGCCATGGTGCTCGCCTATGCCGGGCTGATCGCGGCGGCCGGCTGGCTGCTGGCGACGACGCCGAAGGGCTTCATACCCGCCCAGGACCGCGGCTACGCCATCATCGCGGTCCAGCTCCCCGGCGGCGCCTCCCTGGCGCGCACCACGGAGGTGGTCCGCCGGGTGGAGGACATCGCGCTCGGCACGCCGGGCG
This sequence comes from uncultured Acetobacteraceae bacterium, assembly GCA_902805625.1. Taxonomy (GTDB): domain Bacteria; phylum Pseudomonadota; class Alphaproteobacteria; order Acetobacterales; family Acetobacteraceae; genus Craurococcus. The sequence goes on from CADCTL010000128.1 coordinate 8,480, forward strand.
TGGTGCGCGCCGGGGCCTTCGCCGGCTTCAACGGCGCCACCTTCACCCAGTCGCAGAGCGCCGCCGCCCTCTTCCCCGTCTTCGCCCCGTGGGAGGAGCGCCTGCCGCACGGCCTGACGGCCGAGCGCATCGTCGGCGAGCTCCGCGCGCGGCTCTCCGAGGTGCAGGAGGCCCTCATCGTCGTCATTCCGCCGCCGCCAGTGCCCGGCATCGGCACGGGCGGGGGCTTCGCCATGCGACTCGAGGACAGGGCGGGGCGCGGGACGGAGCTGCTCGCCCAGGCGACGGCCGAGATGGTGGCGGCCGCCAACGGCGCGCCGGGGCTGGTCGCCGTCTTCAGCCCGTTCTCGGCAGGATCGCCGCAGATCTTCGTGGAGATCGACCGCACGCGCGCGGAGATGCTGGGCGTGCCGGCGGCGCGCGTGACGGAGGCGCTGGAGACCTATTTCGGCTCCACCTACGTGAACGACTTCAACGCGCTCGGCCGCGTCTACCGCGTCACCGCCCAGGCCGACCTGCCGTTCCGCCGGGTGCAGGAGGACCTCGCGCGCTTGCGCGCCCGCAACAACGAGGGCCGCATGGTGCCCATCGGCACGATGATCCGCGTGCGCGACTCCGCGGGGCCGGACCGCGTGCCGCGCTACAACCTCCACCCCGCGGCCGAGGTGAACGGCGACACGCTGCCGGGGACGAGCGCCGCCGCCGCGCTGGCCACGATGGAGGCGCTGGCGCGCGACATCCTGCCCGACGGCATCTCCTACGAATGGACCGACCTCTCCTACCAGCAGGCGACGGCGGGCGATGCGGGCCTGCTGGTCTTCCCGCTCTGCGTGCTGTTCGTCTACCTCGTGCTGTCGGCCCAGTACGGCTCCTGGTCGCTGCCTTTCGCGGTGCTGCTGATCGTGCCGATGTGCCTGCTCGCGGCGTCGCTCGGCGTGCGGTGGACGGGGCAGGACATCAACATCCTGACCCAGATCGGCTTCGTCGTGCTTGTCGGCCTGGCCGCGAAGAACGCGATCCTCATCGTCGAGCTCGCGAAGCAGCTCGAGGAGCAGCGGGGCGCCAACCCGGTCGTCGCGGTGGTCGAGGCCTGCCGGCTGCGGCTGCGGCCGATCCTGATGACGTCCCTGGCCTTCATCCTCGGCGTGGCGCCGCTGGTCGTCGGCCAGGGCGCGGGGGCGGAGATGCGGCGGGCGGTCGGCGTAGCCGTGTTCTCCGGCATGATCGGCGTCACCCTGTTCGGCCTGCTCTTCACGCCGGTCTTCTACGTCCTGGTCCGCCGCGTGGCCGGGGCGCGCTCGGCACGGGCAGGTGAGCGGGCCATCGGCGTCGGATCCGCGCCGGCCGCAGGCGCGGCGGAATAGCCGTCCGGCGCCGCGGCACGATATCCGATGTCGCCATGGCCACGTAAATGCCGGGCGGCATCTGCCGCGGCCACGGGCGAGGCCGGCGCGACGACGCCCGAGCCCGCCACCTACATGCGCCGGCTGCGCGTGGGAATGCGTCGCCTGTTCTACGGCCGCCGCCCGGCCGCGGTCCGGTTCCAGGTCGGCCTTCTCGCCCTCGACCTCGCCGCGCTCGCCTACTTCCTGGCCACCACCTTCGTCCACGACGCGCCCTGGCTCCGTTCGGTCGATCTGGCGCTCGGCGTCCTCCTCGCCTGCGAGTTCCTGGGCCGGATGCTCGCCCACCACCACCCGATGCGCCACCTCGAAAACGGCGCCGCCCTGGTGGACCTCGTGGTGATCGCCTCTCTGCTCGTCTCGGCGCTGGGCGCCAACTTCGGCTTCCTGCGCGTGCTGCGCACGGTCAGGCTGCTGCGGTCCTACAACGTGCTCGGCCGCCTCAAGAAGCTGTCCCCGGCGGTCGCCCGCAACGAGGAGGTGATCCGCGCCTCGCTCGACCTCGCCGTGTTCGTCCTCGTCGCCTCCTCGCTGGTCTTCGTCACCCAGCGCGGGACCAACGAGAAGATCGTGGACTTCGTGGACGCGCTCTACTTCACGGTGGCGGCGCTCTCCACCACCGGCTTCGGCGACATCACGCTCCTCGGCAGCACCTTCGGCGAACTGCTCTCGGTGGCGATGATGATCGTCGGCATCTCGCTGTTCTTCCGCCTCGCGCAGGCGGCGTTCCGGCCGGGCGGCAAGGTGCGCCACCCCTGCCCGCAATGCGGGCTGCTGCGCCACGACGCCGACGCCGTGCACTGCAAGGCGTGCGGCCGCGTGCTGAACATCCCGGACGACGAGGAGTGGGGCGCGCAGCCGCGAGAAGCGCCTCCGCGGGTACCCCCAGCGTGAGGCACATTTCTTCCGGCGCCGCCTCGATGGCACCGCATCGCGCAGCGCCGGCAGGCGCAGCGACGCCGCCTCGCCCTCGGCGGAAAGGTCGCCGCGGTGCGCCGAACGCAGCAACTGGCGGCAATCTGCGGCAATCCTGGGAAAGCAAGGCTGTGGCCGTGGCGGCAAGCTCGTCCTCGTCGGTGAAACCGGTCGCCTGGGACCACGCCTTCGGAGCGCCGTCCGGGTCGGCACCAGCCACCTCGCGGTTGGACCTGAGGAAGGGCGAAGACGATGGCGGCTTCTTCGAAAGGCACGGCGCTGGTGACAGGCGCTTCCTCCGGCATCGGCGCGGCCTACGCCGGCCGCCTGGCCCGCCGCGGCCACGACGTGATCCTCGTGGCGCGCGACCGCGAGCGCCTGGAGCTCCTCGCGCGGCGCATCGGCGACGAGACCGGCCGCGAGGCAGCCGTGCTGGCGGCCGACCTTAGCGATCCCGGCGACCTCGCCGAGGTGGAGCGGGTGCTTCGGGACGATCCGGCCATCACCCTGTTGGTGAACAACGCGGGCGTCGGCGCCACGGCGCCGCTGCTGGAGTCCGACGTGGGCGACATGAGTCGGATGATCGCCTTGAACGTCGCGGCGCTGATGCGACTGACCTTTGCAGCGGCGCCGGCCTTCGTCGCCCGCGGTTCCGGCACCATCATCAACATCGCCTCCATCGTCGCGGTCGCCCCCGAGACCCTTAACGGCGTGTACGGGGGCACCAAGGCCTTCGTGCTGGCCTTCAGCCGGTCGCTGCGGCACGAGCTGGCCGACAAGGGCGTCCGGGTGCAGGTGGTCCTGCCGGGCGCCACCGCGACCGACTTCTGGAGCGTCGCCGGGTCGTCGGTCGAGCGGCTGCCGCGGGAGATCGTCATGCCGGCGGGCGACATGGTCGACGCCGCCCTCGCCGGCCTCGACCAAGGCGAGTTCGCGACGGTGCCTTCGCTGCCGGACCCCGCGGACTGGGACGCCTACGAGGCCGCGCGGCGCGCCTTGCTGCCCGGCCTGTCCCGGGCGACACCGGCCAGCCGGTACGGGATCACCCCCGGCGCGTCGCGGCCCGTCGCAGCGGGGGCGGCGGAAGCGGAATAGAAGGGGAACTGCCGCGATGACCCTCACCCTCTTCCCCGGCGGCATCGTCACCTTGACGCACGACGACGCGCGACCGATCACGCGGCAGTACTGCGTTGAGCTATTCACAATTTCCGGGATGATGGAGTCTTCGCGGGCGCGTGGCCCGCGCGCAGGATCGGCGACGTGTTCCACCCCGACGGAGGGAGCGACCGCAAGCAGCAGGAGGAGAAAGCGCATGAGCGTTCGGTATCGCAGAAGCGAGGAGGCGCTGGAACGCCTCACGCCCGAGCAGCGTCGGGTGACCCAGCGCGAGGGCACGGAGCGCCCATTCACCGGCGAGCACCTGAACAACAAGGCGGCGGGGATCTACGTCGACGTCGTCTCCGGCGAACCGCTCTTCGCGTCATCGGACAAGTTCGAGAGCGGAACCGGCTGGCCGAGCTTCACGCGGCCGATCGCGCGCGACAACGTGGTCGAGAAGACCGATCTCGGCCACGGCATGCGCCGCGTCGAGGTCCGCTCGAAGCACGGCGACAGCCACCTCGGCCACGTCTTCCCGGACGGGCCGCGGGACGCGGGCGGGATGCGCTACTGCATCAACTCCGCCGCGCTCCGGTTCGTCCCGCTCGAGGCGATGGAGGCTGAAGGCTACGGGGACCCGTTGCACCTGTTCGACCACGCGGGCGAGGAGAAAGCGCGATGAGCGACACCACCGAACGGGCCGTCCTGGCGGGCGGCTGCTTCTGGGGCATGGAGGACCTGTTCCGCAAGCTCCCGGGCGTGCGGAAGACGCGGGTCGGCTACACCGGCGGGGACGTGCCGAACGCCACCTACCGCGACCACGAGGGGCATGCGGAAGCCATCGAGATCCTCTTCGACCCGCAGCGGATCAGCTACCGCGAGCTGCTGGAGTACTTCTTCCAGATCCACGATCCGACGACCAAGGACCGGCAGGGCAACGACGTGGGATCCTCCTACCGGTCGGAGATCTTCTACACCTCCGAGGCGCAGAAGGCGGAGGCCGAACGGACCATCGCCGACGTGGACGCGTCGGGGCTGTGGCCGGGCAGGGCGGTGACCAAGGTGTCGCCCGCGCGCGAGTTCTGGGAGGCCGAGCCCGAGCACCAGGACTACCTCGAGCGCTTCCCGAACGGCTACACCTGCCACTTCCCGCGGCCGAACTGGCGGTTGCCCAGGCGCTCCGAGGCGGCGGCGTGACCGCCATCGAACGGCGTTGGACTTCCTACAGATACCGTTGGCGAAGTCATACAGACTCCGGCTGATTGGCTCGGCGGCTCGCGGATTCCTGTGGTGCACCCGGTGCAGGCGCGGCACACCGACGCGAAGAGTGCCGCCCAGGAGTCCTTCTCCCGGGTGGCCCTCCTCCGTCGCTCCGGAAGAAGGGCGCCAGGAACCAGCCCCCGGTGGCGCTGGACGCGCTCCTGCAGGAGACCGCGGCCGGGAGGCCCGCTACATCACCAAGGCCCTGGTGGGCGCCGCGCGGCGTGGGGGCGCGGCAGCCGCCGCCCTGCCGGCCGCGTTCCAGCGCGCCGGCGACGGCAGCAGCGCACGATGCAGTAAGAATCAGAAAAACCGGTCGCTCTGGCCAATATCGAACAAAGCGAATTGCCGTATTCCCACGGTGCACATCACTGGCAACCGCAGGGGAGAGACACGCCGTGCGTACGACCCTACCCGCCCTGGCCCTTGCCCTTGCCGCGCTCGGCGGGGCCGCCCCGGTCCTGTCCCAGTCCAACGCGCCTGCTCCATTGCCCATGCAATTCGGTCAGCGCGTCCAGCTCGGCCCGATGATGGGCGAGCGCATCGTGCGCGAGGTGATGGTCAGCCAGGGCGGCGGCGGCCTCACCGTGGTCTACGACATGGCGCCCGGCCAGCCGGAGTCGAAGCGGGTGGTGCGGCTGGAGAACGTCAACGGCATGCTGGAGGTGATCTACGACGAGGCGATGCCGAGCACGATGGCGCTGGGCAGCGGCGGCGCGCCGCGGCTCGTGCAGGGCGGCGGCGGCATGTACAGCGTCGAGTACGGCCCTCCCCGTTGACGATCTGCGCGCGCGATGGCGCCCACGCCGCACCGCACGTGCTTCATCGCCGCCGAGGCCACCGGCGTGACCGGTCGTTCCCTCCTACCGCGAGCAGCTCCTTTTCCGCTTGGGCCAAGCCTGTCCGCGACGGCCTCGACCGACGCTCCCTTCGCGCCTCTTGCCGCGGCCCGCACCCTCGGCACGAGCCCGTGCCGAGATGCCGTCGAGCGGTCCTCGGCGGACGGAGGCTCGGCGTGACCCTCCTGCTGCGCCTCGCGCCGCTCGTCGTGCTGTTGCTGGGCGCCGCGGCGTGCGGGCTGACGCCCGCCACCGGGCCGCCCACCTACAACCGCGGCATCGGTGGCCAGAGCGGCGCCTGAAGTGCGTCGTTCCGTTTCGCGGCTCCGACGACGCTCACACGCGGTCAGCCGGGTCGAAGGCACGGTTGATCTTCCGGCCGCCGGGCCCCCGCGCTTCAGCGCCGGTCCTGTTCCGGCGACGCCACGTGTTGGGGGGCTCGCCCATCTCGCGCCGGAAGACCTTCGACAAGTGGGCCTGGTCCGCCATGCCGCAGGCGAGCGCGATCTCGCTGAGCGGATCCTCCGTCGTCAGCATCAAGCGCCGCGCCCGCTCGACCCGCAGCCGGGTGAGGTGCAGGTGCGGGCTCGCCCCGAAGCTCTCCTTGAAGGCGCGGCAGAAATGGCTGACGCTGAGCGACGCCTGCTCCGCCAGATCCTCCACCCGCAGCGTCCGCTCCAGCCTCTGCCGGATGTAGCGGTCGACCTTGCGTTTCTGCCACGGCGCCAAGCCTCCACGCACCGGCGCCGGTCCGTCGCCTCCCGGCGCCGCTAGGAGTGCCACAAGCCGCAGCGCGGCCGCGCGCGCGCCTTCCGGATCCCGCCCGATCCTGCGGCGGACGTCGTCGAGCATGGCCGCCACCTCGGCCACGCTCCGGCGCCGCGCGGCCGCTGAGAACCGGTGTTGGGCCTCAGCTTCGAGGCGCAGTCTGATGGTTGACGGCACGGCACCGGCTGCCGAGCCATCCGCCTGCCTTCGTGCCGGATCGGACGCCGCGCCGTCGCGGCTGAGGTGCGGATTCATGCTGGCATCTCCCGTGGGCGGCAACGGCGCGGCGACACCCGCTCCGCTCGCCGCCGCCGGGATGCGAGCACAGGCGGCCGGGAGATTCCCGTTATGGCTTGTTAAGAGTTGTGAGCGCCGCCAAGGGCTTCCGGCAGGCGCGCGGTTTCCCGCTTCGGCACGCCCGTACGCGGGCGCTTTCCGGCGCCCGCGCCCGACCTATTCGTCGAGGCGGATGCCGAGCCGCCCCACGCGGGCCCGCCAGACGGCGTCCTCGTCGCGCAGGTGGGCGAGGAAGCGCGTGCGGTCTTGGGTGTCCGGCATGAGGCCGGTCGCGACGAGGAAGTCCGCCGCCTCCGCCGTCGAAATGATGGCGTGCACCTCGGCGGCCATGCGCTCCGCCACCGCCCCCGGCGTGCCGGGCGGCGCGAGCAAGGCTACCCAAAGGTCGCCCGCCAGCGGGAAGCCCTGCTCCGCCAGCGTGG